>NZ_JARESV010000040.1:0-75234 GCF_046026985.1 Paraburkholderia sp. RL18-101-BIB-B
CCCGCACAGGGGCGACGCTAATAGACCGACATGAACTCAAGGAAAGGCCAACGCCATAAAAAACACAGACCCAGCGCCGCGCAGGCAAAGACCCCCATCAATCGGGCAACTCAGCCGCCCCCATCCTCCTGGCAATAACCCGCGACCGCTGCGCCAAATACTGCGACCCTCGATGCTCATCAAAATACTTAGGCTGCGGCAGCATAACGGCCAATCGAGCCGACTGCGCAGCAGTCAACTTACTCGCCGAAGTCTTGTAGTAATAATGAGCCGCCGCCTCAGCCCCATAAACCCCATTCCCCCACTCAACGGAGTTGAGATAAATCTCAAAGATCCGCTCCTTATCCATCAAGGTCTCGAGCATCCAGGTAATGATGAGCTCCTGCCCCTTCCGGATATAGCTTTTCTCCCGAGACAAAAACAGATTCCGCGCCAACTGCTGAGTAATGGTCGACCCACCGCGAACAATCTTGCCCTTAGCCTTATTCCGCTCCCAGGCCTGCAAAATAGCGTCGGTCTCATACCCATTGTTGTTAACAAAATTCGCATCCTCAGAAGCAATAATCGCCCGCTTCAGATTGCGCGAAATCTGGTCATACGACACCCACGTATGCTGCACCGAAAGATCCGGCCGATCCTGCGACAACCGCCACGCGTCCGACCGCATAAACGCTGTACTGCGCGGATTGACGTAATTCCAAACTGCGATCCGCGCGAAGTAAAACGCCTGCGTCGCGAGCCACGCAATCGCAACCACGGCGCACAGATAGAACACCCATCGCACCGGACCTGGCCGGCTCACGCGCCGCGTTGCTGTCATCGTGCTCTCAATCCTCGTGCGGGAATGTGCCTTAACCTGATACGCCAGCGTTAAGCGTGCGACGGCGCCGTCAACAGCGCACGCAATTCGGCCAGCACCGGCGCGCCGTCAGGCCGCACGCCGCGCCACACGAAAAACGATTCGGCCGCCTGCTCGACCAGCATCCCGAGTCCATCGGCACCGCGCGCGCCCAGCTTCCGCGCGTGCTCCATGAACACGGTCGGATGCGCGCCGTACATCATGTCGTAGGCGAGTGTGCCGCTGCCGAACGCGCGGTCGTCGCACTCGGGCAGCGACGCATCGAGACTTCCCGCCGTCGCGTTGACGATCACATCGTAAGCGCCCGCTTCGATCGCCCGCGCGCTGCCGCCGCTCAGATGACATGCCGCATCACGCGCGGCCTGCGCGAACTGGCCGACCAGCGCCTCGGCTTTCTCCGCCGTGCGATTGACGATGGTCACCGTATGCGGCGCGCGGCCCAGCATTGGCAGCACCACGCCGCGCGCGGCGCCGCCTGCGCCCAGCAACAGAATGCGTGCTCCCTTCAACGACACGCCGAGATTCACCTCGATGTCGCGCACGAGACCGAAACCATCGGTGTTGTCGCCATAGATACCATTTGCGTCGATGCGCAACGTGTTCACCGCCCCCGCCGCCGCCGCGCGCGGCGACAAAGTGTCAGCAAAGGCATGCGCGTCGAGTTTGAACGGCACGGTCACGTTCAGCCCGCGCCCGCCTGCGTCGATGAAGGCCCGCACGTGCGGCACGAACGCATCCACCGGCGCGAGCAGGTGGCCATATTCCACAGGCTCGCCGGTCTGCGCGGCAAACCGTCCATGAATGAACGGCGACTTGCTATGACCGACCGGGTTGCCGATGACCGCATAGCGGTCGCGTGAATCCTGAGTGCTCATCGTCCCGGCTCCGCAATGTGCTGATGGGTGGCGGCACCGTCCGCGCCATCGCTGCTTTCGGCGTCGTCCTTCACAGCAGCCGCGTCGTTGCCGTCGAGTTCGGCTTCGGCCTGCGCCTCGGCTTCGCCTTCGGCGCTCTCGTCCGGGGCGTCGATGATTTCCTCTTCGCCCTCGTCCGCTTCTTCAGCCTCGCTGCCGCTCGTCACGGTGGGCGCGTCGAGCACATGCAGAAGACGCACGGAGGCTTCCACGGTCAACTCATCGATTGACATCACTTCCATCTGCAAACGCGTGCCGCGCGCGTGCACGCCGAGGCCCGGCACATGCAGCAGCAGCGGAATCTCTTCCAGGCGCACCAGATCGCCCTTCACCACCGACGCCACCACCTGCTTCCTGTTCTCCTGCTTCAGCCAGCGCAGGCACCAGAAGTACTCCATGCGACGCTGATGATCGGCGTACGCGGTGTACGTGTCGTCGAAACCTTGCACGACGGCGAACAGATCGGCATCTTTCGGCTTGAACGGCGCGGCCAGTTTCGCGGTCACGCCATGCTGCACGCAGGCGATCAACTGCCACTGGTTCACCAGGTCGACGTAACGGCGCAGCGGCGACGTACTCCACGCGTACTGCGTGACACCGAGGCCTTCGTGCGGCGCGGCGTTGGTCTGCATGCGCGTGCGCTTGGGACCAGTCGGCGCGCCAAAAGCGCGCTGCGTGCGGTAGATGCCCGGCACACCGTGGTCGTGCAGGAACGCGCCCCACGACGAGTTCGCGAGAATCGCCAGTTCGGCGACGATCGTATCGAGCGGCGAACCGCGCCGGCGCGGCGTGATCGTGATGTGCTCGCCTTCAACGTAGAAGTTGAAGTCGGTATTGCGCTGCACTTCGCGACGTAGACCGTAACCGGCGCGCGCGGCCTGGCGCTTTTCGAATAGCGCCTGCGCAAACGGCCACAGCACGGCGATGTCGTCCTTGTGCGGATAGTCGCCGGTGCCGGCGGCGAGCGCCTCTTCGGTGACGAGTTCGTCGAGCGTGTTGTGGCGCAGGTTGTTCTTCACGAACACGCGCTCGGCGCGCGTTTCGCTCGCGACGATCTCCTGCGTCTCGCGATTGACGATCACATACAGCGAAAGCGCCGGACGCAAGCCGCCTTCGGCCAACGTGAACGCTTCGACGACGCTGTCGGGCAGCATGGTGATCTTGTCGCCGGGCATGTACACGGTCGACAAACGCGTGCGCGCGATCGCATCGACCTCGTCGCCACGCTGAATGCCGAGCGCCGGCGCGGCGATATGCACGCCGATCCGCACGCGGCCGTCGGCCAAGTGCTCGACGGAGAAAGCATCGTCGATTTCAGTGGTGGTGATGTCGTCGATCGAGAACGCCTGCACGTCCGCTTCCGGCAGATCTTCCGGCAAGGTGCCGACGGTAACCGGCGGAAAGCCGGTGCCGTGCGGGAAGAACTCGGAGAGGAATTTCGCTTCGTGCAACGCGCGCGCCGACGGAATGGCGCCGTTTTCCAGCATCAGACGCGCCTGCGAAATACCGCGCGCCGCCGCGGCGCCTTCTAGCGCCTTGTACTCGATCGTGTTCTTGTCCGGCTTGGTCAGCAGCCCCAGCGCCTTGCTGCCCGTGAAGGCTTCCGGCAGACGGCCGGCTTTCAATTCATCTTCGTAGCCGACCTGCACCAGCGCCTGCTGACGCTTGCGCTCGAGCCCGGCGAGCGCCATCTTCAGTTGCTCCTGCGGTGCGCGTTGGTACATGCCGCGGCCCTTGCGGCGGAAGTACACCGGCGAGCCATGCATGCGCAGCACCAGCGCGGCGCGCTCGATCGACCCGAAGCGGTCGCCGAAATACTCTGCGCCGAGCGTGGCGAACGGGAATTCGTCGTCAGGCGCGCATTCCCACAGGAAGTCCAGATCGATCTCCTGCGCGGCAGCGTCGGCTTGCTGCATCAGTTCGGCCGCACTCGGCTTTTCGAATTCGATCAGCACATCTTTCGCGCGCACCTTGGCGCGCCGGCCACCCGGCAACTCGACCTGGAAAGCATCGCCTTGGCGCGACAGCACGCTGCCTGCCTTGAAACTGCCCGATTCCTCGAAGAAAACGTTCACTCAATACTCTCGTTCTGTCTTGCATCTGCCGGCGCGCCCGATCCTGCTTTGCGATCGGTCACTGCGTGCGCGGCACGGCAACGTGTTCGTGGTAGTGGATCCGCGGCGCGATACGCGCGCGCCGGCGGCATGAATCATGATGCGCGGCAATCGCCCCGCTGCTGGAACGCCCGGCTTGACGCGACTCTACGCGGCTTCGCGCGGCGCCGGCGGCTCGACGTCTTCCGCGTCGCAGAAGGCCAGCACGTCGTCGACGTATTGCGCGAACTCGCTGATCGCGTGGTCACTCCCTTCGATCAGCGTAGTGCGTGCGCCGGGATAGTGCGCGAGCATTTCGCGGTAGTCGAGCACTTCGTCGCCGGTGGCGGCCATCAAATAATAGCGTTCGGGCCGGGTGATCGAGGCGACGCCGAGCGCGCGCAACTCATCCAGATGATGCGGCTCGACGACGATGCTGCCGCCGCCGTGCCACAACGGCTGCTCGCCGAGGTAGGCGCTCAGATCGCGCTGCGGCACGACCGCCGGATTCAGCAGCACCGCCGGCCAGCCGTGCTTCTCCGCCAGATAGGTGGCGAAATAGCCGCCGAGCGAACTACCGATCAGCGTGACGGTTTGCGGCTGGGCGGCGGCCACCAGCGATTCGGCGAGCGCCACGGTCTCGAACGGCGAAACCGGCAACATTGGGCAGCACCATTCGTCACTGCGGCCGAGCTCGACGAGCCGCGCCGCCAGCAGGCGCGCCTTGAACGAATTGGGCGACGAGCGGAAACCGTGCAGATAAAGGATCACGAAGCGCCTCGCGCGGAAAGGGCGTCGAGCAGTTTCTGATGCACGCCGCCGAAGCCGCCGTTGCTCATCACCAGAATCTGATCGCCGGGGCGCGCTGCGTGGACTACCGCTTTGACCAGCGCGTCGAGATTGTCGAAAGCCTGCGCTTTGCCGCCGAGCGGCGCGAGCGCCTCGCCGAGATTCCAGCCGAGCGCGTCGCGGCCGGCCGGCGCGCCGTAGCCGAACACCAGATCGGCGTCGGCGAGACTGCCCGGCAATTGCGCCTTCATCACGCCGAGCTTCATGGTGTTCGAGCGCGGTTCCAGCACGGCGAGAATCCGCGTGTTGTCACGGCCCACACGGGCGCGCAGCCCGGCCACGGTCGTGTCGATGGCGGTCGGATGGTGCGCGAAGTCGTCGTAGACGGTCACGCCGTCGACGCTGCCGCGCACTTCCATGCGCCGCTTGACGTTGCGAAAGCCAGCCAGCGAGCGGGCGGCCTGCGCCGGCGGCACGCCGACATGGCGCGCGGCGGCGATCGCGGCCAGCGCGTTCATGCGATTGTGCTCGCCTTGCACCTGCCACTCGACCACCCCGACACGCTCACTGTTGTGATAGACGGCGAAACGCTCGTCGACCGGCACGCCGTCTTCCGCCGGCAAGGTTTCCCAGCCGCCCTGCACGCCGAAACGCTCCACTTCGCTCCAGCAACCGCGCGTCAACACGCGTTCGAGCGCGTTTTCGCGGCCGTTCGTGACCACGCGGCCGATTCCCGGCACGGTGCGGATCAGATGATGGAACTGCGTTTCGATCGCGGCCAGATCCGGGAAAATGTCGGCGTGATCGAATTCGAGGTTGTTCAGCACCGCGGTCTTGGGACGGTAATGGACGAACTTCGAGCGCTTGTCGAAGAAGGCCGTGTCGTACTCGTCGGCTTCGATCACGAAGAAGCTGGAATCGGTCAGCCGCGCGGACACGCCGAAATTCAGCGGCACGCCGCCGATCAGGAAGCCCGGATTGAGGCCGGCGTCTTCGAGCAGCCAGGTCAGCATCGAGCTGGTGGTCGTTTTGCCGTGCGTGCCGGCCACCGCCAGCACCCATTTGCCGTTCAGCACATGCTCGCCGAGCCATTGCGGGCCGGAGGTATACGGCAGGCCGCGGTCGAGAATGGCTTCCATCAGCGGGTTGCCGCGCGAGACCACGTTGCCGATCACGAACAGATCCGCGTTCAGGCCGTTCAACTGGTCCGCGTCGTAACCTTCTATCAGACCAATGCCTTGCGCCTCGAGCTGCGTGCTCATGGGCGGATAGACGCCGGCGTCGCAACCCGTCACGGTGTGGCCCGCGCCGCGCGCGAGGACCGCGAGACCGCCCATGAACGTGCCGCAGATACCGAGGATGTGGATGTGCATAAGCCTGTCGTGCCGCGCGGGCGTTTTTCCTGGAAGGGCCCCCTAACCTGTCGCCTCGCGCCAGGCCCCCTGAGGGGGCAAGAAAACGGGGCGCGGCCCGGCGCTTTCCTGAGAGGGATGGGAGCGCAGAAGAGCGGCCGAAACGACCGTCTGCAAAGGACGCTATTGTAACCGACGCCTTTCGATCACCCTATGCGCGCTCGCCTGCGCCGTCTCGTCCGGCGCGCGGTGCGACCCGCCAGGAAAGGCCGTCACCAATCTCTAGTATGATCGAGGGATGGTCCGCAAATCTCATTTCGATCCGCAGCGCGTGCGCGAGGAAATCGCCATCGCGGCTGCCCGCATGATCGCCGAAGACGGTCTGGATTACGCCACGGCGAAGCGCAAAGCCGCCCGGCAAGTGGTCGGCGAGAGCCGTGTTGCCGGCGAATGGCTGCCGGATAACGACCAGATCGAAGAAGAAATCCGCGAATATCAGTCGCTGTTCCAGGGCGACAGCCAGCCTGTGTTGCTGCGGCGGCTGCGCCGCATCGCGGTCGAATGGATGGAGCGGCTCGCGCCGTTCAATCCTTATCTGACCGGTGCGGTGCTCGGCGGCACCGCCGGCGAACACTCGGATATCCACCTTCAGGTGTTCTGCGACAACCCAAAGGAAGTCGCCATCTACTTTCTGAACGCCAACATTCAGTACGACGTCTCGGAAACGCGGCATTTCGCCGGCCGCGGCTATGTCGAAACGCTCAGCTTTCTGTGGCGCCCCACGAACGAAGGGCGCGAGGCTGAACCGGTCGGCCTGCACGTGGCGCTCTACGAAACCGACGATCTGCGTGGCGCAGTGCGCGCCGACGCGCGCGGGCGCACGGCACGCGCCAATTTGCAGGCCGTTCAGACGCTACTCGACGGCAGCGACGTCGCTCCTTCAACCAACTAGACTGACCAAGATGAATACGAGACGGATTCTGGCGGGCGTACTTGTCGCCGCTGTCGCCGCGGGCGGCGGCGTTCTGGCGAACCACTTGCTGAACGGCGGCGTCGAAGAAGTCGCGCATGCCGCGCAACCGGCCTCTCCGCAAAACGCGGTCGCGCAACTCTGGACCGCGCCGGTGACGACAGTCGACGGCAAGCCGCAAACGCTAAGTTTGCTTAAAGGCCACCCAATCGTCGTCAACTTCTGGGCCTCGTGGTGCGGCCCTTGCGTCGAAGAAATGCCCGCGCTGTCGCAACTTCAGCGCGATTACGCGAAAAAAGGCATACAGTTCGTCGGACTTGGCGTGGATTCGGAAAAAAACGTTCAGGTGTTCCTGCAGAAAGTGAAAGTGGCGTACCCGGTCTACGTGACCGGCTTCGGCGGCGCAGACCTCGCGCGCGCCTTCGGCAATACTGCGGGCGGGCTGCCGTTTACCGTCGTAATTGACGCAAAAGGCAACATTCGCTCGACAAAATTAGGACAAATCGACCCGCAGGCGCTGAAACAGACGCTCGACGCCCTTTAAATTTCACATTCTTTTGGCGCTCGATTACCCGCGGAAGGCGCGAAAATAGGCGCAAATCAGACGGATTTGAGAGAAGATGGGCGCCCGGCGCAGCGGCGAAATACCGCCGCCATCAATCCGTACGCGCGCGAAACTAGACAAGTTTCTCTAATCAGCGCTAAAGTGCGCCCAATTCCACGGAAAAAGAAGCGACCATGACGCGACTGCTGGTACTGCACGGACCCAACCTCAACCTTCTCGGCACCCGGGAACCCGAGGTCTATGGTCACGTGACCTTGCCGCAGATCGATCAGGCGCTGGCGGACCGCGCAGCGGACGCAGGCGTCGAACTCGCGTCGTTCCAGAGCAATCATGAAGGCGCCCTGGTGGACCGCATCCAATCCGCGCGGACTGAAAAAACCGATTTCATACTGATCAATCCCGCCGCGTACACGCACACCAGCGTGGCCATTCGGGACGCACTGGCGGGGGTCGGCATCCCGTTCGTCGAGATTCATCTGTCGAACGTGCATCGTCGCGAACCGTTCCGGCATCACTCGTATTTCTCCGACCAGGCTGAGGGCGTGATTTGCGGTCTCGGCTGGAAGGGATATCTGTACGCGCTCGAATTCGCGCTCGACCGGCTGTCCGCCGGCTCGTCGCGCGGCTGATTCCAAACACGTCTAATTTGCGCCGGCTGCGTACGCGCCGGCACTTTACGCATTAAAGGGGCTGCCTGATGGACCTACGTAAACTGAAAACTCTGATCGACCTCGTCTCGGAGTCCGGCATTTCCGAACTCGAAGTGACCGAGGGCGAAGGCAAGGTCCGCATCGTCAAGAATGCGCCGCCGGTTTACGTGCAACCGTCCGCGTCGTACGCGCCGCAATACGCGCAGCCGGCACCGGCACTCGGTGGCGAAGCGCCGGCGGCTGCAGCAGCCGCACCGGCTACGCCGGCTGCCGCCGCGCCGCAAGGCCATGTGGTGACCTCGCCGATGGTCGGCACCTTCTACCGCGCGCCGTCCCCGGGCGCCGATCCGTTCGTCCAGGTGGGCGACACGGTCAAGGAAGGCCAGACGATCTGCATCATCGAAGCGATGAAGCTGCTCAACGAAATCGAGTCGGACAAGTCCGGCGTGGTGAAGGAAATCCTCGTCGAAAACGGTCAGGCGGTCGAGTACGGCCAACCGCTGTTCGTGGTCGGCTGACGCGGCACGCTTTGCGCATGCCGCCCGCGCGCCGTTTTTCTTAGGCGCGCGACCGATCCTCTGAGGCAGCCGGCGTTGTGATCAACCCGGCGCCCATTGATGAGTCGAAAACCCGCTATGTTTGAAAAAATCCTCATTGCCAATCGCGGCGAGATCGCGCTTCGTATCCAGCGCGCCTGCCGCGAACTCGGCGTCAAGACCGTCGTCGTTTATTCCGAAGCCGACAAGGAAGCCAAGTACGTGAAGCTCGCCGACGAGGCCGTCTGTATCGGCCCGGCGCCTTCGAATCTGAGCTACCTGAACATGCCCGCGCTGATCAGCGCGGCGGAAGTCACCGACGCCGAAGCGATTCACCCCGGCTACGGCTTCCTCTCGGAAAACGCCGACTTCGCCGAACGTGTCGAACAGTCCGGCTTCACCTTCATCGGCCCGCGCCCGGAAACGATCCGGATGATGGGCGACAAGGTCACGGCCAAGCAAACCATGATCAAGACCGGCGTGCCTTGCGTGCCGGGTTCGGAAGGCGCGTTGCCGGAAGATCCGAAAGAGATCGTGAAGATTGCCCGCCAGGTCGGCTATCCGGTCATCATCAAAGCCGCCGGCGGCGGCGGTGGCCGCGGCATGCGCGTGGTCCACACGGAAGCGGCGCTGGTCAACGCGGTCAACATGACGCGCGAAGAAGCCGGCCGTGCGTTCGGCAACCCGCAGGTCTACATGGAGAAATTCCTGGAGAACCCGCGGCACATCGAAATTCAGGTGCTGGCCGATTCGTTCAAGAACGCCGTCTGGCTGGGCGAGCGTGATTGCTCGATGCAGCGCCGTCACCAGAAAGTGATCGAAGAAGCGCCGGCGCCGGGTATCGCGCGCCGCCTGATCGACCGCATCGGCGATCGTTGCGCGGACGCCTGCAAGAAGATGGGCTATCTCGGCGCGGGCACGTTCGAGTTCCTCTACGAAAACGGCGAGTTCTACTTCATCGAAATGAACACGCGCGTACAGGTCGAGCATCCGGTGACGGAGCTGATCACGGGCGTCGACATCGTGCAGGAACAGATCCGCATTGCGGCCGGCGAAAAGCTCGCCTTCCGTCAGCGCGACATCGTGTTCAAGGGTCACGCGATTGAATGCCGGATCAACGCGGAAGATCCGTTCAAGTTCATTCCGTCGCCGGGACGCCTGACGTCGTGGCACATGCCGGGCGGCCCCGGCATCCGCGTCGACTCGCACGCCTACAATGGCTATTTCGTGCCGCCGAACTATGATTCGATGATCGGCAAGCTGATCGCTTACGGCGCGACGCGCGAACAGGCGATCAAGCGCATGCGCATTGCCTTGTCGGAGATGGTGGTGGAAGGCATTCAGACCAACATCCCGTTGCATCGCGAGCTGATGCTGGATGCGAAATTCGTCGAAGGCGGCACCAGCATTCACTACCTCGAAAACCGCCTGGCCGCGAAGCTGCAGGCCGCGCCGGAAGAAGCGTAACTCATGAGCTACCGGGAACTGATCGCCGAACTGGCACGCGAGCACGCGGAGGAATTCTCCGACGCGCTGCTCGAGTTGGGCGCGTTGTCCGTGTCGGTCGAAGATGCGGACGCCGACACGCCCGACGAGCAGCCGCTGTTCGGCGAGCCCGGTCTCACGCCGGATCGCACGGCGTGGCAGCGTTCGCGCGTGATCGCGCTGCTCGCGCCGGAACACGAGCCGGCGGTGTTGCTCACCGCCGCAGCCAATGAAATCGGATTGGCGGCGGCGCCGTCGTTCACCGTGCGTGAAGTCGAAGATCAGGATTGGGTGCGGCTCACGCAGTCGCAGTTCGATCCGATCAAGATCGGCGAGCGCATCTGGGTCGTGCCGTCGTGGCACGACGCGCCGGACCCCGAAGCACTGGTGCTGGAACTGGATCCGGGGCTCGCTTTCGGCACCGGCAGCCATCCCACCACGCGGCTTTGCATGGAATGGCTGGAGCAGTCGGTTGAACCCGAGCAATCGGTTCTCGACTACGGCTGCGGCTCCGGCATTCTCGCGATCCTCGCGAAAAAGTGCGGCGCGAATCCCGTGTACGGCATCGACATCGATCCGCAAGCGGTCGAATCGGCGCGCCACAACAGCGAGCGCAATCGTGCGGAAGTCACGTACGGTTTGCCCGACGAATGCCCTACCGGCGAGTTCGATATCGTGGTCGCCAATATCCTGTCCAACCCGCTCAAGCTGATGGCTTCGATGCTCTCGTCGAAGGTCAAACCGGGTGGCAAGATCGCGCTGTCCGGCATTCTGGCGCGGCAAGCGGACGAGGTCGCGCAGGTCTACTCACGGTGGATCGACATCAGCGTATGGCGCGAACACGAAGGTTGGGTATGTCTGGCGGGAACGCGTCGCGAAAGCCATTAGAATAAGGCGTATTGTCCAACCAACGGCCTTCCGGCTTATCGGCTCAATATGCTCCTGGCAACACGTTGCCCCTTCTGCGAAACCGTCTTCCGCCTGCAAACGGAACAACTTGCGCTGCGCCGCGGCCTGGTGCGCTGCGGGCATTGCCAGGAAGTATTCGACGCGTCGAGCAGCCTGTTCGACATCAGCGAAGGCGGTGACTTCTCGACCGCCAAACCGGTTGCCGCAGCCGCGGCGATCGAAGCGCTTTCGGGCGTGCGTCCCAAGGGCCCCGACTTCAGCGCCGAAGCATGGGATCCGTGGGCGCCGTCACCCGACGCCGCCATCGACAACCGTCTGCGTCACAACGCCAGCAATGTGCCGCTCTCACCGGTTTCCACCGGCGCAGGCGTCGCGGTCACACCGCGCCACGCTACGGAACCCGAACTCCCGCCCGGCGCATCCACCGCACCGCTTCCGCCCGACGACGAACCACTGCTCGCGGACGCGCCGCTCGACCCCTTCGCTTATCACCTCGATCCACCCGAGGAAGCAGCGCCGCGCGTCTGGCACAAGACCGAGCGCGCTTCCGACGCGCCGCTGGACGAGCCGCTCGAAGAGCCGGTTCTGGACGAGCCGGCTACCTTGTATGGCATTCCTGACAATGAGCCGCGTTTCGGTGCGGCCGGCGTAGGTGCTGCCGGCGTAGGTGCGGCTGCGGGCGCAGGCGCAGCCGGCTTTGCTGCCGCCGGCCCGGCCGCCGCCACTGGCCCGGTCTCCCCCAGCGGTGAGCCCTTCTCCGTGCAGCCCGTCAACGACGGCGCCGATCCCTTCCCCGTGGTGCGCGAAACCCGCCCGGCCGAACCGCGGCGCATGGGCTGGATCATCGCCGGCTCGGTGGTGGCGGCGCTATTGATCATCGCGCTGCTCGCGCAGCTCGCCTGGTGGCAACGCGAAACGGTGATGGTGTATTTCCCGCGCTCGCAGACGCTCTACGCGAAGGCCTGCTTGACGCTCGGCTGCCAGGTCACGCCGCCGCACGACATCGACGGTTTGCAGGTCGAGCCGTCCGATCTGCGGCAAATCGACGGCCCGCACAAGCTCGAACTGAAGATGCCGCTGCGCAACCGCTTCAATATTGCGCTCGCCTATCCGGCCATCGAACTCACGCTGCTCGACGACCAGAACAACGTCGCAGTACGCCGCGTGCTGTGGCCGCAAGACTACGTCCCGCCCGGCACGCAGATCGCGGCCGGCCTGCCCGCGCATACGACTCAGACCATGATCGTGCATCTCGACACGGGCAATGCGGTCGCTTCCAATTTCCGCGTACAGATTTTTTATCCGTAACGCATCCTCGCGCGCCTGGCGCTGACCGGGCGCGTTCACCGTCAATCCTGACGATTTTTCGGAGCACGACAACATGAGTCAAGTCACGCTGGGTGGCAACCCGATCGAAGTAGCCGGCACGTTCCCGTCGGTAGGCCAGGCCGCTCCCGCTTTCTCGCTGGTCGGCAAGGATCTGAAGACGCTGTCGCTCGCCGATTTCGCCGGCAAGCGCAAAGTGCTGAACATTGTCCCGAGTCTCGACACGCCGACTTGCGCCACCTCGACCCGCAAGTTCAACGAAGCCGCGGCCAAGCTGACCAACACGGCTGTGATCGTCGTGTCGGGCGACCTGCCGTTCGCCGCGTCGCGCTTCTGCACGACCGAAGGCATCGAGAACGTCGTCACGGCGTCCACCTTCCGCGGCCATGAGTTCGCGCAAGCCTACGGTGTCGACGTGACGAGCGGCCCGCTGACCGGCCTGACGGCACGCGCCGTGGTGGTGGTCGACGAGAACGACAAGGTCGTTCACGCTGAACTGGTCGGCGAAATCAAGAACGAACCGAACTACGACGCAGCCCTCGCCGCGCTGAAGTAACACCTTCGCGCACGAACCCGGCGCCGCGCTTCATGCGCGGCGCTGTCACGTCGTCGCGCCCATTCTCTTTATCGTTTTTACAGGAACGCTCGCCTTGGCTACGCTGATTTGCGGCTCGCTCGCCTACGACAACATCATGACCTTCGAAGGCCGGTTCCGGGAGCACATCCTGCCGGAGCAGGTCCACATCCTGAACGTCAGCTTTCTCGTGCCGACCATGCGCCGCGAGTTCGGCGGCTGCGCGGGCAACATCGCCTACTCGCTGCATCTGCTGGGCGGCGACGCGCGCATCATGGGCACGCTCGGCTCGGTCGACGCGCAGCTCTATATGGACCGGTTCAAGCAGCTCGGCCTGTCGACGGAGAGCGTGCTGGTCGTGCCGGACGCCTATACGGCGCAGGCAATGATCACCACGGATCTGGAAAACAATCAGATCACCGCGTTCCACCCGGGCGCGATGATGCAGTCGCATCTGAATCGCGCCGACGAGGCCAAGGGCATCACGCTCGGCATCGTCGGGCCGGACGGTTACGACGGCATGATCCAGCACGCCGAGCATCTGGCGGCCGCGGGTGTGCCGTTCATCTTCGATCCGGGCCAGGGCTTGCCGCTCTTCGACGGCGCCTCGCTGCGGCGCATGATTGAACTCGCTACCTATGTAGCGGTCAATGATTACGAAGCCAAACTGGTGAGCAATAAAACGGGTTGGTCGATCGAAGAGATCGCCGGCAAGGTGGAGGCGCTGATCGTCACGCTCGGCGAGCAAGGCGCGCAGATCCATCATGCAGGTGGCATCGAAGAGATTCCGGCGGTCAAGGCACAGCAAGTGCTCGATCCGACAGGTTGCGGCGACGCGTTCCGCGGCGGCTTGCTGTACGGCATCGAGAACAAGCTCGGCTGGGCCACCACCGGCCGTCTGGCGAGCCTGATGGGCGCGCTGAAGATCGAGCATCAGGGCCCGCAAAACTATGCGCCCGGCCGGGCCGAGATCAACGAGCGGTTCAAGCAGGCGTTCGGGTACGACCTGCCGTAATACCGAGAGCTATTGGAGTTTAGGGAATGAGAACAACGAGTCGCCTGGTCGTGGCCGCCTTGATTGCCGGTTCGCTGGCCATGTCGGGGTGCGCGTACAACAGCAGTTCTGCGGACGTGTACACGGCGTCGCAGGCACAGCGTGAAGAAACGGTTCGCATGGGCACGGTCGACAGCGTGCGCGCAGTGAAGATCAGTTCGAACAACGGCCAGCCGAGCGGAATCGGCGCGATCGGCGGCGGCGCCTTGGGCGCGGTAGCCGGCAGCACAATCGGCGGTGGCACCGGCTCGATCATCACGGGCATCATCGGCGGTCTGGCGGGTGCGGTGGCCGGCAACTCGATCGAAAACGGCGTCGCCGTGCGCGACGGTCTCGAGGTCACCGTGCGGCTCGATAACGGCGACATGCGCGCCATCACGCAAAGCGCCACCGGCGAGATCTTCCGGGCCGGCGAGCGCGTGCGGCTACTCTCCAGCGGCGGCGTCACGCGCGTCACGCACTAAGTTTCCCCTCTCGCGCGGCGAGGCTTTCTGCCGCCGCGACGACCTCACACGCATGCCCTCCCCTGTGCATGCGTTTTTTTTCGCTTGCAAGTTTCTCGCCGGGCAAAAAAAATCCCGTCGCCGGAAATCGGCAACGGGACCCTGACCGAGTAGCGCTCGCCACGCTACTCAAGCGCTACTCGATCATCGGACACATCATGCGACGTGTCGAAGTACTTCTACCGCTTGTCGTCCAGCTTACGGACGGCTGCCCGTCGGGAACGGCCATGCCGCTGCCGGGTTCAGCGCGGTCTTCACCGTCGCCGCCGGTGCGCTCGAGACGGAAGTCGCTGCGGGTGCGGGAGCCGCCTTCTTGGCGACAGCCTTCTTCGCAGGGGCAGCCTTCTTGGCAGGAGCAGCGGCCTTCTTCGCGGCAGCCTTCTTGGCAGGCGCAGCCTTTTTAGCGGCAGCCTTTTTCGCGGGCGCAGCCTTTTTAGCAGCAGCCTTTTTCGCAGGCGCAGCCTTCTTGGCAGCAGCCTTCTTAGCCGGCGCAGCCTTCTTCGCTGCAGCCTTCTTGGCCGGTGCTGCCTTCTTTGCTGCAACCTTCTTCACAGCGGCTTTCTTAGCCGGTGCTGCCTTCTTCGCCGCAACCTTCTTCACTGCGACTTTCTTGGCTGCTACCTTCTTGGCCGGAGCAGCTTTCTTCGCTGCAGCCTTCTTGGCCGGTGCTGCCTTCTTCGCTGCAACCTTCTTCACTGCCACTTTCTTGGCAGCGACTTTCTTTGCCGGAGCAGCCTTCTTAGCCGGAGCAGCCTTCTTTGCTGCGACCTTCTTGGCTGCGGGTTTCTTAGCGGCGGCTTTTTTTGCAGTTGCCATCATTTTCTCCTTCAGGTTTTCAGATGAGAGTCAGTTCAAACTACACCCTTCGTCAAAACCCGCTTCCCGCGGACGCTTCTCAGGGCGCGCGCTACGAAGCGGGCTATTCATCGGCGTACGCAGGTGCTGCGCGCTTACGCTAATGAATGCGGTAAGGCGCGCCGTGCCAAAAGGCACCGCGCGCCAGATCTGTTCGGCGTGAAAGCTCAACGCCGGCAATTGCTTGATCGAGCCGCCGGCAATGACGCCAGCGGCTTTTTCCGGGGGGAAGTTTGCCCATCCCACTGAAGGGTTCGCAAAGTGCCTGTCATAGTTGTGGGCCGCGAAGGCACGCGGCGCACCGGGCATGCTTTGCATCAGGCGATTCTGCTCCTAACCAAAATTGCCGCGGCCCAAGCCGACGGCATCCCCATCGATGAATGCATCTGCAGCACGAACCCGGATCACTCCCAGGTCAGCGCGCCGCCAGTCTGATATTCGATCACTCGCGTCTCGAAGAAGTTGCGTTCCTTCTTCAGGTCGATCATCTCGCTCATCCACGGGAACGGGTTTTCCTCGTTCGGGTACAGCGGATCGAGACCGATCTGCTGGCAACGGCGGTTGCAGATGAAGCGCAGATAGCTCTTGAACATCGACGCATTGAGGCCGAGCACCCCGCGCGGCATCGTGTCTTCTGCGTAACGATATTCAAGTTCGACCGCTTGCTGGAAGATCTCGCGGATTTCCGCGCGGAACTCAGCCGTCCAGAGCTGCGGGTTTTCGAGTTTGATCTGGTTGATCAGGTCGATGCCGAAGTTGCAGTGCATCGACTCGTCGCGCAGGATGTACTGGTACTGTTCCGCCGCGCCGGTCATCTTGTTCTGACGACCCAGCGCCAGGATTTGGGTAAAGCCGACGTAGAAGAACAGGCCTTCCATCACACAGGCGAACACGATCAGCGAGCGCAGCAGCGTCTGGTCTGCCTCGAGCGTGCCGGTCTTGAAGGCCGGGTCGGTCAGCGTGTGGATGAACGGAATCAGGAATTCGTCTTTCGCGCGGATCGAGGAAACCTCGTGATACGCGTTGAAGATTTCGCCTTCGTCGAGGCCCAGGGACTCGACGATGTACTGGTAGGCGTGCGTGTGGATCGCCTCTTCGAACGCCTGGCGCAGCAGGAACTGGCGGCATTCGGGCGCCGTGATGTGGCGGTAGGTGCCCAGCACGATATTGTTGGCGGCGAGGGAATCGGCCGTCACGAAGAAGCCCAGGTTGCGCTTGACGATGCGGCGCTCGTCTTCGGTCAGACCGTTCGGGTCTTTCCAGAGGGCGATGTCGCGCGACATGTTCACTTCTTGCGGCATCCAGTGGTTGGCACAACCAGCCAGATACTTTTCCCAGGCCCACTTGTATTTGAACGGCACCAACTGATTGACGTCGGTCTGGCCGTTGATGATGCGCTTGTCGGCGACGTTGACCCGCGCTTCCGAAACGGCAGCCGTTCCAGCAGCAGCGTTGGTCACATGAGCGACGGGAGCGACAGCAATGTCGTTCGCGAAGACGTCTTGAGCCGAGGGAGCATGAGGAGCGGAACGCGTTCCGACTTGCGAACCGACAGCCGATCCCGCAGCGTTGCGCAACACATTCTGTTGCGTAGCGCTCGAGGGAGTTACGGCAGTGATCTCGTCATCCCAGTTGAGCATAAATGTCACCATCAATTTAGAACGGTTTGTACCATCTTTTCACGAGCGATAAAAGAGTTCGCTGATGAAAAATCCTGTTTTCGATTCGCGTTGCTACGTTCATACAACACTTTGTTCAACAGAGTGTGTGCATCACCTCATGTGAAGCGTGTTGAACGTGTGTCGTCGAAGTGCTTCGCGAGCTCGAAGAGCAACGTGTCGATGCGACGTTTCGCTGCTCTATCTATCTGTATTGCGGAGCGTGCTTGTAGCGTCTTGCGACTGCTGACTGCTGCCTCGCGTTGCTCGTCGCGGTGGTCCGCGCTTGCTTCGCGCTTGCTTCGCGCTTGCCCTGCGTGCCTCGCGTTTGCCTCGCGTTTGCCTCGCGTTTGCCTCGCGTTTGCCTCGCGTTTGCCTCGCGTTTGCCTCGCGTTTGCCTGTTCGTCAGTGCTGGCGAGGTGAAGTTCAATGCAATGTCGAGCGATGCATCGGGCCGGCTGCGTTGATCGACCCATCGATCGAAGCGTTTGCTGCGCGCACTGTGTCGCGCGCTTCGTCTGGTGCTGCCGACTGCTGACTGCTGATTGACCGGGTCACGATGACCGCGTTACGGCTTCAGTGACCTGCCCTGCTTCGCTGCGTTGCGATGAACGGCGCGCTTCGTATTCCACTCGCCGCGCCGCTCATCGACTTCACTTCTACTTCACTTCCTTCGCTTCGCTGCTCGCTGCATGCGGGTCATTACCTACGACCCGTCAGCAAGCAGCGATCCTGCTGCCTGCCGCGCACTTGCCAACTACTTACTGGCAAGCCTCGCACTCGTCGAAGCCTGGATCGCCCGGACGCATCATGCACACCGGACCATCCGCTTCCGGCGCTGCTTCAACCGCGACTGCCGGAGCGGCCGCCGCTGCCTGAATGCCACCCGAAGCCGCGCCGCCGCTCACGCCGAAGCCACCCGCCGCGCCGCCGGCAGCACCGCCCGAACCTTCGCCGCCGCCCGAGCTCACCGCGTTCAGCGCGCCGTGCGCCACCGTCGACTTCTCGACGTGGGTCGCCGCCATCGTGCGGAGGTAGTAGGTCGTCTTCAGGCCGCGCACCCATGCGAGCTTGTAGATCTCGTCGAGCTTCTTACCCGATGCGCCGCCCATGTAAATGTTCAGCGACTGCGCCTGGTCGATCCACTTCTGACGACGCGAGGCCGCTTCGACCAGCCACTTCGGATCGACTTCGAACGCGGTAGCGTAGATCGCGCGCAGGTCGGCCGGGATCCGGTCGATGCGCGAGAGCGTGCCGTCGAAGTACTTCAGGTCGGCGACCATCACTTCGTCCCACAGGCCGCGCGCCTTCAGGTCGCGCACCAGGTAGTCGTTGACCACCGTGAATTCGCCCGACAGATTCGACTTCACATACAGGTTCTGGAAGGTCGGTTCGATACAAGCCGACACGCCGATGATGTTCGAGATCGTCGCCGTCGGCGCGATCGCGACGCAGTTCGAGTTACGCATGCCGTAAGTGGCGATGCGCGAACGCAGTTCGGTCCAGTCCATCGACTCGCTCGAATCGACTTCCACGTAACCGCCGCGCGCTTGCTCCAGCAGCTTCACCGAGTCTTGCGGCAGGATGCCGCGATCCCACAGCGAGCCGCGGTAGCTCGAGTAGCGGCCGCGTTCCTGCGCCAGTTCCGTCGACGCGTAGTAAGCGTAGTAGCAGACCGCTTCCATCGACGTGTCGGCGAACTTGACCGCTTCTTCCGACGCGTAGGGCGTGCGCAGCAGGTGCAGGCAGTCCTGGAAGCCCATGATGCCCATGCCGACCGGACGGTGCTTCAGGTTCGAGTTACGCGCCTTGGCGACCGCGTAGTAGTTGATGTCGATCACGTTGTCGAGCATGCGCATGGCCACGCTGACGGTGCGCTTCAACTTGTCGTGGTCGAGCACCAGGGTGCCGTCGGCCTGTTCCTTCAGGTGAGCGACGAGGTTCACGGAGCCCAGGTTGCAGACGGCGATTTCGGCGTCGCTGGTGTTCAGCGTGATTTCCGTGCACAGGTTCGACGAGTGGACGACGCCGACGTGCTGTTGCGGCGAGCGCACATTGCACGGATCCTTGAACGTGATCCACGGGTGGCCGGTTTCGAACAGCATGCCCAGCATCTTGCGCCACAGTTGCGCCGCCGGGATCTTCTTGAACAGCTTGATCTCGCCGCGCGCGACCTTGTCTTCGTAAGCCGTGTAAGCCGTTTCGAACTCGGCGCCGAACTTGTCGTGCAGGTCCGGGCAGGTGGACGGCGAGAACAGCGTCCAGTCGCCGCCTTCCATCACGCGCTTCATGAACAGGTCGGGAATCCAGTTCGCCGTGTTCATGTCGTGGGTACGGCGGCGGTCGTCGCCGGTGTTCTTACGCAGTTCGAGGAATTCCTCGATGTCCAGGTGCCACGATTCCAGGTACGCGCACACCGCGCCCTTGCGCTTGCCGCCCTGGTTCACGGCGACCGCCGTGTCGTTGACGACCTTCAGGAACGGCACGACGCCTTGCGACTTGCCATTGGTGCCCTTGATGTGCGAACCGAGCGCACGCACGCGCGTCCAGTCGTTGCCGAGGCCACCGGCGAACTTCGACAGCAGCGCGTTTTCCTTCAGCGCTTCGTAGATGCCGTCGAGGTCGTCGTCGACCGTCGTCAGGTAGCACGAGGACAGTTGCGAACGGCGCGTGCCCGAGTTGAACAGCGTCGGCGTGGACGACATGAAATCGAAGCTCGACAGCACGTTGTAAAACTCGATCGCGCGCGCTTCACGGTCGATCTCGTTCAGCGACAGACCCATCGCGACACGCATAAAGAATGCCTGCGGCATTTCGATGCGCACGCCGTCGTGATGCAGGAAGTAGCGGTCGTACAGCGTCTGCAGACCGAGGTAGCCGAATTGCAGGTCGCGGTTGTTATCGAGCGCGGCGCCGAGGCGCTTCAGGTCGAACTGCAGCAGCTTGTCGTCGAGCAGCTCGGCTTGCACGCCGCGCTTGATGAACTGCGGGAAGTACTCGGCGTAGCGCTCGCCCATTTCCGTTTGCGTGACTTCCTCTTCGAGGATTTCGCGGCGGATCGTGTGCAGCAGAATGCGAGCGGTGACCTGGCTGTACGCCGGGTCCTTTTCGATCATCGTGCGGGCAGCCAGGATGGCCGAGTCATAGACCTGGCTCATCGGCACGCCATCGTACAGATTCTTGACCGTCTCCGCGATGATCGGATCAGCGCTCACGGCGTCGCCGAGATTCGAGCAAGCGAGTTCGATGATGCCGCGCAGAGCAGCCATATCCAGCGGACGCGTGACGCCGTTGTCGGTCACGTTCAGACCCGGCGTGTTCGCCACGATCTGGTCGTCATGACCGCGGGCTTGCGTGCGCTTCTCGCGATACAGCACGTACGCACGTGCGACGTTGTGCTCGCCGCCGCGCATCAGCGCGAGTTCGACCTGATCCTGAATGTCTTCGATATGGAACGTGCCGCCGTTCGGGCGGCTGCGCACGAGGGCGCGCACCACGTTCTGCGTGAGTTGCTCGACCAGTTCGCGCACCCGCGCCGAGGCGGCGCCTTGACCACCGTTCACGGCCAGAAATGCCTTCGTCACGGCGATGGCGATTTTCGACGGTTCGAACGACACGACGCTGCCATTACGGCGGATCACCTTGTAGTCGGCGAAGGTCGCTTGCGGCGCGAGCGCTTGTGCGCCTTGTGCCTGGCCAAAGGCCTGGCCAGTCGGTGAGCCCTCGTACCGGGTCGTCACGTTGTCGGTGGTTTGCATGTGCAAAGCTCCTGGTCCTGGAAATGTTGCGGGAAAATCCGCGGATTAAAACGAACGCTGCGCCGCCGCGTGCGCAAGCGATGGGGTGCAGGAAGGGGACCGGCTGAGCCGGTTGGCGGGCTGCGACTGCGATGAAGCCTGGTTCGAATTGATAACGGTCTTCATCGTGTGTGTCGCGATCACTTGCCAAGCCCCTTTCCTGAATGCTTCTGAATGCCGCCGGTGGTCTCTCCGGCCGCGCCACAGGAATATTTTTTTCGCTGCCTGAAATGCTTGCGGCGCCATGCTCGGAGAGCGGACGCCGCTGACTTATTCACCCAGTTGTGCACTTGGTTATTCACATGGTTATTCACAGCACAACACAAGATATAGTGCAAAACTGGATTTGTGGCACCAAGTATAGTGGAGAATCGAGACAGGTCAAATCGTTTTATTTGCTTTCGAAGTCTTGACTTTTGCTTGGCGCGGCGCGCAGCCGACTCCCCGGAGAACAAGGCGGCGCCTTGTTCTCCTCGCATCACGCGAAGTTGCGCGAAGGGTCGTTACGGCGTTTTGGAAAACTTGAGATAGGGGAAATACTGAGCGTCGAGCGACGTGTCGTGCTGCAGACGCGACCACTCGAAATGCGGCCCTGGATCGGTCTTGCGACCGGGGGCGATGTCCGAGTGACCGGCGAGCGCCGCGACCGGATAGCGGGCCTTGAGCGCGCTCACGAGGGCGCCGAGCGTGCGGTATTGAGCTGCTTCGAAAGGCGTGGTGTCGCTCCCCTCCAACTCGATGCCGATCGAGAAATCATTGCAGCGCTCGCGACCAAAAAAATTCGACGGCCCGGCGTGCCACGCGCGCTCGTTGCACGACACGAACTGCTCGAGCGCGCCGTCGCGATGAATCACGAAATGCGCCGACACCCGCACGCCGCGCAGGTGCGAATCGTAGTACGGGTGAGCGTCGCAATCGAGCGTGTTGAGGAACAGTTCAGCGATCGCAGTGCCGCCGAATTCGTTGGGCGGCAGGCTGATGTTGTGAACCACGATCAGGGACGGCACGGCCCCGTCGGGCCGCGCTTCGAAATTCGGCGATGGCAGTTTGCGTGCGGCGGCGACCCAACCGTCGGTATCGACGGTGAACTCGACGCTCATCGAGCGTCGCGGCCTGTGGGTCGCGCGCCATGACGCTGCGCGTGCGCGGCGCTGCAGAACGGCTGCCCCGCCACGACCACGGAATCGCTCTTCGGCGCGTGCACGCCGCATTCGACGCAACGGATCATCGGCTCGGCGAGTTGCGCCGGCGCGGCAGCGCGTGCGCCGCCGTTCGGACCATTCGCGCCTTTGGCACCCGCGGCGCCGTTGGCGCCGCTGCGTTGGGACGCCTGCGCGTCATGACGACGCAGCGCCTTCACCAGCCACTGGCCGACGATGAACAACAGGATCAGCAGAAATATTTGTCGCATGGGACACGCTCACACTACAGCACGGTGCAACAGCACCTCGAAAACAAAACGGCTGCCGACGTACGCCAGCAACAGCGCGACGAACGACGCCAGCACCCAGCGCAATGCCGCACGGCCGCGCCAGCCGGAAACCTTGCGCGCGGTCAGCAACGCGCCGAACATCACCCAGGAAAGAATCGCGAACACGGTTTTGTGATCGAGCCGCAACGCGCGGTCGACCAGTTGCTCGCTGAACAGAATGCCCGACACCAGTGTCAACGTCAGCAGGACAAAACCCGCGCCGATCAGACGGAACAGCAGCTTCTCCAGCGTGAGGAGCGGCGGCAGCGTATCGAGCCAGCTCGACAGCCAGCCGTTGCCCGCCGCAGCCGCGTGCCGCTGCGCCATGCCGCCGCGCATGGCATGCAGACGCCGCTCGACCAGCAGCATCAGAATGGCGTGCAGCGCCGCGATCGCAAACAGACCATAGGCGATGTTGGCGATCAGGAAGTGCAGCTTGAACATCGGCGCGGCCGAATACGGCAGCACGCGCACGCCGTTGAACGCAAGCGGCAACAGCGAGGCGACGCAGGCGAGCGGCAGGACCAGCAGACGCAAGCCGTCGAGCGGAAAGAAAAAGCTCTCGATCCAGTAGATGCCGGCGCCGAGCCAGAACATGGCCGACAGCGCGAACGCGAAACCGAACACCATCGCGTTCTGCGGGAAGATGGTGGTATGCAGCAGCACGCCGTGGGCGAGCAGCGCCACGAACAGCAGCGCGCGGCCCGACGCGCTCATACCCGAAGCGGCCGATGGGGCCGACACGGGCGCCGCTGCGGCGGGCACCGGCGGCACGCTTTCGAGCATGGGACGCATGGCGGCGTGCCGGTGCGAGCGCCAGCCGGCCACGGCTAAACCGCCGTAGAGGAGCGCAGTGAGGGCATACAGTACAATATCCATATTCGAAGTTTACACTAGGCCCCTACTCCGCGACGTCTTCCGCTTCGCGCGCTGCCCGGGCCGCACTGTTCATCGCTCCCCATGCTCGACAATCTGACTCAACGGATGGCGCGCGTCGTCAAGACGCTGCGCGGCGAAGCCCGGCTCACCGAGGCGAACACCCAGGAAATGCTGCGCGAGGTGCGCCTTGCGCTGCTCGAGGCCGACGTGGCGCTGCCCGTCGTGCGCGAGTTCATCGCCAAGGTGAAGGAAAAGGCGCTCGGCGAGGAAGTCATCAGCAGCCTCTCGCCGGGTCAGGCGCTGGTCGGCGTGGTGCAGCGCGAGCTGACCGCGATCATCGGCGGCGACTACGAAGGCAAGGCGGTCGAACTGAACCTCGCCGTCACGCCGCCGGCCGTCATCCTGATGGCGGGTCTGCAGGGCGCGGGTAAGACGACCACCGTCGGTAAGCTCGCCAAGCTGCTGCGCGAGAAGTACAAGAAGAAAGTACTGACCGTCTCGTGCGACGTCTACCGCCCCGCCGCTATCGCACAGTTGAAGACGGTGACCGAGCAGGTCGGCGCGGATTTCTTCCCGTCGGAACCAGATCAGAAGCCGGTCGACATCGCGCGCGCCGCCGTGGATTGGGCCAAGCGCCACTATCACGACGTGCTGCTGGTCGACACCGCCGGCCGTCTCGGTATCGACGAAGTGATGATGCAGGAAATCACCGCGCTGCATAACACGCTGAAGCCGGCGGAAACGCTGTTCGTCGTCGACGCGATGCTTGGTCAGGACGCGGTGAACACCGCCAAGGCCTTTAGCGACGCGCTGCCGCTCACCGGCGTGGTCCTCACCAAGCTCGACGGCGACTCGCGCGGTGGCGCGGCGCTCTCCGTGCGCCATGTCACGGGCAAGCCGATCAAGTTCGTCGGCGTCGCGGAAAAGCTCGACGGCCTCGAAGTCTTCTACCCGGATCGCATGGCGAACCGGATTCTCGGCATGGGCGACATTCTCGCCCTCGTCGAAGAAGCGCAACGCGGCGTGGACGTTCAAGCCGCTCAGAAGCTCGCCGACAAGGTCAAGAAAGGCGGCGACTTCGATCTGAACGATTTCCGCGCGCAGTTGACGCAAATGAAGGGCATGGGCGGGCTGTCGTCGCTGATGGACAAACTGCCCGCGCAATTCCAGCAGGCCGCCGCCGGCGCTGACATGAGCCAGGCCGAAAAGCAGATGCGCCGCATGGAAGGCATCATCAATTCCATGACGCCGCTGGAGCGTGCCAAGCCCGATCTCATCAAGGCCACGCGCAAGCGCCGCATTGCCGCGGGCGCGGGCGTGCAGGTGCAGGAAGTCAACCGCATGCTGAATCAGTACGACCAGATGCGCACCATGATGAAAAAGCTCAAGGGCGGCAATCTGCAAAAGATGATGCGCGGCATGAAGGGCATGTTGCCCGGCATGCGCTAAGCTTTAGCAAGACGGCGGCGCGTGCGTTCCGAGCCTGGACCACGGAACGCGCGGCTGACTCCGGATTCGTGCGGGTTTATTCTGTACCGCGCGCCGCCGATCTCACCCACACTATGTATACAGTTACCGCCCGTCAGACGTCATGAACCGCGAAGAAGCTCTCCACATTTTTAGCCACTCCGAAGAAATCGTTTCGGCCGACGACGTCAACGCGTCGATCAGCGGCATGGCGGCCGCCATCCGCGACGAGATGAGCGAGGACTTCCCGCTCGTGCTGTCGGTCATGGGCGGCGCGGCGGTGTTCACCGGCATGCTGTTGCCGCACCTCGATTTCCCGCTCGAGTTCGACTACATCCACCTGACCCGCTACCGCAACACCACCAAGGGCGGCAACGAGATGCAGTGGCGCGTGGCGCCGGCGGAGTCGGTGAAGGATCGCGTCGTGCTGGTGCTCGACGACATTCTCGACGAAGGCGAGACGATGGCCGCGATCCGCGACCGCATTCTCGCGATGGGCGCGAAGCGCTTCCTGAGCGCGGTGCTGTGCGAGAAGATCATTCCGAAGGCCAAGCCGCTGCGTCCGGATTATTGCGGCTTCGAAGTGCCGGACCGCTATGTGTTCGGTTGCGGCATGGATGCAAAGGGTTACTGGCGTAACCTGCCCACGATTCGCGCGCTGACTGAAGGCGCTTGATCTTCTTAGAGGCGGCCGCCAGCGGGCGGTGAATCGATATAGAAAAAGCGGCCCACGGGCCGCTTTTTTTGCGCTGTACTGTGCGGGGCTGAGCGCTCCGGCGGCTCCTGCATCACAGTTGATGCACGAACGACCGGATACCGCCAAGCATCATCTCCACCGAAATCGCCACCAGCACGAGGCCCATCAGCCGTTCGAAGGCCATCATGGCGCGCTCGCCGAGCCACGCCTGGATGCGCTCCGCCAGCATCAGCACGATCGCGCAGACGATCATCGTGACGGTCAGCGCGCCGATCCACTCGAACATCTTGCCGGGCGCCTGCGACGTCAGCAGCATCACGGTGGCCAACGCCGACGGACCCGCCAGTGCCGGTATGGCGAGCGGCACGATCAGCGGTTCGCCGCCGCGCGTGTCGCCGCCCAACGGGCCGTCCGGATGCGGAAACACCATTCTGAGCGCGATGAGGAACAGCACGATCCCGCCGCCGATACGCAACGACTGGTCGGTCAGGCTCATCATGCGCAGAAAACCGTCGCCGACCACCATGAAGGTCAGCAGGATCATGAAGGCGATCGCCACCTCACGGAGAATGACGATCGTGCGCCGCTTCGGCGACACACCGCGCAGACAACTGACGAAGAGCGGAATGTTGCCGAGCGGATCGGTGATCAGAATCAGCAGGATGGTCGCGGAGGCGAAGGTGTACTCCACCGTGCGCTCCGCCTAGCGCGCCAACGCTGCGCGAACTTTCCCGATCACCGTTTGCGCGGCGTCTTCGACCGGCAGCAGCGTCGCTTCAGCGTCGCGGCGGCCCTGGTATTCGAGCTTGCCTTCCTTGAGGCCACGGTCGCCGATCACGAGGCGATGCGGCACGCCGATCAGCTCCCAGTCGGCGAACATCACGCCGGGGCGTTCGCCGCGATCGTCGAGGATCACGTCGATGCCCGCTTCGACCAATGTCGCGTACAGCTTGTCGGCTTCTGCGCGCACGGCTTCGCTGCGGTCATAGCCCATCGGGCACAGCACGACTTCGAACGGCGCAATCGATTCCGGCCAGATGATGCCCTTGTCGTCGAAGTTCTGTTCGATCGCGGCGCCCAGGATACGCGTCACGCCGATACCGTAGCAGCCCATTTCCATCGGCCGCGGCTTGCCGGTTTCGTCGAGGCAGGTCGCGTTCATCGCTTCGGAATACTTGGTGCCGAGCTGGAACACGTGACCCACTTCAATACCGCGGCAGATGTCGATCACGCCCTTGCCGTCCGGCGACGGATCGCCCTTCTTCACGTTGCGAATGTCGGCGACGACCGGTTCCGGCAGATCGCGGCCCCAGTTCACACCGGTGGTGTGGTAGTCCACCTCGTTCGAGCCCACAACGAAGTCGCTCATGTTCGCGACCGTGCGATCCGCGACGACCTTGATCGGCTTCTTCGTGTCGATCGGGCCGAGGTAACCCGGCGGCGTACCGAAGGTTTCGATGATTTCAGCCTCGGTCGCCATGCGGAAGTCGGCCAGACCCGGCAGCTTGCTCGCCTTGATCTCGTTCAGATCGTGGTCGCCGCGCAGCATCAGCAGCCAGATGGTCGGCTCCGCGCCTTCGTTTTCGGTCGCGAGGATGATCGACTTGATCGTGCGCTCGAGCGGAATGTTCAACAGCTCGGCCACCGCTTCGCACTTCGCCTTGCCCGGCGTGGGGGTCTTCTTCATCTCTTCGGCCGGCGCCGCGCGTTCCGCGTAAAGCGGCAGCGCTTCGGCCGCTTCGACGTTCGCGGCGAACTCGGAGGTCGGGCAATAGGCGATCGCGTCTTCACCCGTCTCGGCGATCACGTGGAATTCGTGCGAACCGCTGCCGCCGATCGAACCGTTGTCCGCCGCCACCGCGCGGAAGTCCAGACCGAGGCGCGTGAAGATGCGCACGTACGCGTCGTACATCTTGCGATACGACTCGCGCAGGCCGTCCATGTCCTTGTCGAACGAGTACGCGTCTTTCATGATGAACTCGCGGCCGCGCATCACGCCGAAACGCGGACGGATCTCGTCGCGGAACTTGGTCTGAATCTGGTAGAAGTTCACCGGCAACTGGCGATAGCTCTTGATCTGATTGCGCGCGATGTCCGTCACCACTTCTTCGTGGGTCGGTCCGATCACGAAATCGGACTGCTTGCGATCTTTGAACCGCAGCAGTTCGGGGCCGTACTTCTCCCAGCGGCCCGACTCCTGCCACAGCTCGGCCGGCTGCACCGCAGGCATCAACAGCTCGATCGCGCCTGCCCGGTTCATTTCTTCGCGCACGATCGCTTCCACCTTGCGGATCGAACGCAGGCCGACCGGCAGGTAGTTATAGATACCGCCGGCAACACGCCGGATCATGCCGGCGCGCACCATGAGCTTGTGGCTGACGATCTCTGCGTCGGCGGGAGCTTCTTTGAGGGTACCGATAAAGAAACGGGAAGCTTTCATTCAGATTATCCAAAAGCGGCGGCTCCGGAGGGACCGCCCGAAAGGTGAAAACGGTGGGGAAATCGACACAGATCCGGCTCTGAGCCGGCACGGCTCACCTGCCAATGCCACTGACACCGGCACAACGCAGCCCGACCGCGGCGCCGAAGCCGCCGCGCAAAGCCTTTGCACAAGGGATAAGGCACGGAAAGACTGACAGGCTACCGCAAACGCGGGCCTTTGGCGGCGAATCGTTCCAATCTGGTGCGAATCGGTGCGTCAGGCCCGTTATCTGTTTATAATCAAAGCAATTTTAAAGGATTCGAAGGTGGTTGTATGCTGGATCGTGAAGGCTTTCGCCCGAACGTCGGCATCATCCTCTTGAACGCGCACAACGAGGTGTTTTGGGGCAAACGGCTCCGTGAACATTCCTGGCAGTTTCCGCAAGGGGGCATCAAGTACGGAGAGACCCCCGTGCAAGCGATGTATCGGGAGTTACACGAAGAAACCGGGCTGCTTCCTGAGCACGTCAAGGTGATTGGTCGCACGCGCGACTGGTTGCGTTACGAGGTGCCTGACAAGTTCATCAAGCGCGAAGTACGCGGTCATTACCGCGGCCAGAAACAAATCTGGTTTTTGCTCCGGATGGTTGGACGCGACTGCGACATCTGCTTGCGCGCCACCGACCACCCTGAGTTCGATGCGTGGCGCTGGAACGAGTACTGGGTGCCGCTCGACTGTGTAATCGAGTTCAAGCGGGATGTATATCAGTTGGCGCTGACGGAGCTATCCCGTTTCATGCGCCGGGCTGCGCCGCGTGCGGAAAAACCTGGCGGGCACCATGGGCCGCGTTATCCCCGGATAGCGTCGTCAATGGAAAGTCCGCCGGATTCCACGGTAATGACGGTGACTTCTGTGACCACCGTCAGCATCGAAACATCGGTTCACGCAACGATCGTGTCCGATTGCGGTCCGGGCTCCGGGTCAACGGCAGAAGTAGGGGCCGCGCCGGAGCACGAAGACGAATCGGAACGCGAAACGGCCGGCTCGCTGTTCCGCCCGGGCGTGCGCAATTAACAACTCTGTGCGGCTGTCCACGCCGCCTCTCTCTGACGCGGCTCGTCGAGCCGCGTCAGTGTTTCGAGGAAATCATATTGAAAGCACTTGCTCTCGTCGTGGCGTGCGTCGCCACCGGCGCCCTGCTGGCTGGCTGTTCGAGCGCCAGCAAACCTACCAATAAAGACGACAGCGCGTTTACGTACCTGCTGGACCGGCAGAGCAATTGGGTGGAGAACAAGGTGGACGCTTTGCCGCCGCTGCCGCAAGACTCGAATCTCCTGCCTTTCGAAGTCTCCGGCAATACGCCGCTGCAGTTCGCGGTCGACCGGAATTCGCTAACCGTCGGTACGGACGGAGTGGTTCGCTTTACGGTCGTCGTGGCAAGCCCGAGCGGCGCTCGTAACGTAATCTACGAAGGGATTCGCTGCGACACGTATGAATGGCGCCAGTACGCGAGCCTGAATTCTGATCACGACGGCTGGGACACGACGGTCGCTAACAACTTCACGCGCATCGAGAACGGCGCCCTGAACGCCTATCAGGCGGCGCTGTATCAGGATTATCTGTGCGCGAACAAGATGCCCATGGGCAACGCGGCTTCGATTCTGGAGAATATTCGGTACAAACGCACCGCGAGTTCGTTGATCCACTGAGGCGCTTTGGTGGGCGCGTTTTGAATGGGGGCGCGTTGCGTTGCAGACTTGAAAAAGCCGGTCCAGCTTTCGCTGGAACGGCTTTTTTTGTATGCCCGCACCGTGCCCGTGCGCCAGCGCCGGTCAGTGACTCAGATCAGCACCAGGTTGTCGCGGTGAATCAACTCCGGCTCCAGCATATAGCCGAGCACCGATTCGATTTCGCCACTCGGGCGCCGCTGGATCAGCTTGGTTTCGGCGCTGCTGTAGTTCGTGAGGCCGCGCGCCACTTCGCGCCCCGCGGCGCTAAGACAAGCAATCACTTCACCGCGCGCAAATGCGCCCTGCACGCCGACAATACCGATAGGCAGCAAGCTCTTGCCGCCATCGGTCAGCTTTTCGACTGCGCCGTCGTCGATCACCACGTGGCCACGCACTTGCAGATGATCCGCCATCCATTGCTTGCGCGCCGCCATCCGCGCCGTGCGCGCGATCAACTGCGTGCCGATCGCCTCGCCCGACGCCAGCCGCGACAACACATCCGCTTCGCGCCCGCTTGCGATCACCGTATTCGCGCCGCTGTGCGCCGCGCGCTTGGCGGCGAGAATCTTGGTCAGCATGCCGCCGCGACCCAGACTCGAACCGGCGCCGCCCGCCATGGCTTCGAGCTCCGGCGCGCCGGCATCGGCCTGCTGGACCAGCGTGGCAGCCGGATCCTTGCGCGGGTCGGCGGTAAAAAGCCCTTGCTGATCGGTGAGAATGACGAGCGCATCGCCTTCGATCAGGTTTGCGACGAGCGCGCCCAGCGTGTCGTTGTCGCCGAATTTGATTTCGTCGGTGACGACCGTGTCGTTCTCGTTGATGATCGGCACCACGCCCAAGCGCAGAAGCGTGAGCAGCGTGGAGCGCGCGTTCAGATAGCGTTCGCGGTCCGCCAGGTCGGCGTGGGTCAGCAGAATCTGCGCGGTCTGAATGGAGTGCTCGGCAAAGCGGCTTTCGTAGACCTGCGCGAGCCCCATCTGGCCGACGGCCGCGGCCGCTTGCAGTTCGTCGATCTCACGTGGCCGTTTGGTCCAGCCGAGCCGTTGCATTCCCTCGGCAATGGCGCCCGAACTGACGAGCACCACTTCCTTGCCTTGCGCGCGCAAGGCGGCAATCTGCGCGGCCCAGCGGCCGATAGCAGCATGATCGAGGCCGCGCCCGTCATTCGTGACGAGGCTCGAACCGACTTTCACTACCAATCGCCGTGAATCTGCGATGACGGAACGCATTGTGCGCAATCTCCAAGATGACGCGTGATGCATGCCGGCAGCCCGTTTGGGCGCCGGCGCTCGAGCTTTTTATGCCTGCGGGTCGATGCCGGCGTCGTCCGCGGCGGCCGGAGCTTCCGGCTTTTCGCGGAAACGCACGTCCGCAGCGAGATCTTCAGCCTCGGCCGCGCGCTGCGCGTCCGAATGCGCGGCGATGTGGTCGAACACAGCGTAGCAAAGGTTTTCACAGCCCTGACCGGTCAGCGCCGAGATTTCGAACACCGGACCGTCCCAGCCGAAGCCTTCGAGGAATGCCGAGACGCGCGCTTCGCGCTCGTCTTCGGGCACCATGTCCAGCTTGTTCAGCACGAGCCAGCGTGGTTTTTCATACAGCAGCTCGTCGTACTTGCGCAATTCGTTGACGATCGCCTTGGCTTCCGCGACCGGATCGACCGCGTCGTCGAACGGTGCGAGGTCGACGATATGCAGCAACAAGCCCGTGCGCTGCAAATGCCGCAGGAACTGGTGGCCGAGGCCCGCGCCTTCCGCCGCGCCTTCGATCAGGCCCGGAATGTCCGCAATCACGAAGCTGCGGCTCGGCCCGACGCGCACCACGCCGAGATTCGGCGCGAGCGTCGTGAACGGATAGTCGGCGATCTTCGGCTTCGCGTTCGACACCGACGCGATGAAGGTCGATTTGCCGGCGTTCGGCATGCCGAGCAGACCGACGTCCGCCAGCACCTTCAGTTCGAGGCGCACCATGCGGCGCTCGCCCGGCTTGCCGTCGGTCTTCTGACGCGGCGCGCGGTTCGTACTGGACTTGAAATGCAGGTTACCGAGACCGCCCGCGCCGCCCTGAGCGATCTGCACGCTCTGGTCGTGCTCGGTCAGATCGGCGATCAACTCGCCGGTCTCCATGTCGGTGATGGTGGTGCCGACCGGCATGCGCAACGTGATGTCGTCGCCGCCCTTGCCGTAGCAGTCCGCGCCGCGGCCGTTTTCGCCGTTGCGCGCCAGGTGTTTCTTCGCGTAGCGGTAGTCGATCAGCGTGTTGATGTTGCGGTCCGCGACCGCGATCACGCTGCCGCCCCGGCCGCCGTCGCCGCCATCCGGGCCGCCGAACGGAACGAATTTCTCGCGGCGCATCGACGCGCTGCCATCCCCTCCGTCGCCGGCGATGACTTCAATCCTCGCTTCGTCAATGAACTTCATGCGTAACTCCGTCCCGTGGTGTACTGCCAGATGGTGCTGCTAGATTTGATGCTACTGGATGATGCTATTTTGCCGCGCCCGCCGCGCGCTGATCAATCGACTGAACGGCATAGGCGTGCCGGCGCGAGCGGAACATTCACGCCCATTCGTCCGGCGAAAACCGCCGGAATAAAAAAAGCCCCGCTAACTTCGCGGGGCCTTTTTCCGGTCCTGAAGCCCGTGCCTGAGTAAACTCAGACTGCTGCCGGGACGACGTTGACCATGTGCTTCTTCGCTGCGCCCTTCGTCGAGAAATTGACGTGGCCGTCCGTCAGCGCGAACAAGGTATGATCCTTGCCGATACCGACGTTTTCGCCCGGGTGCATACGCGTGCCGCGTTGGCGAACGATGATGCCGCCAGCGTTGATAGCCTGGCCGCCATAAACCTTCACGCCGAGGCGCTTCGATTCAGAGTCGCGGCCGTTGCGGGATGATCCGCCTGCCTTTTTGTGTGCCATTTGATTTGCTCCTTAACCGGTGCGCTTACGCGTTGATCGCGTCGATGCGCAATTCGGTATAGTTCTGGCGGTGGCCGCCATGCTTCTGGTAGTGCTTCCGGCGACGCATCTTGAAGATGGTCACTTTTGCGTGACGACCTTGCGACACGACGGTAGCCTTGACGGAAGCCCCACTGACCAGCGGCGTACCGAACTTAATCGATTCGCCTTCGCCCACTGCGAGAACCTGGTCGAGCGTGATTTCAGCGTCAATGTCTGCCGGTATCTGTTCTACTTTAAGTTTTTCGCCGACGGCAACTTTATACTGCTTGCCACCGGTTTTTATGACCGCGTACATTGAGAACCTCACTCTGTGTTCATTTTTCCCACGCACCGCGCGCGGAAACCCGTGATTATACATAGAGTTAGCTGCTCGGTCAAAACTCATTGAGAGGCGCCGCGCGCAGCGCCCGGCGCCTTGCCACACAGCCCCGGCGCGCGGTTCTGCCGCCGCCCGGAACGCGCCGCGCCGCAGCCTGCGACCCGGAACTGTCGCGATTCGCCTTATAATTCGCGGCACTACCCAAATCAGCCATCATGTCGTCGACTGCCACCCCCTCCTCCAACGCCGCCAGCCTGCTTGCTCCGATCGCCGAAGACATGCAGCAGGTCAATCGCGTCATACGGCACCGTCTCGCGTCCGACGTGATGCTGATCAACCAGATTTCCGAGTACATCATCAGCGCCGGCGGCAAACGGCTGCGGCCCGCGCTGCTGCTGCTGGTGGCCGGCGCGCTGGGCGAAACCACGGGGCACCGGCATGAACTGGCCGCGGTCGTCGAATTCATCCATACGGCCACGCTGCTGCACGACGACGTGGTCGACGAATCCGATCTGCGGCGCGGCCGGCAGACCGCCAACGCGCTGTTCGGCAACGCCGCGAGCGTGCTGGTGGGCGATTTCCTGTACTCGCGCTCGTTTCAGATGATGGTCGGCGTGGGCAAGATGCGCGTGATGGAGATTTTGTCGGAGGCAACCAACATCATCTCCGAAGGCGAAGTGCTGCAATTGCTCAACATGCACGACGCCGACGTGGACGAAGCCCGCTACATGCGGGTGATCCGCTACAAGACCGCCAAGCTGTTCGAGGCCGCGGCCCAGCTGGGCGCGGTGCTGGCCGGCTCGGACGCGAAAACCGAAGCCGCCGCGGCGGAGTTCGGCCGGCGCATCGGCACTGCGTTCCAGATCATGGACGACTGGCTCGACTACACGGGCACGGCCGAATCCATGGGCAAGAACGCCGGCGACGATCTTCGCGAAGGCAAGCCCACGCTCCCGCTGATCTATCTGATCGAACGCGGCACGCCTGAGCAGGCGACGCTCGCGCGGGAAGCAATCGAACAAGGCGGCACAGATCGTTTCGACACCATTTTCGAGGCGATCACGCGGTCCGGCGCGCTGGATCACACGCTCGAATGCGCGAAACAGGAAGCACAGGCCGCTGCAGCCGCAATTTCTTCATTTCCCGATTCCATTTTTAAAGAGAGCCTGCTAGAATTATGTTCTTACTCGACGGCAAGACAGTCTTGAACGGGACTGAAACACCGGCTTAGTCTGAATCGAGTCTGCAGTACAAATCGGGGTGTAGCTTAGCCTGGTAGAGCGCTACGTTCGGGACGTAGAGGCCGGAGGTTCGAATCCTCTCACCCCGACCAAATTTGCCTTGTTAGTGCAAGGCTCGAAAAACCGCCCAGCTTGCTCGGCGGTTTTTTGTTTTTGGGTCGCGAACGGCGTGTTCGACGAGTGTCGTTCCCCATACGCGCCCTGCGCCGCTGCTCCCACTCAGCCTGTTTTTTGCCGCCAGGCCGAACGGCGCGCGCAAGCCCCTCTGCTATATTCTCTTCATCTTTTCCCCTATCCTTCACGACGCGTGGAACAACTTCCCTTATGGGCGCAGATTGGCGCCGTCTTTCTGCTGCTTGTCTGCTCGAGCTTTTTTTCGATTTCCGAAACGGCGATGATGGCGATCAACCGCCATCGCCTGAAACATCTTGCCAACCAGAACGCGCTCGGCGCGAAGACCACGCAGGGTCTGCTGGCGCATACCGATCAACTGCTGAGCGTCGTGCTGATCGGCAACAACCTGTTCAACACGATCATTCCGGTGCTCACCACCTCGATCGCGCTGCACACGTTCGGACGTAACAACCTGGTGCTGTCGATCGCGACCGGTATCGTCGCGTTTCTGATCATCGTGTTCGCGGAAATCACGCCGAAGATCGTTGGCGCGACGTTCCCGGAAAAGATCGCGCTGCCCGCCAGCCTGCTGATCGCGCCGATGATGCGCGTCGCCAAACCGCTCGTCTGGTTCGTCAATCTGTTCGCGAACGGCATCTTGCGCGTGCTGCACATCAATACGAAAGGCGCGCACGATCAGCGCCTGTCGACCGAAGAGCTGCGCACCATCGTGCTCGAGTCCGGCAGCTTCATGCCGACCAAACACCGCAGCATTCTGCTGAACCTGTTCGACCTCGAAAACATTTCCGTCGACGACGTGATGATCCCGCGCCGCCGCATCGAGGCGCTCGACTTCGACGCGCCGTTCGAACAGATCCTGCATCAACTCGAAACCTGCTATCACAACAAGCTGATCGTCTATCAAGGCGACATCGACCGGGTGCTCGGCGTGCTCCACGTACGCAAGACGCTGGCCGCGCTGCACAACCAGGAACTCGAACGCGAGACGCTGCGCGAGTTGCTGGCCGAGCCGTATTTCGTGCCGAGCGGCACGCCCGTGTTCCAGCAACTGCAATTCTTCCAGGAGAGCCGTCACCGCACGGCGCTGGTCGTCAACGAATACGGCGAGTTGCAAGGCCTCGTCACGCCGGAAGACATCATCGAGGAACTGATCGGCGAATTCACCACGTCGATTCCGCGAGGCGCCAATTCGCGCGGCGGCTGGAACGAAAACGGCGAATGCATCGTGGCCGGCAGCATGCCGCTGCGCGAACTGAACCGCTGGCTGCATCTCACGCTACCCACCGATGGGCCGAAAACGCTTAACGGCCTGATCCTCGAAATTCTCGAAGACATTCCCGACGGCGACGTGTGTGTGCAGATCGGCGAAGTCAAACTCGAAGTGATGCGCAGCGACGACCAGGCGATTCGCACCGTCAAGCTGTTCCGACCGCCGACGCGCGCGAAAGCCAGCAAGGTATTGCGCGGCTAGGCTAGTCGAAGCAACTGCGCGACGCGGCCGAACACCACAGTCAGGCACGACACGCAGCAGCATCGCACACAGGCGCAGCGCGCGCCATTAGCCGAATGGCTGAATAGCGGCGCCCGCCGCCGTACCGGAAGATGAAGCCGTCGTGTTCTACAGGCGGCTCATCACCGGTCCCTCATGCAAGCTTCTTTTCAACCCGCGGCAGCGTCGCCGCGTCCCATCGCAAACGCCCACGAAAGCGCTGTCAAAGCGAAGCCGAAGGCATTCGCCCGCGACGTTAACGCAGCAAGTCTCACCGATCCCGACAACGCTCCCGCCGTGCGTCTGCTGACCGATACATTGCAGGAAGCGACCCGCCGCAACGCGTCGGACCTTCACATCGAGCCGGCGGAACACGGCTGGCGCGTGCGCTTGCGAATCGACGGCGTACTGCACGAAATCCCACAGCCGCCCGCGCATCTGCGGGACGCATTCATCACTCGCGTGAAGGTGCTCGCTCGCATGGATATCGCCGAGCGTCGCGTGCCGCAAGACGGTCGGCTGCGCATTTCCAGTTCGCCCGGCCGAGTCGAGGACTACCGCGTCAACTCGCTGCCTACGTTATTCGGCGAAAAGCTCGTGCTGCGCAGACTCGACGCGCTGCCCGCCGATCTCTCACTTGACTCGCTCGGCCTCGATCCGCATCAACGCGATACCGTGGATGCCGCGATTCGCGCGCCGCACGGCCTCGTGCTCGTCACCGGACCCACCGGGAGCGGCAAGACGCTATCGCTGTACTGTTTCCTGAATCTCCTCAACGGCGAGGCGCGCAATCTCTGTTCGGTGGAAGACCCCGCGGAGATCCAGTTGGCGGGCATCAACCAGGTCAGCGTGCGCGAGAAAGCCGGACTCACCTTCGCGGTCGCGTTGCGCGCATTTCTTCGTCAGGACCCCGACGTGATCATGGTCGGCGAAATCCGTGACGAAGAAACCGCCGACGTCGCCGTGAAAGCCGCGCAAACCGGCCACCTCGTCCTGTCGACCCTGCATACGAACGACGCGCCGGCAGCCATCGCGCGCCTGATCGACATCGGCGTCGAGCCGTATAATCTCGCGGCCGCGTTGCGGATGGTGACCGCACAACGGCTGGTGCGGCGGCTGTGCGTCGCGTGCCGCGTGCCGGCGCCGCAGTCGGTCGCGGCGCTTCGAGCGGCGGGATTCAGCGAGCATCAACTCGACGGCTGGCAGCCTTACGCCGCGGCCGGATGCGCAGCGTGTCATGGCATCGGTTACCGGGGCCGCGTCGGCGTTCATCAGGTAATGCCCGTGTCCGACGCGATGCGCGAGCTGATCGTCGCAAGCGCCGGCACACATGAACTCGCGCGGCTCGCGCAAACCGAACAGGTGGGCACCTTGCGCAACGCGGCTTTGAGTCGCGTGCGCGACGGCACCACCAGTCTCGCCGAAGCACTCGCCGCCACCGAGGTCGCATGAACACGGCCACGACCCAACGGCCTCTGGCCTCCGACATGCGTTTCAAATGGCGCGGCGTCGATGCCGACGGTGTGCGAAAAAACGGCGCGCTCATCGCACCGGATGCGGCCATCGCACGCTCACTGCTCAAGCGCGACAATCTGTTCATCATCGAACTCACAGCGCACGGACCGGCACCGCGTCCGACCGCACGCGCCGCGGACATCACGTTATTCACCCGGCAACTCGCCAGCCTGCTGCGAGCCGGCTTGCCGCTCGCGCCCGCGCTGGACCTGCTCGCGCAAGCGCAGGCTTCACGCCGCCAGGGTATGCCGCGGATCGTTGGCGCTCTCGCGCGCGACATCACCGGCGGCCTGCGTTTTTCCGCGGCACTGCAGCGGCATCCCGCGCAATTCAACGCACTGTACTGCCAGCTTGTCGAAGTCGGCGAGGCGGCCGGCGCACTCTCGGCCGTCCTCGCCCGCATCGCCGATGACCGCGAGCGCGCCGCCGCGCAGCGCGCCAAAGTGCGCGCGGCACTGACCTATCCCGTCGCGATCCTCGTGCTGGCGATGGCGATCACCGCGGCATTGCTCGTGTGGGTCGTGCCGACCTTCAAACAAATCTTCGACGGCTTCGGCGCCAGACTGCCCGCACCGACTCAATTCGTGCTGGCGTTGTCGTCCGGTGTGGCGCGATGGAGCATACCGTCATTCGCCATGATCTTCGCAGCGGGTTCGGCAGCGACGTTTCTACTGCGACGTTCCGAAGCCGCGCGCATCCGCTTTGCGCGCATATCGCTGACAATACCGGTCGCCGGTCCGCTGCTGCGCACGTTGTGTGCGGCACGCTGGAGTCGTGCGCTCGGCACCTTGTTATCAGCCGGCACGCCGCTCGCTGACGCGTTCGATTCGCTGACTCACGCCACCGGTAACGCCTTCTTCGACCGCGCCACCGCGGAAATCGCCGCGCGGCTGCGGCGGGGCGAGCGGCTCGCCGCAGCGATGCGCGCGGCACACTGCTTTCCGCCCGAGGTCGTGCAGCCGATCGCAGTTGCCGAGGAGTCCGGAGCACTCGACACTATGCTGATCGACGTGGCATCGCTCGCTGATCGTCAGGTAGACGAAAAGATCGGCACGCTGTCGAGCCTGTGCGAGCCGCTCGTCATCATCGTGCTTGGCGCGCTGGTCGGCGGCCTCGTGATCGCGATGTATCTTCCCATTATTCAACTCGGCAACGTGGTGTAGGATCGCAGCCGAATCCATCCTTAATCTATGCGGGCTACTCTTCCACTCGTGCCAGACACTTCTTCCAGCCTGCTGTCGGGCTTGCTGCCCGGCCATTTCGCGACCGGTCTCGGCCAGGCGTTCGGCAGCTTGCCCGCCGCCCTGCAGATGACGTTCGCCATTGTGTTCGGCCTCGTGATCGGCAGCTTCCTGAACGTGGTCGTGCATCGGCTGCCGATCATGCTCGAGCGCGCATGGCGCGCGGAGGTCAGCGAGACCACCGACGAACCGCTGGAAGAAGACGGCCTGCCGGCGCGCTACAACCTGTGGGTGCCGCGCAGCGCGTGTCCTCACTGCGGCCATACGTTGAGCGCATGGGAAAATCTCCCGGTGCTGAGCTACGTGCTACTGCGCGGCCGCTGCTCCGCATGCAAGGCGCCTGTGAGCCTGCGCTATCCGCTGCTCGAAATCGCCAGCGCGGCGTTCGCGGCCGGTTCGCTCGCGTTGTTCGGCCCGACTCTCACGGCGCTCGCCGCCTTCGGCCTATGCGCCGCGCTGCTCGCCATGAGCGCGATCGACATCGACACGCATCTGTTGCCTGACTCGATGACGCTGCCGTTGCTGTGGGCGGGCATCATCGTCAACTTCAACGGCATGTTCACGAACCTGCACGACGCGGTGCTCGGCGCGATCTTCGGCTATCTGGTGCTGTGGGTCGTGCATTGGGTATTTCTCCTCGTACGCGGCGTCGAAGGCATGGGTTATGGTGATTTCAAACTGCTGGCGGCGCTCGGCGCGTGGCTCGGCTGGGCGGCGCTGCCGCAGATCGTGCTGATCGCGGCGGTGGCCGGCGCGGTCGTCGGCCTGCTGGCAACATGGCGTGGCCGTATGCGCTTCGAAGAGCCGCTGCCCTTCGGGCCGTTTCTCGCGGCAGGCGGTGCATTGACGCTGTTTCTCGGCACACCGCTTTATCTGGCTCTGGGAGGCTGAAGCATGTTTGCTGTGGGATTGACCGGCGGCATCGGCAGCGGCAAATCGACTGTCGCCGACCTGTTTGCGGCGCACGGCGTGCCGCTCGTCGACACCGACCTGATCGCGCACCGCATCACCGCGCCGCACGGCATCGCCATGCCGCAGATCGCCGCGGAATTCGGCGAGGCGTTCGTCGCCCCTGACGGCTCGCTCGACCGCACGCGCATGCGCTCGCTCGTATTCAGCGAGGACAGCGCGCGCAAACGCCTCGAAGGCATCACGCATCCGTTGATTCGCGCAGAAACCGAACGCGAGCAACGCGAGGCTCAGGGGCCTTATGTGATCGTGGTGGTGCCGCTGCTAGTTGAATCCGGCAAGTGGAAGACGCGCGTGAATCGCGTGCTGACGGTTGACTGCAGCGTCGAAACGCAGATCTCGCGCGTGATGAGCCGCAACAATTTCAGCCGCGAACAGGTGTTGGCGATCATCGCCCGTCAGGCGACGCGCGAAGCGCGCCTCGCCGCGGCCGACGACGTCATCGACAACAACAACGACAACGCGCCGCTCGACGCGCTAAAAGCCCAAGTCGACGCGCAGCATCGCATGTATCTGGCGCTCGCCGGCGCATGACGCCGACGTGACACCTCGGGAAATCCCGGTTGAACTTCGCGGCGATGCGCATGCCAAAAGTGCGTTGAAAACTGCCCGAAACACGTGAAAAAAGTTGCGAATGCGTGCTGAAAAAGTGCGTGATTGCTAGGGTAGTCTCACGGCATTAGAATGTTCTGCATTCCCGTCACCGACCACGCCCGAGGCGAGCCCGCTTGATCCATTACGAGTATCCCTTCAACGAGCGAATCCGGACGCTATTGCGCCTCGAAGATCTGTTCGAGCGCTTCACGTTCTTTCTGACTCAGGAAGACGCTAGGGAACATCACGTCGCACTGACAACGTTGTTCGAAATCTCAGAGGTTGCGGGCCGTGCGGATCTGAAGTCGGATCTGATGAAAGAACTCGAGCGTCAACGGCAAACGCTGGCGCCGTTTCGCGGCAATCCTGGAATCGAACAGAATGCGCTCGAGGCCGTACTCGGCGAGATCGAGCAAACTCTCGCGGGCCTTTCGCAGATGCAGGGCAAGACCGGCCAGCATCTTGCAGACAACGAGTGGCTCGCCAGCATCCGCAGCCGCGCGATCATTCCAGGCGGCACCTGCAAGTTCGATTTGCCGTCCTACTATGCCTGGCAGCAGATTCATCCCGATCAGCGCCGTCAGGACATCGCCAAATGGGTGACGCCGCTGCTGCCACTGCGCGATGCGGCCATCATCGTCCTGCGGCTCGCGCGCGAATCCGGCCAGGCATCGAAGGTCATGGCCATGCAGGGCAGCTATCAGCAAATGCTGTCCGGCCGGTCGTATCAATTGATGCAAGTACGGGTGGCACCGGAATTGCGCGTGATCCCCGAAGCCAGTGCGAACAAGTACATGCTGTGGGTGCGCTTCACGGTGCAGGACGGCGATCTGCGTCCGCGTGCGGTCGATGTCGACGTCCCGTTCCAGCTCACGCTTTGCAGCCTGTAAATCACGCTCGCAAGCTTGTCACGTTCACCTGGTAAATCCGAACCGAAGGGGCACGCCTTTAAAGTGGCGAGAAATGCCCCTATATTCGTTACTTATTCCGTTTGCGATTGACTGCCTGACCGTATGCCTACTGTCGTCAAATGCCCCACTTGCGGAAAGGACGTCCGCTGGACACCTGAAAACCGCTTCCGCCCCTTCTGCTCCGATCGCTGCAAGCAGACCGACCTCGGCGCCTGGGCCGCTGAGAAGTACAAGATCGGCGGGAGCGAGCAGGAAGCGTCGTCGGACGAGACGCCCAGCGGGGACTACACGCCGCATTGAGCGCGGCCCGTTGTCCGGGTCACGCGGACCGGCGCTGCTTGCACAGCGCCTGCTACCGCGCGCCCTAATCCTTTATCAGGCCTTCTCGGCTGCGAGCCATTCCAGCACGGGAATGGTCGCCGGCAACAGCGGCTTGACGTCCGCAGGCAACGTCTGCCAGACAAAAGCCTGGCCTTCGCGGCCGTGCGGCTCGCCGGACCACTGAGTCACCTTGCAGAAAAAGAGCCGCACGTAGGCGTGCGGGTAATCGTGTTCGAGCGTATGCCAGAGATGGCTTGCCTCGACGTCGATGCCCAGTTCCTCGTGCAACTCACGGGCGAGCGCGGCTTCGACCGACTCGCCCGCTTCCAGCTTGCCGCCCGGAAACTCCCAATACCCCTCGTACGGCTTGCCTGCCGGGCGCTGCGCCAGCAGATAGCGGCCGTCGGGCTGAACCAGCACGCCGACGGCAACTTCTGTCACCTTGCGACCGGCGGCATTCTTCTGGGCGTCGTTCATGCCGCGGCTCACGCTGAGGTTTTGCGGCCGGACCAGTCGCGCGCGAACTGCCACGCAACACGTCCCGAACGCGAGCCGCGCTCCAACGCCCACACCAGCGCATCGCCGCGCGCCGCTTCGACTTCGGCGTCGTCGCAGCCGAAATGCCGCAGCCAGTGGCCGATGATCGACAGGTAGTCATCCTGCTTGAACGGATAGAAGCTGACCCACAGCCCGAAACGCTCTGACAGCGAGATCTTTTCTTCGACCAGTTCGCCGGGATGAATCTCGCCATCGGACGTGTGCTTGTACGTCTCGTTGTCGCTCATGTATTCGGGCAACAGATGGCGGCGGTTCGACGTCGCGTAGATCAGCACGTTGTCCGATTGCGCGGCGATCGAACCGTCGAGCGCGACCTTCAGCGCCTTGTAACCCGATTCGCCGTCTTCGAACGACAGGTCGTCGCAGAACACCACGAAGCGCTCCGGCCGGTGCGCGATCAGGTCGACGATATCGCCCAGGTCATGCAGATCGTCCTTATCCACTTCGATCAAACGCAGGCCGTCTTTTGCATACGCGTTCAGGCATGCCTTGATCAGCGACGACTTGCCGGTGCCGCGCGCGCCCGTCAGTAGCACGTTGTTGGCCGGCTGCTTGTGCACGAATTGACGCGTGTTCTGCTCGATCAGACCTTTCTGGCGTTCGATGTTTTGCAGATCGTCGAGCGTGATCGTCGAGATGGCCGGCACCGGCTGCAGATAGCCGCGCCCCTGGCGCTTGCGCCAGCGGAAGGCGACCGCCGCCGACCAGTCGATATTTGGCGTGGCGGGCGGAAGCATCGCTTCGAGGCGGACGAGCACGGCTTCGGCCCGGGTCAGAAACTGTTCGAGTTTGTCCATGGCTGGTGAGTAAGGGGCCCGCAGGCCGCTTTAAAACCCCTATGAGAAACCTGGTTACGAACGATAGTCGGCGTTGATGCTCACGTAGTCGTGCGACAGATCGCAAGTCCAGATCGTGGCTTGCGCATCGCCGCGGCCGAGTACGACGCGAATGCCGATCTCGCTCTTTTTCATGACGCGCTGGCCGTCTTCTTCACGGTAGGCCGGATTGCGGCCGCCAGCAGTCGCAACCAGCACGTCGTCCAGATACAGATCGATCTTGCCGACGTCGAGATCGTCCACGCCGGCATAGCCGATGGCCGCCAGAATGCGGCCGAGATTCGGGTCCGATGCATAGAAGGCCGTCTTCACGAGCGGCGAGTGGCCGATCGCATAGGCGATCTGGCGGCATTCGCCGACGCTAGAGCCGCCTTCCACCTGCACGGTCATGAATTTGGTCGCGCCTTCGCCGTCGCGCACGATCAACTGCGCGAGGGTCTGCGCGACTTCGGTCACCGCGTCGCGCAGCGCTGCATAAGCGGGCGAGTCGGTGGACGTGATCGCCGGCAGGCTCGATTTGCCCGACGCGATCAGGATGAATGAATCGTTGGTCGACGTATCGCCATCGATCGTGATGCAATTGAACGAGCGGTCCGCCACGTGCTTGACCAGTGCGTCGAGCACCGGCTGGGCGACGGCGGCATCGAACGCGAGGAAGCCGAGCATGGTCGCCATGTTCGGCTTGATCATGCCCGCGCCCTTGCTGATGCCGGTCAGCGTGACCGTATGGCCGTCGATCGTGACCTGACGCGACGTGGCCTTGGGCAGCGTGTCCGTGGTCATGATCGCCTGCGCGGCGTCGTACCAGTTCGCTTCCTTGCGGTTCGCCAGCGCGGCCGGCAAACCCGCCTTCAGGCGATCGACCGGCAGCGGCTCGAGAATCACGCCCGTCGAAAACGGCAGCACCTGCTCCGGCGTGACATCCGCGAGACGTGCGAGTTCGGCACAGGTTTCACGCGCCGCCACGAGGCCTGGCTCGCCCGTGCCCGCGTTCGCGTTGCCGGTGTTGATCACCAGCGCGCGAATCGGCTTGCCGCCGGCGCGCACACGCTCCAGATTCTCACGGCACACCGTGACGGGCGCCGCACAAAAACGGTTCTGTGTGAACACGCCGCCCACCGTGGCGCCTTCGCCCACGGAAATGACGAGCACGTCCTTGCGGTTCGGCTTGCGGATATTCGCCTCCGCCCAGCCGAGCGAAACGCCGGCGACGGGGTGGAGTTGAGCGGGATCGATCGAGGGGAAATTGACAGCCATGGTCGCGACCTGTCGAAGAAAATGCCGGCAGGCGCCGGCATCGGGGGAAACGGAAACTGATGGCCCGGGCGTGCTGCCGGATCACCGCGAAATCAAGGCAAAGTACCGCGTAAAACGACGCGGCGCGCCTCGCAGCGCGCCGCCTCCGGCATTACACGATCTTGCCGTGGCACTGCTTGTACTTCTTGCCGCTGCCGCACGGGCACGGGTCGTTACGGCCGACCTTCGGCACATTGTCCGCGCTCATGTTCGCTGCAGCCGTATGCGACGAGCCGTGGCTCATTGCATCGCCGATCATGGCGGCGGTGGCCGCTTCCGCGGCAACAGGCGCCGCGGCTGCGGCTTCGGCGAATTCGGCGTGGCGGAACTCGACGTTTTCGAGGTGGCCACCCTGCTCTTCGAGCTGTTCGGCGGCCTGTTCCAGCTGTTCCGGCGACTGGATCTGCACGTTCATCACCACGCGGGTGACTTCGAGCTTCACAGCGTCGAGCATGGCGGCGAACAGTTCGAACGCCTCGCGCTTGTATTCCTGCTTCGGATTCTTCTGCGCATAGCCGCGCAGATGGATGCCCTGGCGCAGGTGATCGAGCGCGGCCAGATGTTCACGCCAGCTACGATCCAGCGTTTGCAGCATGATCGAGCGTTCGAACGCGCTGAACGATTCGCGGCCGACCAGTTCGACCTTGGCCTCGTAGGCTTCGTCCGCGGCGGCTTCGACCGCTTCGAGGATCTCGTCCGCGCTGATCGAGTTCGACTCGTTGATCATTTCCTGGATCGCGAGGTCGAGCTGCCATTCGTTGCGCAGCACTTCTTCCAACTCAGGCACGTCCCACTGCTCTTCAATGCTGCCAGCCGGCACGAACTGGTGAACGATGTCCGCAATCACGCTCTGGCGCATCGCGCCGATGGTTTCCGTGATGTCGTTCGCTTCGAGCAATTCATTGCGCTGCTGGTAGATCACCTTGCGCTGATCGTTCGACACATCGTCGTATTCGAGCAATTGCTTGCGAACGTCGAAGTTGCGCGCTTCCACCTTGCGCTGCGCCGATTCGATCGAGCGCGAGACGATGCCCGCCTCGATCGCTTCGCCTTCCGGCATCTTCAGGCGGTCCATGATTGCGCGCACGCGATCGCCGGCGAAAATGCGCAGCAGCGGATCTTCCAGCGACAAATAGAAGCGCGACGAACCCGGGTCGCCCTGACGACCGGCACGGCCGCGCAACTGGTTGTCGATCCGGCGCGATTCGTGGCGCTCGGTGCCGATGATGTGCAGACCACCCGCGGCCTTCACCTGATCGTGCAGCGCTTGCCATTCGTCGTGCAGCTTCTGGATGCGGCGCTGCTTGTCGTCGTCGGCGAGCGTTTCGTCCAAATCGATGAACGACGCCTGCTTTTCCGCGTTGCCGCCGAGCACGATGTCGGTACCACGACCGGCCATGTTGGTGGCGATCGTGATGCGCTTCGGACGGCCGGCTTCGGCGACGATCTCGGCTTCACGCGCGTGCTGCTTGGCGTTCAGCACTTCGTGCGGCAAACCGGTTTGCTTCAGCAGGTGCGACAGCAACTCGGAGTTTTCGATCGACGTCGTGCCGACCAGCACCGGCTGACCGCGCTCGTAGCAATCGCGGATGTCGCGGATCACCGCGTCGTAGCGTTCCTTGGCGGTCTTGTAGATCTGATCCTGCTTGTCGATCCGCTTGGGCGGACGGTTGGTCGGGATCACGACCGTTTCGAGACCGTAGATCTCGTTGAATTCGTACGCTTCCGTATCCGCCGTGCCGGTCATGCCGGACAGCTTCGCGTACATGCGGAAGTAGTTCTGGAAAGTGATCGACGCGAGCGTCTGATTCTCGCTCTGGATCTTGACGTGTTCCTTCGCCTCGACGGCCTGGTGCAGGCCGTCCGACCAGCGGCGCCCCGCCATCAGGCGGCCGGTAAATTCGTCGACGATCACCACTTCGCCGTTCTGCACCACGTAATGCTGGTCCTTGAAGAACAGCGTGTGTGCGCGCAGCGCGGCGTACACGTGGTGCATGAGCGTGATGTTCTGCGGCGCGTACAGGCTTTCGCCCTCGCCGATCAGGCCCCACTCGGCGAGCAGGCGCTCGGCCTTTTCGTGGCCCGATTCCGTCAGGAACACCTGGCGGCCTTTCTCGTCCAGCGTGTAGTCGCCCGGCTTTTCGACGCCGGTGCCGTCCGCTTTCTCTTCGCCGATCTGGCGCTCGAGCAGCGGCGGCAGCGCATTCATGCGCACGTAGAGTTCGGTATGGTCTTCAGCCTGGCCGGAGATGATCAGCGGCGTACGGGCTTCGTCGATCAGGATCGAGTCGACCTCGTCGACCACCGCGAAATTCAGGGCTCGCTGCACGCGTGCGTCGGTCTCGTAGACCATGTTGTCGCGCAGGTAGTCGAAGCCGAATTCGTTGTTGGTGCCGTACGTGATGTCAGCCGCGTAGGCTTCCTGCTTCGCGCCGTGATCCATCTGCGACAGGTTGATGCCGACCGACAGACCGAGGAAGTTGTACAGCCGCGCCATCCATTCGGCGTCGCGCTGGGCGAGGTAGTCGTTGACCGTGACCACGTGCACGCCGCGCCCCGACAGCGCGTTCAGGTACACCGGCAGCGTGGCGACGAGCGTCTTGCCCTCGCCAGTGCGCATTTCGCCGATCTTGCCGTAGTGCAGAACCATGCCGCCGATCAGCTGCACGTCGAAGTGGCGCATTTTCAGCACCCGCTTGCTGGCCTCGCGGCATACCGCGAAGGCTTCCGGCAGGAGCTTGTCGAGCGATTCACCGCTCGCGACGCGCTGGCGGAATTCACCCGTTTTGGCGCGCAGTTGATCGTCCGTCAATTGCTCGATCTGCGGCTCGAGCGCATTGATCGCCGTGACGGTCTTTTGATATTGCTTGACTAACCGCTGGTTGCGGCTGCCAAAAATCTTCTGTAGAAAACCGGTGGTCATCGGATCGGTGTCTGCGTCGCGGCTTCGGCTGGGTCGCGGCGTGCAGTTCGTGCACGTGCGCTCCGGGGTCGGAAGGGCCTCGGCGGCTTAGTCCAAGAGTGAATTCGAATCGCGCATTTTAGCACGCGCCCCCGCCCACGCTGATGTCGGCAGCGAGACGGCTGCGGGGCATCCGAAGCCCGCCGCAGCGAGCTCTGACAGTCCGCATTGAGGCAGGTCCGCGTGCATCCCGCGCGGTACAATCGCGGCGTGAACGCGCATAGGGTGCGGACACGCCGTTACCATCGAACATGAGCCGTATTCCTTCCTTTTCAAGGCCGCCGCCCCAGCAGTTCAAGGCGCGCCGCCCGCAGCCGGTCGCCGAGGTGCTCAACCGCACGGACGCGTTCGCGGCCCTGCGCGCGGGCGTCGAGCAGATTGCGGCGTTGGAGAAGGATCTGCGGGCGCTGCTGCCGGACTATCTGGCGACGAGCGTCGAGCCCAGCTTTATCAAGGAAGGCGTGTTGGCCCTGTTCGCCGGCCATAACGCGCTGGCGGCACGGCTGCGGCATCTGGAACCGCGGCTGCTGTCGGATCTGCAGCAGCGCGGCTGGCCGGTCAATGCGCTGCGGATTCGCGTGCGGCCGCAGGCTGTCAAGGAACCGCCGCCGGTCAAACAGGCGCGCATGACGCCGGCCGGCGCCGACGCGCTCCACGCGCTGAGCGAATCGCTGGCACCGTCGCCCTTACAGGAAGCGCTGGCGAAAATGGCGGCCCGGCATCGGAGAAATCGCTAGGCAAAAGAAAAGCGGCCCGACTGGGCCGCTTACTTTTCGTACGATTACTTCGGAAAATTCACCCGAAGGCGTCAGGCAAAAGCCGTCTGGGTCTCGTAGGCGAAACCGCGCGGTGCCTTCTGCGTGTCGTCGAAGGTGACGATTTCGTACGAATCTTCGTGCGCCAGCAGTTCACGCAGCAGCGCATTGTTCAGGCCGTGGCCCGACTTGTACGCGTTGTACGACGCCAGCAGCGGGTGGCCGATCACATACAGGTCGCCGATCGCGTCGAGCATCTTGTGCTTCACGAACTCGTCGTCGTAGCGCAGGCCGTCGTTATTCAGGATGCGGTACTCGTCGAGCACGATCGCGTTGTCCATGCTGCCGCCACGCGCCAGACCCAGTTCACGCATCATTTCCACTTCATGCGCAAAACCGAAGGTGCGGGCACGCGCGATTTCGCGCACGTACGACGTATTGGCAAAATCCACTTCCAGCGCCTGACCGGTTTTATCCACGGCCGGATGACGGAAATCGATCGTAAATTTGAGCTTGAAACCGAAATACGGGTCAAGACGCGCGAATTTATCGCCGTCACGAATTTCGACCGGCTTGGTGACCTTGATGAATTTCTTCGCCGCGTTCTGCTCTTCGATACCTGCCGATTGAATCAGAAACACGAACGAACCCGCGCTGCCGTCCATGATCGGGATTTCTTCGGCGGTGACGTCGACGTACAGGTTGTCGATGCCGAGACCGGCGCAGGCGGACATCAGATGCTCGATGGTCGAGACGCGCGCGCCGTCCTTCTGCAACACGGAAGCCAGACGCGTATCGCCAATCGCCATCGCCGACGCAGGAATGTCCACCGGCGTGGCCAGATCCACGCGCGAAAACACGATGCCCGTGTCCGGCCCGGCCGGACGGAGGGTCAGTTCGACTTTACGGCCGGAGTGCAGGCCAATGCCGACTGTCTTGACGATTTGCTTGATAGTGCGCTGCTTCAACATGGTGATCTTCTATTCGATTGAAAATCCCAATCGGGACTTTTTATTCCATAGCACGAATTATACTCCAATACCCTAAGGAGCGTCTTTTCGCGGAACGTATCAATCTGTTTCGCTGCATTACCCCTGGGCGCCCGTCAGGAAAGCGTGACGGGCCGATGCCCCGGAACGGAGGCGTTTCCGGTCATCGGCCCGCGTAACGGCCTGTCACAAAAGCGTCTTATCGACCGTTGCCCCGGCACAACGCGCCAACCGCGCGTGCCTGTAGCGAAGGCCACGACGCCCACGTGCCTAGCTCAACGTAGCGAGAATACTCCCTGCATCGCTGACTTCGAATTTGCCGGCAGCCTCGACGTTCAACGTCTTGACCACGCCGTCGTCGACCACCATCGCGTAGCGCTGGGAACGGATTCCCATGCCGCGCGCCGACAAATCCTGCTCGAGACCGAGCGCTCGCGTGAAAGCCGCACTGCCGTCCGCCATCATGCGCACCTTGCCCGAGGCGTGCTGATCGCGTCCCCACGCGCCCATTACGAACGCGTCGTTGACGGACACGCACCAGATCTCGTCGATGCCAAGAGCGCGCAACTGCTCGGCGTGTTCGACATAACCCGGTACATGTTTGGCCGAACAGGTGGGCGTGAACGCGCCCGGCAATCCGAAGATCACCACGCGCTTGCCCGCCGTCTGTTCGCGCACGTCGAAGCTGTTAGGCCCGATCGTGCAGCCCGCCCGCTCGTCTTCGATCAACTCGAAGAGCGTCGCGTCGGGCAGCTTGTCACCTGCTTGAATCATGCTCAAGTCCTTTGCATCGATGCGAAGCACGCTCGCACGTCGTCGTGTCGCAGTGAAAAATCCGGCGTGAGCCTCACACTATGCTCCGCCGCCCGGCGACAGTCGCCCACTCCGCTTCGCGAATCCGAAGAGGGCAGTCGTCCTTGCCGCGAATCCTCAAAGATACGCGACTTGTTTGCCGTTCACCCGCCACGCTCGTGCATTCGTCCGCCAGCGCTGCACTGCTGTCCAACTCGCAGCGCCGCAACGAAAGCCTGCTCGTGCGCTCAGTCCGCCTGCTTGCGCAGGAATGCCGGAATGTCGTACGTGTCGACGCCCTTTTCCTGCAGCGCCTGCACATGCGAAGCGGCCGTATCGCGCGACGTGCGCCACACTGCCGGCGTGTCCAGCGCGCCGTAGTCGGCGGTGCTGGCGTGCGACGACTGCGGTGTGTAGGCAGCGTGTGCATTGATCGGCTGGTTGTCGGTGCCGGTGCGCAGCAGCGTCATCGGTGCCGATTGCTGCTTCTTCGCCGCACGGCCCAGGCCCGTTGCCACGACCGTCACGCGCAGCGCGTCGCCCATCGCATCGTCGTACACCGCGCCGAAAATCACGGTCGCGTCTTCCGCAGCATAGCTCTTGATGGTGTTCATCACTTCGCGCGTTTCCGACAGACGCAGCGAACGGCTCGACGTGATGTTGACCAGCACACCACGCGCACCCGACAGATCCACGCCTTCCAGCAGCGGGCTGGCGACAGCCTGCTCAGCAGCGAGGCGTGCGCGATCGACGCCGGCAACCGTCGCCGTGCCCATCATCGCCTTGCCTTGCTCGCCCATCACCGTCTTCACGTCTTCGAAGTCGACGTTCACCAGACCGTCGACGTTGATGATTTCCGCGATGCCGGCAACTGCGTTGTTCAGAACGTCGTCTGCGCACTGGAAGCACTTGTCCATCTCGGCGTCATCGCCCATCACCTCGAACAGCTTGTCGTTCAGGACGACGATCAGCGAGTCGACGTGATCCTCCAGTTGCTGCGAACCGGCTTCCGCGACGCGCATGCGCTTGCCGCCTTCGAATTCGAACGGCTTGCTGACGACGCCAACGGTCAAGATACCCATTTCCTTGGCGATCTGCGCGACCACGGGTGCTGCGCCCGTGCCCGTGCCGCCGCCCATGCCGGCCGTGATGAAGACCATGTGCGCGCCGCGCAATGCGTCGGCGATGCGCTCACGGGCTTCTTCCGCTGCGGCGCGGCCCATTTCCGGCTTGGCGCCCGCGCCCAGACCCGTGTTGCCGAGCTGGATCACCGCGGTGGCGCGCGAACGCGACAAAGCCTGCGCGTCCGTGTTCATCACGATGAAGTCGACGCCTTGCACGCCTTTGTTGATCATGTGCTGGACAGCATTGCCGCCAGCGCCACCTACTCCGACCACCTTGATGATGGTGCCGTTCGTTTCGGTTTCCAGCATTTGGAAATCCATGATGCCTCCGTCAAGATAAAAAATTTACAGCCACTCGGCCGTTATTCGGCAGGAGATCGGGCAACCTCCTGTCGCGCGCCGGCCGCCGGCACCGGCGCGTATTTCTAAAAACCGTTCTGTGCAGCGAATGCGTTAGAAGTTGCCGAGGAACCAGTCCTTCATGCGCGTGAACACCTGTCCCATCGACCCCGACTGCACCGCGACCTTGCGGCCGCGCATGCGCTGTGAGCGTCCTTCGACGAGCAGGCCCATCGCCGTCGAGTAGCGCGGATTGCGCACCACGTCAGTGAGACCGCCCGCGTATTCCGGCACGCCAATGCGCACCGGCTTCAGGAAAATGTCCTCACCCAATTCGACCATGCCGAGCATCATCGACGCGCCGCCGGTCAGCACCACGCCGGAGCTCAGCAGTTCCTCGTAACCCGACTCGCGCACCACCTGCTGCACGAGCGAAAACAGTTCTTCGACACGCGGCTCGACCACTGCCGCCAGCGCCTGGCGCGACAGCGTGCGCGGACCGCGCTCACCGAGACCCGGCACTTCGATCATCTCGTCCGGATCGGCGAGCGCCTGCTTGGCGATGCCGTAATCCACCTTGATGTCTTCCGCATCCGGCGTCGGCGTACGCAGCGCCATCGCTATGTCGCTCGTGATCTGGTCGCCGGCGATCGGAATCACCGCCGTATGACGGATCGCGCCTTCGCTGAAAATCGCAATGTCCGTCGTGCCGCCGCCGATATCGACCAGCACCACGCCGAGTTCTTTTTCATCTTCCGTCAGCACCGCCAGCGACGACGCCAGCGGTTGCAAGATCAGATCGTTCACTTCGAGCCCGCAGCGGCGCACGCACTTGACGATGTTCTGCGCTGCGCTCACCGCGCCGGTGACGATATGCACCTTCACTTCGAGGCGAATGCCGCTCATACCGATCGGCTCGCGCACATCTTCCTGACCGTCGATGATGAATTCCTGCGTCAGGATATGCAGCACCTGCTGATCGGTCGGGATGTTGATCGCCTTCGCCGTTTCGATCACACGAGCCACATCCGTCTGCGTGACTTCCTTCTCCTTGATCGCCACCATGCCGCTCGAGTTGAAGCTACGGATATGGCTGCCGGCAATGCCGGTAAATACGTTTGTGATCTTGCAGTCGGCCATCAGTTCGGCTTCTTCGAGCGCGCGCTGAATGGACTGCACGGTGGCCTCGATATTCACCACCACGCCTTTCTTGAGCCCCTTCGATTCGCTCTGGCCGAGGCCGATCACCTCGTAGTGACCCTCGCCCTTCAACTCGGCGACGATGGCCACGACCTTCGACGTCCCAATGTCGAGGGCGACCAGCAGATCTTTATAGTCTTTACTCATAGCGTGCTCATTGCGTGTGATGTCCGTTTACTTCTTGCCCTTGTCGGGTTCGGTGATAAAGCGCATCCCTGCCGCGCGAATCGCGAAACCGTTCGGATAGCGCAAGTCCGCATACTCGATATCCTTTCCCCAACGTTGCGTCACCGCGTTCCACGCCGCGCTCAGACGCTTGCTCCGGTCGAGCAGCGTGTCCTGATTGCGTTCGCGCCCAAGTTCCACCTGCGTGCCGTTCGAGAGCTTCACCGTCCACGCATAGCGCGGCGACAGCGTCACTTCTTCAGGCGTCGCGCCCAACGGCGCAAACCATTTCTGGAAGTCGTGATAACGCGCGACCACCTCTTTTGCCGTGCCGTCCGGACCGTCGAACGCGGGCAAGTCTTCTTCGAGCTCGCCCTGGTTCGCGGTGAACAGCTCGCCGTCGACGCTCACCAACTGATCGCTGCCCCACGTTCCCAGCGGTTTGTACTCTTCCAGCGTGACAGCCAGTGCATTCGGCCAGACTCGCCGCACGCTCGCATGACGCACCCACGGCATCTGCTCGAACGCCTGACGCGCCACGTCGAGATCCACCGTGAAAAAGTTGCCCTTCAAGCGCCCCACGACACCCGCGCGCACCGTCGGCGAATTGATGTGCTCGGTATCGCCGTCGATCTGGATTTCGCGCAACGCGAAATTCGGGCGCTGGATCAGCCAGTAACCGCCCGCCGCCAGCAGCACGAGCACCAGCAACGCATGCAATGCGTTGGCGGCGAAATTGAGCTGGCGAACGTTGTTCCACATGGTGTTGCTTTCGGGTCGCCCCGGTTAGTCCTGCAGCGTCAGCGCCAATACGCCGACAACCAGTTCCTGATAGCTGATGCCCACCGCGCGCGCCGCTTTCGGCGGCAGCGAGTGATCGGTCATGCCAGGCGCCGTGTTCACTTCGAGGAAATACGGGTTGCCGTCGGCGTCGAGCATGAAATCCGCACGGCCCCAGTCGGTGCAGCCGAGCACGTCGAAGGCACGGCGCGCCAGCACTTTCAGGCGCGCTTCCTCGTCCGCCGCCAGACCGCACGGGATCAGGTACTGCGTGTCGTTCGCGATGTACTTCGCGTGATAGTCGTAAAACTCGCCGGCCGGCACGATGCGAATCACCGGCAAGTCGAGATTGCCGGCGATGCAGGCGGTGTATTCGCCGCCGCCTTCAATGCTCTTTTCGACCACCACGATCTTGTCGTACTTGACCGCTTCGATCAGCGCGGCAGGCAGTGCGTCGGCGCTCTTGACCTTGATCACCGCGACGCTCGAACCCTCGCTCGCCGGCTTCACGAAGAGCGGCAAGCCGAGCTTCGCGACGATATCTTTCGAACGCGCTTCGTAGTCGTCGCCGCGCAGCACGGCTTCGAACGGCGGCGTCGGAATGCCGAGTTGCTGCCACACGAGCTTGGTGCGGAACTTGTCGAGACCGAGCGCCGAGCCGAGCACGCCGCTACCCGTGTACTTGATGCCGTAAAAGTCGAGCGCGCCCTGGATCTGGCCGTTCTCGCCATAGCCGCCATGCAGCGCGTTGAACGCGCGCACAAAGCCTTCTTCCTTCAATGCGGCGAGCGGACGCTCGGCCGGATCGAACGGATGCGCGTCCACGCCGGCGTCGCGCAGACCTTGCAGCACCAGGCGGCCGGAGTTGAGCGATACCTCGCGCTCGGCGGAGTCCCCACCGAGTAGCACTGCCACTTTGCCGAATTGTTTCGGGTCGATACTGCTCATTTCGCTCACACCTTCGTTTCCTGCGCCAGGCGACCCGGCACACCGCCGATCGAACCCGCGCCCATCGTGATCACCACATCGCCGTCGCGCACCACTGCTGAGAGCGCGTCCGGCACTTCATCCACCGTATCGACAAACACCGGCTCGACCTTGCCCGCCACACGCAGCGCACGCGCCAAGGCGCGGCCGTCCGCGGCGACGATCGGCGCTTCACCGGCCGAATAGACTTCGGTCAGCACGAGCGCGTCGACGGTCGACAGCACTTTCACAAAATCCTCGAAGCAATCACGCGTACGCGTGAAGCGGTGCGGCTGGAACGCCAGCACCAGACGCCGGCCCGGAAATGCGCCGCGCGCCGCCGCCACCGTGGCCGCCATTTCGACCGGGTGATGACCGTAGTCGTCGACCAGTGTGTAGGCGCCGCTCGCTTTACCTTCGCTTACGACAGGCACTTCGCCGTAGCGCTGGAAGCGTCGGCCCACGCCGTTGAAATCCGCCAGCGCTCGCTGGATATCGGCATCTTTCACTTCAAGTTCAGTCGCAATTGCAATTGCGGCCAAAGCGTTCTGCACGTTGTGCTCGCCCGGCAGGTTCAAAACGATGTCGATCGGCGCCGCGTCTTCGCGCATGGCGGTGAAATGCATCTTGCCGTCGCGCGCCTGTACGTTGACCGCGCGCACCTGCGCATCCGGCGCGAAGCCGTAGCGGATGATCGGCTTCGACACGAACGGCAGAATTTCCTTCACGTTCGGATCGTCGACGCACAGCACCGCGATACCGTAAAACGGCAGACGGTGCGTGAATTCGATGAACGCCTGCTTGAGCCGCGCGAAGTCATGGCCGTAGGTGTCCATGTGATCGGCGTCGATGTTCGTGATGACTTCGATCACCGGGAACAGATTCAGGAACGACGCATCCGACTCGTCGGCTTCCGCGACAATGAAGTCGCCCGTGCCGAGCCGCGCATTCGCGCCCGCGCTGATCAGCCGGCCACCGATCACGAAGGTCGGATCGAGACCGCCCGCCGCGAGCACGCTCGCCACCAGCGAAGTGGTCGTGGTCTTGCCGTGCGTGCCGGCAATCGCGATGCCCTGCTTCAGGCGCATCAGTTCCGCGAGCATCACTGCGCGCGGCACGATCGGAATGCGGCGATGACGCGCGGCCAGCACTTCCGGGTTGTCGCTGCGCACCGCCGTGGAGACGACCACCGCGTTCGCGCCTTCGATGTTCTCCGCCGCGTGACCGATCGCGATCCGTGCGCCGAGTGCGGCGAGGCGATCCGTGATCGCGTTGCTCGTGAGATCCGAGCCGCTCACCTGATAGCCGAGGTTGACCAGCACCTCCGCGATGCCGCTCATGCCGACACCACCGATGCCGACAAAGTGAATGTGTTTGACGATGTGTTTCATTGCTTTCCTTCTGGGCTCGCGCCCGAAATCGAACCCGCCACGGTCGCGCAAATCTGCGCGACCTGTTCCGTGGCGTCGGGTTTCGCGAGCGAGCGCGAACGCTCCGCCATCTCCGCGAGGGTTTCTCGCGTCTGGCTGCGCAACCAGTCAGCGAGGGTTTCCGCCGACAGATCGCGTTGCTGCACGACCAGCGCCGCGCCGTTGTCGGCGAGGAACGCTGCATTAGTGGTTTGGTGATCGTCTACTGCATACGGGAACGGCACGAAGAACGCCGCCACGCCTACTGCTGAAATCTCGGACACCGTCATCGCGCCGGACCGGCAAATCACCAGGTCCGCGTTCGCGTAGGCGCTCGTCATGTCGTCGATGAACGGTACGAGTTCGACGCCGGCGCCCGCTTGCAAACCGGCTGCAGCGTAGTTCTCGCGCAGCGCCTCAATGTGCTTCGCGCCCGCCTGATGCACGATGCGCGGCCGTTCGTTCGGCGCGAGCAAGGCCACCGCGCGCGGCACGACTTCATTCAATGCCGTCGCGCCCAGACTGCCGCCCACGACCAGCACATTCAACGGACCGCTGCGTTGCGCGTAGCGTGTTTTGGGTGCAATTGCGCGCGCAAGTTCCTCACGAATCGGATTTCCCGTCCATTCGCCGTGCGGCAATGCATTCGGGAACGCAACCAGCACACGCTTGGCAACTTTCGCGAGCACCTTGTTCGCTAGACCGGCAATCGAATTCTGTTCATGCAGCACCAGCGGACGGCCGCTCAATGCGGTCATCAAGCCGGCCGGAAACGTGATGTAGCCGCCCATGCCGAGCACCACATCCGGCTTCACGCGACGCAGGACGGAGAGGCTTTGCGTGCAGGCGCGCAGCAGATTCAGCGGCAGCATCAGCTTGGTTTTCATGCCCTTGCCGCGCAGTCCGCCGAAGCGCACGTATTCCATCGGGATGCCGTGCTTCGGCACCAGCGTCGCTTCCATGCCCGCGGGATTGCCGAGCCATACGACCTTCCAGCCCCACGCCTGCATCAGATGAGCGACCGCGAGCCCAGGGAACACGTGTCCCCCGGTGCCTCCGGCCATCACCATCAGCGTGCGTTGCGGCAGAGCGGTCATACTTTCCCTCCGCGCATCAACACCCGGTTCTCGTAATCGACGCGCATCAACACTGCAACCGCGACGCAGTTCAGCACAATGCCCGAGCCGCCATAACTGACGAGCGGCAGCGTGAGACCCTTGGTCGGCAGCAAGCCGAGGTTCACGCCCATGTTGATGAAGGTCTGCGCGCCGAACCAGATGCCGACGCCCTTCGCGACCAGGCCCGCGAACGTGCGATCGAGTGCGAGCGCCTGACGGCCGATCTCGAACGAGCGGCGCACGATCCAGTAGAACATCAGGATCACCACCAGCACGCCGATAAAACCGAGTTCCTCGCCGATCACCGCGAGGATGAAGTCGGTATGCGCTTCCGGCAGATAGTTGAGCTTCTCGACGCTGCCGCCGAGACCCACGCCGAACCACTCGCCGCGGCCGAACGCGATCAGCGAGTGCGTCAATTGATAAGCCTTGCCCTGCGCGTAACGGTCGTCCCACGGATCGAGGTACGCGAAAATCCGTTCACGACGCCACGGCGACGCCCACACCAGCAAACTGAACGTGCCGACCGCGGTTGCCACCAGGCCGCCGAACAGCTTGCCGTTCACGCCGCCGAGAAACAGCACGCCCATCGCGATCGCCGCGATCACCATGAACGCGCCCATGTCCGGTTCGAGCAGCAGCAACGCGCCGACGAGACCCACCGCCACCGCCATCGGCAAAAAGCCTTTGGCGAAGCTGTGCATGTATTCCTGCTTGCGCACCGTGTAGTTCGCCGCGTAAATCGTCACGGCGAGCTTCATGATTTCCGACGGCTGCATGTTCGTGATGCCGAGCGGAATCCAGCGGCGCGCGCCGTTCACGCCCTTGCCGACGTGCGGAATCAGCACGATCACCAGCGCGACCAGCGAAATTAGAAACAGCTTCGGCGCGTACTTGTCCCACGTCGCGATCGGAATGCGGAACGACACGACGCCGATCACCGAGCCCATCACCACGAAGATGATCTGGCGCACGAGAAACGCGTAGTCGCGATAGGACGCGTACTTCGGCGAATCGGGCATGGCGATCGACGCCGAATACACCATCACGACGCCGAGACCGAGCAGCGCGACGACCACCCACAGCAGCGAGTGATCGTAGTCGAGCATGCGCGAGCGCAGCGGACGCACGCCGTTGACGGCGCTTGCGAGCCCACTGCCGCCCGTGCGGCCGACACGCGCCGCACCGCCCGAACCACCCGCGTCGCCAGCGGCGGCTTGACGCGAACCGAAACGTTCCGACCAGCTCATATCATCGTCCCCCGTTCGGCCGCGATGTCTTCTACCGTGCTGCGGAATACCGCGGCGCGGTGCGCGTAACCCTTGAACATGTCGAAGCTCGCGCAAGCCGGCGACAACAACACGGCGTCGCCCGGCTCCGCGAGCGCGGTTGCGGCGCGCGTGGCTTCTTCGAGCGTGGCGTGATCCGTCATGGCGATGCCGGTGTCTTCCAGCGCGGCGCGGATCTGCGGCGCGTCGCGGCCGATCAGCATCACGGCGCGACACCAGCGCATGACCGGCGCGGCGAGCGGTTCGAAATCCTGGCCCTTGCCGTCGCCGCCGGCGATCAGCACGATGCGCTGCGCAAGGCCGTCGAGCGCGGCCACCGTCGCGCCGACATTGGTGCCCTTGCTGTCGTCCACATAGTCGATACCGTCGATCGACGCGATTAATTCCACACGATGCGGCTCGCCGTGATATTCGCGCAGGCCGTGCAGAAGCGGCGCGCCCGGCAGACCGATCGCGCGCGCGAGTGCATAAGCGGCGAGCGCATTGGCGGCGTTGTGCAGACCGCGAATACGCAAGGCGTCCGCGGGCATCAGGCGTTTTAGCGCGATGTTCGGCGGCGTCACCACTTCGTTCTTGCGACGGCGCTTCGGCACCGGCTCGTCGCTCGCGTCGCGATCGTGCGCCTCTACGAGCCAGATCATGCCGTTGTCGCGCAGCAGACCGTAGTCGCCGTCGTTCTTCGGCTCGGTGACGCCGAATGTGACCATCTCGGCTTCGTTGTCTTCCGCGGGCGCGAGCTTCATGACGCGCGAGTCATCGCGATTCAGCACGCGCACGGTCTGTGCACCAAAGATGCGGCCCTTCGCGGTGGCGTAGGCGTCGAGACCGCCGTGCCAGTCCAGATGATCCTGGGTGATGTTCAGCACGACTGCCGCATCCGGCGTAAACGTATGCGCGGTTTCCAACTGGAAGCTCGACAGCTCCAGCACCCACACGTCGGGCAATGCGGTGTTGTCGATCGCTTCCGAGAGTTTGTCGAGCAGCGCCGGGCTGATGTTGCCGGCCACCGCGACCTTCTTGCCGGCGCGTTCGCACAGCAGGCCGGTCAGGCTCGTGGTCGTGGTCTTGCCGTTGGTGCCGGTAATCGCAATCACCTTCGGCGCGTAGCCGCTTTCGCCGAGCGTCTTCAACGCCTGCGAGAAGAGTTCGAGTTCGCCCCACACGGGGATGCCCTGCTCGCGCGCCGCCGAGATCAGCGGCAACAGGTCAGCAGCCAGCGGCGACAAACCGGGGCTGATGGCGACGAGTTCTACGCCTTCGAGCAGCGCCGTCGAAAACGGGCCACCGACGAATGCGGCGTCGATGCCGTGCGCTTCCAGCGCGGGCAGGTTCGGCGGCACTTCACGCGTATCGGCCACACGCAGCCGACAGCCGTGCCGCGCGCACCAGCGCGCCATGGCGAGACCGGATTCACCCAGTCCCAGCACGAGCACCATCGGCTTTTGCCGATCCCGAAACTTCTCGCCGAACATCGCCTGCTTCCCCTAATACCTGCTTAACGCAACTTGAGCGTGGACAAACCAAAGAGACACAACATCAACGTAATGATCCAGAAGCGCACGACCACCTGCGTTTCCTTCCACCCCGACAATTCGAAATGGTGATGCAGCGGCGCCATCTTGAAGAGACGCCGCCCTTCGCCGAAACGGCGCTTGGTGAATTTGAACCACGTCACTTGCAACATCACGGAGAGCGTCTCCGCGACGAAAATGCCGCCCATGATGAAGAGCACGATTTCCTGGCGCACGATCACCGCCACCGTGCCGAGCGCGCCGCCGAGCGCGAGCGCGCCGACGTCGCCCATGAACATCTGAGCCGGGTGCGTGTTGAACCAGAGGAACGCGAGCCCTGCCCCGCCCATCGCCGAACAGAAAATCAGCAGTTCGCCCGCGCCGGCGATATGCGGAAACAACAAATACTTCGAGTAGACCGAGCTGCCCATCACATACGCGAACACACCGAGCGACGCGCCGACCAGCACGACCGGCATGATCACGAGACCGTCGAGGCCGTCGGTGAGGTTGACTGCGTTGCTCGCGCCGACGATCACCAGATACGTCAGCACGATGAAGCCCCACACGCCGAGCGGATAGCTGATCGATTTGACGAACGGCAGCATCAGATCGGCGCGCGCCGGCAGGCCCATCGAGAGGCCGCTGCGTACCCACGCCATGAACAGGTCGAACACGCGCACATTGCTCGCTTCGGACACGCTGAACGCGAGATACACGGCTGCGAACAGACCGATCACCGACTGCCAGAAATACTTTTCGCGCGACGACATGCCGCGCGGATCCTTGTAGACCACCTTGCGGTAATCGTCGACCCAGCCGATCACACCGAAACCGAACGTGACGAGCATCACGATCCAGATGAAGCGATTCGTCAGATCGGCCCACAACAGCGTGGCCACGGCAATGCCGAGCAGAATCAGCACGCCGCCCATGGTCGGCGTGCCGGATTTGACGAGGTGAGTCTGCGGACCGTCTTTACGAACTGCCTGACCGACCTTCATGGAGGTCAGCTTGCGAATCACCGCCGGGCCACAGACGAGCCCGATCAGCAGCGCGGTGATGGTCGCCATCACCGCACGGAAAGTCAGATAACTGAACACGCGCAAGAAGCTTGCGTCATTCTGCAGCCATTGCGCCAGCGCCAGTAGCATGCTTCGGTCCTTCTATTTCAATGTGCGGCGGGCTTACTGCCCGCAGCGTTGGGTTGTGGACTCGTTACGGCGTCCACCACGCGCTCCATCTGCATGAAGCGCGAGCCTTTCACGAGAAGCGTTGCGGCAGGACCGAAACCGGCCTGCTGCAATTGCGCGACCAGCGTGCCGATATCGGCGACGTGATGCGCGTTGGCGCCGTACGCGGTGCAGGCGTCGCGCGAAGCGTCGCCCATGGCGTACAGCGCGTCGATACCGCGTTCCTTGGCGTAAGCGCCGATTTCGCGGTGAAACGCCGGACCGTTGTCGCCGACTTCGCCCATGTCGCCCATCACCAGCACGCGCGGCGCGGCGCGTGAGGCGAGCACGTCGATCGCGGCGCGCATCGAATCGGGGTTGGCGTTGTAGGTGTCGTCGATCACAGTGGCGCCGGCGAGCGTGCCGAGCACGGCCTGCTTCACCTGCAAGCGGCCTTTCACGGCGCCGAACGATTCGAGACCGCGCTTGATCGCGTCGAGCGAAACGCCTGCGGCCAAAGCGGCCGATGTTGCGGCCAGCGCGTTGTGCGCATTGTGGTCGCCGAGCACTTTCAGCGTGACTTCGACTTGCCCTTCAGGCGCGTCGATGCTCAAGACGTTGCCGTCGAACGTGCCTTTTACCGCGGCTTCGGTCGTGCGCTCGGCGGAGTTCAGCGCGAAGTCCATGATGCGGCTGCCGGTGGCGGCTACGCGCCAGATGCTCGCGTAGGCGTCGTCGGCGGGGAATACGGCGACGCCTTCCGGCGACAGCGCGTGAATCACGCTGGCGTGTTCGAGCGCGACGGCTTCGACCGTCGCCATGAATTCCTGATGCTCGCGCTGCGCGTTGTTCACCACCGCGACCGTCGGCTCGGCGATTTTCGCGAGCTCCGAGGTTTCGCCCGGATGGTTCATGCCGAGTTCGACTACCGCCAGTTGGTGCGCGGCGTGCAAACGGAACAACGTGAGCGGCAAGCCGATGTCGTTGTTGAAGTTGCCCGCGGTGGCCAGACGCGCGTCGGCGCCGACCGCGGCGGCGAAGATCGACGCGATCATTTCCTTGACCGTGGTCTTGCCGTTGCTGCCCGTCACGGCGACGAGCGGCATGCTGAACTTGCGACGCCAACCGCGTGCGAGCGCGCCCAGACCCACGCGCGTGTCGGTGACTTTCAGCGCGGGAACATTCCAGTCTTGCGGCGTGCGCGAGACCAGCACGGCGCTCACGTTGCGCGCGGCGACGTCCGGCAGAAAGTCGTGCGCGTCGAACCGGTCGCCCTTGATCGCGACGAACAGATCGCCCGGTCCGGCGCTGCGGCTGTCGGTGGAAACGCGATCGAACGTGACGTCGTCGTCACCCAGCACGGTTGCGCCCGTGATCAAAGCGGCGGCTTCACGCAGCGAGAACATGCTCATTCGCCACCTCCGCGTGCTTGCGTCGCGCGCGCGGCCAGCGCGAGGCGAGCGTGATCCTGATCGGAGAAAGCGCGTTTCTTGCCCATGATTTCCTGTGTTGCTTCGTGCCCCTTGCCGGCCAGCACGATGACGTCTTCGCGCGCGGCGCTGCGGATCGCTTGCAGGATCGCGCTCGCGCGGTCCTCGATACGGCGCGCTTTCGACGCGTCTTTCATGCCCGCCGCGATCTGCTCGATGATCGATTGCGGATCTTCGCTGCGCGGGTTGTCGCTGGTCACCACGACGCCGTCGGCGATCTTCTCGGCGATCGCCCCCATCAGCGGACGCTTGGTCGCGTCGCGGTCGCCGCCGCAGCCGAACATGCAGATCAGTTCGCCGCCGCGCGCGGTTGCCATCGGGCGCAGCGCTTCGAGTGTCTTTTCCAGTGCGTCCGGCGTGTGCGCGTAATCGATCACGACGAGCGGCTCGTCGTTCTGCAAGCGGCCGCCCAGACGCTGCATGCGGCCGTTCACCGACTCGAGCTTCGCCAGTTCGGCCAGCGCGGCGTCGAACGGCACGTCAGCGGCGAGCAATGCGCCCAGCACGCCGAGCAGATTGCTCACGTTGAACGCGCCGAGCGTTTGCACTTCGACGTCGGCATCGCCCCAGTCGGAAGTGCTCAAATGGAATGCGGTGCCCGTTGCCGTTGCGCGCACATTCGAGGCGAGCAGCAACGCGTCGGCTTGCGGCGCGTCTTGCAGCGTGTCGTCTAGCCCATAAGCGATCGTGCGTGCATGGCCTTGCGTGCTGGCGAGCAAACGACGGCCCGCCGCATCGTCGCGGTTGATCACGGCCGCGCGCAGTTCCGGCCAGGCGAAGAGACGCGCCTTGGCGGCTTCGTAGGCTTCGAACGTGTGGTGATAGTCGAGATGGTCTTGCGTGAGATTCGTGAACACGGCGATGTCGAACGCCGTGCCGTTCACGCGCCCCTGATGCAGCGCGTGCGACGACACTTCCATCGCCACCGCCTGCGCGCCCGCGTCGCGCAAGTGCGCGAGACTGCGTTGCAGTTGCGGTGCGTCGGGCGTGGTGAAGCCGGTGTGCACGAGGTGGCCCGGCAAACCGGTGCCGAGCGTGCCGATGATCGCGCAGCGCGTGCCGAGCGCCGTCAGCGCCGCCGAGATCCACTGGCTGCACGAGGTCTTGCCGTTCGTGCCGGTGATGCCGACCGTCAGCATGCCGTCGCTCGGATCGTTGTACCAGCCGCTCGCGATCGAACCCGCGAGCTCGTTCAACGCCGGCACGGCCAGCGTGTTCGACGGATCGATCGCGCCGCTGAAGCCTTCAGGCTGAACCAGCACGGCGGCGGCGCCGCGTTCGATCGCGCCGTCAATGAACGGGCGGTTGTCAGCGCGGTCCACCGCATAGGCGAAAAACGCGTCGCCGGCCGCGAGCGAGCGCGTGTCGGCGTGCAGATGCGCGCCTGGCTGCACGCGCGCGTGCAACCAGGCGAGGGCGTCGGCGATCTGCCGCTGCGCGGGATGCTTCTGCCGCAACATGCTCATCGCACGACTCCCGGATGGCTTTTCGCGTTCGCGGAAATCGTCATCTTCTTCGCGCCGGCGCTGGTGGAGAGCTTCTTGACCGTGGCCGGCGTGGCGGGCGCGGTCGGCGCGGCCGGGGCCGAATCGTCGGACACCACCATTTGCTTGACCGGCATGTCCGGCGGCACATTCAATGAGCGCAGCGTATCGCCGACGATGCTCGAAAACACCGGGCCCGACACCTGACCGCCGAAGTGGCTGCCCGCCGTCGGTTCGTCGACCGAGACGGCTACGACGATGCGCGGGTTCGGCATCGGCGCCATGCCGACGAACGAAGCGCGATATTTGGAGTGGTCGTAGCCGTGCGCGCCGTGCTTGTATGCCGTACCGCTCTTGCCGCCGACGCGATAGCCGGGCACTGCCGCATCCGGCGACGTGCCGCCCGGCGCCGTGACGGTTTCGAGCATGGCGCGCACCTGGCGAGCGGTGGTCGGCGCGAAGATCTGCGGACCGGTGGCCGGCTGATCGCCAGGCGTGCGGAAAATCGACACGGGCATGATCTCGCCGTCATGCGCGATCGCGGTGTAAGCGCGGCCCAACTGGAACAGCGACACCGACAGGCCATAGCCATACGACATGGTCGCCTGTTCGATGCGGCGCCAGCTCTTCCACGGACGCAGACGGCCCGCCGCCGCGCCCGGGAAACCGACCTTCGGCGCCTGGCCGAGACCGATGCTGGTGTACATGTTCCACATCTCTTCGGGCTTGAGCTGCATGGCGATCTTCGTCGCGCCGATGTTGCTCGACTTCTGGATCACGCCGCCCACCGTCAGCACGCCGAACGCGCTGTCGTCGGTAATCGGCGCACCGTCAAGCACGAAGCGGCCGCCGCCTGTATCAACCAGTGTAGTCGGCGTGACGCGGTGCAGATCGAGCGCGAGCGAGACCGTGAACGGCTTCATGATCGAGCCGGGCTCGAACGTGTCGGTCAGGATGCGGTTGCGCAACTGGTCGCCGGTCAGGTGTGAACGGTCGTTCGGGTTGTACGTCGGGTAATTGACGAGCGCCAGCACTTCACCGGTGCGCACGTCGATTACCATCGCCGCGCCGGCCTTCGCCTTGAATTTCTCGACTGCCGCCTTCAGGTTCGTATAGGCGATGTACTGAATCTTGCTGTCGATCGAGAGATCCACGTCCTGGCCGTTGTGTGGCACGACCTGCTCGTCCACGTCCTCGATGATGTGGCCCATGCGGTCCTTGATCACGCGGCGGCTGCCCGACATGCCGGCGAGCAGCTTCTGGTCGCCGAGTTCGACGCCTTCCTGGCCTTCGTCTTCCACATTGGTGAAGCCGATCAGGTGAGCCGTGATCTCGCCTTCCGGATAGAAGCGCTTGTACTCGTCGCGCGCGTAAATGCCGGGGATGTCCAGCGCGGTGACTTTCGCGGCAACGTCCACCGGCACCTGGCGCTTCACGTAGACGAAGTTCTTGTCTTCCGAGAGCTTGGCGCGCAGTTCCTTGTTGGTCATGCCGAGCAGCTTGCCGAGCGACGTCAGCTTGTCCGCGCCGAGGTCGTCCGGCACCGATTCGGGAATCGCCCAGATCGCGCGCACCGGCAGACTCGTGGCGAGCACGAGACCGTTGCGGTCGAGAATCTTGCCGCGCGTGGCCGGCAGTTCGAGCCGGCGCTGATAGCGGATTTCACCCTGCTTCTGATAGAACGCGTTGCCCGGGCCCTGGATCCAGAACGCGCGCGCGGTGAGCGCGACGAACGCCATGAACAGCAGGAACACGACGAGTTTCGAACGCCACATCGGCAGGCGCACCGACAGGATCGGATTGGCCGAGAAAGCCACGCTCTTGCGAGCCGATGATTTTTTCATCGCACGCCTCCGCGACGGGTCGCCGCCGGCGCCGATGCCGGGCCGGAAGTCGGAATCGGTGCGTCTTCGGCCTTCACCGCGCCCGGATCGAGCGTGAGGTACTGGGTGCGGCCGGTGGTGACCGATTGCATCTTCAGGGAATCAGTGGCGATATTCTCGATGCGCGACGTTTTCGACAGCGCACTCTGCTGATATTGAAGTTGCGAATAATCCTGCTGCAGCTGACGCTCCTGCGATTGAGCGCGCTGCAACTGGATGAAGATCTGACGCTGCTGATTGGTAGCGTTGACGACAGACAAGGCGCAGCCCATCACGATGATCAGCAGGAAGATATTGAGGCGGTTCATGGTGCGATCCGCTCCGCCACACGCATCACGGCAGAACGGGCGCGCGGGTTCGCGGCGACTTCAGCGTCGCTCGCGAACACACGGCCGATGATTTTGAGCGGAGGGCTCGGCAGATCGACTGCGCGAATCGGCAGACGGCGATCCACCGCAGGCGTACTCGCGTGCGCCTGCATGAATCGCTTGACGATCCGGTCCTCGAGCGAATGAAAGCTGATGACCACCAGCCGCCCCCCTTGCTCCAACAGCGACAACGCTGCTTCTAAAACGACTTGCAGCTCCGCAAGCTCTTGATTGATGTGAATCCGTATAGCTTGAAAGGTGCGGGTTGCCGGATCCTTGCCCTTCTCACGGGTTTTGACGACGTTAGCCACGATTTGGGCAAGCTCGCCCGTGCTGACGAGAGGCCCAAGACGGTCGGACTCTGCCCGGCGAGCAACAAGCGCCTTTGCAATCTGAAAAGCAAACCGTTCTTCCCCATAATCTCGTATCACCTCCGTCAATTCCTGCACCGTGGCCCGCGCCAGCCAGTCAGCCGCGGATTCGCCGCGCGTCGGGTCCATCCGCATGTCGAGCGGGCCGTCGGCGCGGAAGCTGAAGCCCCGCTCCGGATCGTCGACTTGCGGCGACGACACGCCCAGATCCAGCAAAACACCCGACACCCGTCCTACGCCGCGCTCCGCAATCGCGGTGCGCAGTGAAGCAAAACTCTCGTGCACGATGCCAAAGCGCGGATCGGCAATCTGCTGCGCCGTGGCGATGGCGAGCGGATCTTTGTCGAAAGCGATCAGACGCCCGCCTTCACCCAGCTTCTCCAGCACCAGGCGGCTATGACCGCCGCGCCCGAACGTGCCGTCCACATACACGCCGTCCGCGCGTGTGACCAGCGCTTGAACCGCTTCTTCCAACAGCACCGTGCGATGCTGCAATTCGTTTCCCATCGCAGGTGCCATATATGTAAACCGCGATCAGAACGTGAAATCTTTTAACGCGTCGGGCATGCCCTCGGCCATTGCCGCCTGTTCCTTCGCGGCGTATGTTTGTGCATCCCACAACTCGAAGTGACGACCCATGCCGAGCAAGGTCACTTCTTTTTCCAGCCCACCAGCCGTGCGCAATTCCGGCGACACGAGCACGCGCCCTGCACCGTCCATTTCAACGTCCATTGCGTTGCCGAGAAAAATGCGCTTCCACCAGGTCGCGTTCATAGGCAGCTTGTCGACCTTGTCGCGAAAGATCTCCCACTCGGGGCGCGGAAAGAGCAACAGGCAGCCGTCCGGGTGCTTGGTGATCGTCACCCGGCCCTCTGCCTGTGTCTGCAGCGCATCCCGATATCGAGAGGGAATAGACATCCGCCCTTTCGCATCGAGCGTCAGCGCCGACGCCCCTTGGAACACTTCGCTCTCCCCTGCGGCGCTTTTGCGCCGGCTACCCGATCCGTGAAAATCTACCCGAAACCGTTTGTGAGATCACACAAAAATACACTTTCTCACACTGTCTCCCACTTTAGAGGAACGCTAAACAGGGGTCAAGGGAGATGCGTGCTTTTCCGGCGAATTTTGTTTGTTAGAACAAGGACTTAGCGCGACTCCTTCACGTCAAGCATAAAACGGAAAACCGTTATAAATGAATGAGCTAGTGCAACTTGTGAAGGTGTTACGTGAAAAGTGCGGGGGAAAGGCGCGGAATGAAAGAGATCGTTAAGCGGGATCGGCAGGTGTGGGATGGCGTTTCCGGGTACTTCGGGCGGACGGCGCGCGAGGCGCCGTCCCACTTTCGAGAGGTGCGTGAACGGCGGGCTTTAACTTATATGTAATAGGCGGTGCGCGTCATGACTTTCGACACGGCGCGCATCAATGCGCGCGCGGGAAACGGCAGTTCGAGGCCGCCGGCCTCCATCGCCGCCTTGCCATGCTCTGCTTCGTCCACGCGCATCTGTTCGACGATCGCACGCGACTCGTGGTCGGCGGCCGGCAACTCGTCCAGATGACTGTCGAGATGCTGCTCCACCTGGCGCTCGGTTTCGGCCATAAAGCCGAGGCTGACGCGGTCGCCCATACGCCCTGCCGCGAGGCCGATTGCGAGCGCGCCGGTGTACCAGAGCGGATTCAACAGACTGGGACGCGAGTCGAGCGCTTCGAGACGTTTGGAAGTCCACGCGAGATGATCTTCTTCCTCGATCGCGGCGCGATTGAACACAGCCCGCAAGGAAGGCGATTTGGTTGCGAGTTTCTGAGCCTGATAGAGCGCCTGGGCGCAGACCTCGCCGACGTGGTTCACGCGCATCAATCCAGCCGCGTGCGCACGCTCCGCCGGTGAGAGTTCGGGCGCCGGTTCCGTCACCGTAGATTCTTGCGGAACCGGCAACGGACGACTCATCCGCGACACGCCGGTCATTGAGCGTAAACCCCGATCAAACTCGCTAATCAACTCGTCCAGAAACATTCAGCACTCCCTCATTCGACAGCCGCCTCACCGATCCGCCAAGGCCGCTCAACAAGGCTTTGCGGCGCAAATCCGGCTTCACGGAAACCTTCAAACCGCATGACTCGAGCGGCCAATCTCCGATTCTAGACCATGTTGCGTAAACGAAACAGGAGCGTTCCCGCCCCGCTCCTTTTTCTTTGTGCCATGTATGCCTTTTGTTACATTACGTGCAACTTCTCGCGAAGTTGGACAAGCAAGGCCTCAACGCTAGATAAATATTCCGCCTTGTACAAAAGATTCGTAATCCTTGGAGATCATTCGATGAAAAAGTCGCTTCTCGCTCTCGCAGCACTGGGCGCATTCGCAGGCGTCGCACATGCTCAGAGCAGCGTGACCCTGTACGGTATCATTGACGAAGGCTTCAACATCAACACCAACTCGGGTGGCAAGCACCTGTACAACCTGTCCAGCGGCGTTCTGCAAGGTTCGCGTTTCGGCCTGCGCGGCACGGAAGATCTGGGCGGCGGTCTGAAGGCAATCTTCGTGTTGGAAAACGGCTTTGACGTGAACAACGGCAAGCTGGGTCAAGGCGGCCTGATGTTCGGTCGTCAAGCTTACGTCGGCCTGTCGAGCCAGTTCGGTACGGTCACGCTGGGTCGTCAGTACGACTCCGTCGTCGACTACGTCGGTCCGCTGGAAGCAGGCGACCAGTGGGGCGGCTACATCGCTGCTCACCCGGGCGACATCGACAACTTCAACAACGCGTACCGCACCAACAACACGGTCAAGTACACGAGCGCAAACTACGGCGGCCTGACGTTCGGCGGCACGTACAGCTTCGGCGGCATCGCCGGCAACGTCACGTCGAACCAGATCTGGTCGTTGGGCGCTGGCTACAACAACGGTCCCCTCGTCTTGGGCGTTGGTTACTTGAACGCACGCAGCCCGGCAGCTTCGGGTGGCCTGTTCAACAACGGCGGCACGGCTGCAGCACCGGCTGCTGCTGTGACGTCGCCGGTCTACGCTGGCTTCTCGTCGGCTAACACGTACCAGGTGATCGGTGCAGGCGGCGCATACACGTTCGGCGCAGCAACGGTTGGCCTGACGTACTCGAACATCCGCTTCGGCAACCTCGGCGCTTCGTTCGCATCGCCGTTCAAGGGCCAGTCGGCTACGTTCAACAACGCGGAAGTCAACTTCAAGTATCAGTTGACCCCGGCGTTGCTGGTCGGCGCAGCGTATGACTACACGCGCGGCGCAGAAATCAACGGCAATTCGCGCGCTCAGTACCACCAAGGCGCGATTGGCGTGGACTACTTCCTGTCCAAGCGTACCGACGTGTACGTGACGGGTGTGTACCAACACGCTCTGGGCGACACGGTCACCGCTGGTGGCGCTGTGGTCGACGCAACGGCAGGCATCAACGGCCTGACCGGTTCGTCGAACCAGAACCAGTTCACGGCTCGCGTCGGCATCCGCCACAAGTTCTAATAAGTCGTAAAAAAGCAGTTTGCCTCAAAGGCGCCTTCGGGCGCCTTTTTTTATGGCGCGCGCTGTCGGCGGGTTTTCGCGGTGGCCGAAAAGAAAAGGCCCGGCAGACTTTCGTCTGCTGGGCCTTTTTCGCTTACTCGCTACTTCGCGCCGGCTTCGTGCGTGATCAGCGTGTGATCCGCCTATGCCCGCCCGTCGCGCAACTCGCGGCGCAGAATCTTGCCGACGTTGCTCTTCGGCAGTTCAGTGCGGAATTCGACGATTTTCGGCCGCTTGTAGCCGGTCAGCTGCTGCTTGCAGTACGCGAAGATGTCAGCATCGGTGAGCGCCTGGTCCTTCTTCACGACGAACAGCTTTACGGCTTCGCCCGAATGCTGGTCCGGCACGCCCACCGCCGCGACTTCGAACACGCCCGGCAGCTTGGCGACCACGTCTTCGATTTCATTCGGATAGACGTTGAAACCGGACACCAGAATCATGTCCTTCTTACGGTCGACGATCTTGACGAAACCGCCGTCGTTCATGAAGCCGACATCGCCTGATTTGAAGAAGCCGTCCGGCGTCATCACTTTCGCGGTTTCGTCGGGACGGTTCCAGTAGCCCGCCATCACCTGAGGGCCGCGGATGCAAATTTCGCCCGGCTGGCCGAGCGGCACTTCGTTGCCCTCGTCGTCACGAATCGAGATTTCTGTCGACGGCAACGGCAAGCCGATCGTCCCGCTGTATTCGGTGACGGTGACCGGATTACAGGTCACGCACGGCGACGTTTCCGACAACCCGTATCCTTCGATGATCGGCGTATGCGTCTGCTCGTACCAGCGCTTGGCGACGGCTTCCTGCACCGCCATACCGCCGCCGTTCGCGGCGATCAGCTTCGAAAAATCGAGCTTGTGGAAATCCGGGCTATTCAACAATGCGTTGTACAGCGTGTTGACGGCGGGAATCGTCGTGATCGGATAGCCTTCCAGCGCTTTGATCATGCCGGGAATGTCACGCGGATTCGGAATGAGCACGCCGAGGCCGCCGGTACGGATTGTCAGCAGCCCGCACACGGTCAGCGCGAACACGTGATACAGCGGCAACGCGACGACGGTGACGAACTGATCGAGATCCGTGCGATTTGCGCGAACCGGATCGAGCCAAATCTCCGACTGCAGCACATTGGCGATCAGGTTCCGATGCAGCAGCGTCGCGCCCTTGGCCACGCCCGTCGTTCCACCGGTGTACTGCAAAAAAGCGACGTCTTCAGGTCCTTGCTGGACCGGCTTGAAATTCTGGCGCGCGCCTTCCGCGATCGCGGTGTTGAATTTGACGTGCCCGGGCAGACTCCAGGCCGGCACCATCTTCTTCACCTTGCGCACGACGAAATTCACCAGCGTGCCCTTGATCCCCATCAGGTCGCCCATTGCGGCCACGACGACATGCTTGATCGAGGTGTTGCGTACGATCGCCTGCAGCGTGACCGCAAAGTTCTCGAGCAGAATGATCGCTTCCGCGCCGCTGTCCTTGAGCTGATGCTCGAGCTCGCGCGGGGTGTAAAGCGGGTTCACGTTCACGACCACATAGCCCGCGCGCAAGATGGCTGCAATCGCCACCGGATACTGCAGCACGTTCGGCATCATGATCGCGATGCGCGCGCCGCGGACAAGGCCCTTCGACTGAAACCACGCAGCGAGCTTGCGCGAAAGCGCGTCGAGCTCGCCGTAGCTGATCTCCTTGCCCATGCAGACGAATGCCGGTTTGGCGCGGTGGTCGCGGAAGGCTTCTTCGAGCAGTTCTCCCACCGACGAATAGCGGCTCGGGTCGATCTCTGCGGGAACGCCGGGCGGATAAGATTTCAGCCAGATTTTGTCCATGCAGCGTCTCCTCCTTTATTTTCGAATGGTCGTGCTAAAAACGCATCGTAGCATGGGCACCCCGTTGCTATTCGCGAAAAGCGGCTTGGTTAGACTGCAGCCTCGAACCCGTGAAAGACGAGCGTTGCGGGATGCTTGAGCGGGTTTCAGATGCGCTCGACTTCGACCAGGCAGTCGTAGAAAGTTGCCGATCCGCCCAGGTCGGTGAGCGCCTGGCTGGTGAGCTGATTGGCATTGCGGCCGTCGGGCGCGAGCTTCTTCCACCAGATCGACAGGCCGACGACGAGCCCTTCGCGTGCTTTATCGGTGACGCGTACGCGCGCCTGCATCGAACCGCGATCGTTGAAGATGCGCACCTGATCGCCGTCGACGATGTCGCGTACTTGTGCGTCGGCCGGATGCATGTCGAGATGCGGCTCCCCTTCCGTCGAACGCAGACTTTCGATGTTCACGAAGGTGCTGTTCAGGAAGTTGCGGGCCGGCGGCGAGATCATGGCAAGCGGATAGCGGGCGGCGAGTTCCGGTGCGCCGTCGGCGGATTCGTAAGGCGGCAGATAGTCTGGGAGCGGGTCGAGCCCCTGCTGTGCGAGGCGCTCGCTGTAGAACTCGCATTTGCCGGACGGCGTTCGGAAACCGCCTTCGGCGAAAGGCGCGTCGGGCAGATTCAGCGGGGCCCAGCCACTTTGCTTCAACGTCTGCCAGTCCACACCTTCGAGCGTCTTGTCTTCCCAGCGGAACGCGGCCTGCGCGACGGTCTCGTCGCTCTCGAACAGCGCCGGTTCATCGAGTCCCATATGGCGTGCAAATCCGCGAAAAATCTCTGTGTTCGGGAGTGCGTCGCCGACGGGTGCGATTGCCGGCAGGTTGACCATCACGTGCGTATGACCGTACGACTTGTGGACGTCGAGGTGTTCCAGTTGGGTCGTCGCAGGCAGGAGCAGATCGGCGTAGTCGGCGGTGTCGGTCTGGAAATGCTCTAGCACGATGGTGAACAGATCTTCACGCGCGAAACCCGCGGCGACTCGCTCGGAATCCGGCGCGACAGCCACGGGATTCGAGTTATAAACGACGATCGCTTCGACTTTAGGGCCGAACGTGGCGTCGCCCTGGTGCAGCAACGCGTCGCCGATCGCATTCATATTGATGACACGGCTTACTTTCGACGGCCACCCGGGCATCAGGTCCGGACGCTGCAACGCATGCGAGTCGACCGGGGCCCAACTGCCCGAAGACAGCAGCACGCCACCCGCTCTCTCGCGCCATGCACCCGTCAACGACGGCAGGCAAGCGATGGCACGCACGGCATTGCCGCCGCCACGCACCCGTTGCAGGCCGTAGTTCATGCGGATCGCAGCCTTTTTCGTGCCACCGTAAAGTCGCGCAAGATCGACGATAACGTGCTCATCAACGCCGCAAATTTCGGCGACACGCGACGGCGGATAGCTGAGCGCGCGGGCCTTCAGCTTTTCAAAACCTAGTGTGTGGGCCTCGATGTATGCGTGATCGAGCAGATTTTCCGTGATCAACACATTCATCATGCCGAGCGCCAAGGCACCGTCGGTGCCGGGTTTCAGGGCAATATGCTGATGGCATTTTTCGGCGGTCAGCGAGCGGTACGGATCGATCGCGATCAGCCGTGCGCCGCGGCGTTTGGCGTGTTGGGCACGCGTCCAGAAATGCAGGTTCGACGCGATGGGATTGGAGCCCCAGATGAGGATGACTTCGCTCTCGTCGAAAAACTCGGTGAGCATGCCAATGTTCGCGCCATAGGTGTACTTCAACCCGGCGGCGCCCGCGGCCGCGCAGATCGTACGGTCCAGTTGCGATGCGCCGAGCTTGTGAAAAAATCGCTGCGCAATGCTGTCGCCCTGAATCAAACCCATCGTGCCGGCATAGCTGTAGGGGACGATCGCTTCCGGCGCGCGGCGCGCAATCTCCGAAAGCCGGCGGGCAGCGAACTGGAACGCCTCGTCCCAGCTGATCGGCTCAAAACGGCCCTCGCCTTTACGGCCGACGCGCTTCATCGGAGTCGTCAATCTTTGTGGATGATGCACACGCTCCGCATAGCGGCTGACCTTCGTGCACAGCGCGCCTTGCGTCGGGGGATGCTCGGGATCAGCGACGACCTTGATCGCGCGCCCGGCCTCGACCGTCACATGCATCGCGCAGGTGTCGGGGCAGTCATGCGGGCATACGGCGCGGGCGAGTTCAGTCGGAGCATTCATCGGCGATCCGTTCAATGGGGCGGTGAGCGGTGGAGCAATGCGGGATTCTATTACGGCAATTGCTGCTTGGCCTGCGTGGTGCCGCCAAAAAGGCCTTCGGCGTAGAATCGGTTATTACCGTGCCCGGGCCAATGGGGCCCCGAGCGATTCCACGCAAGCCAAAGCACAGACGCGTCACCACTACATCATGAAACTGATCCCCGAAATTCAAGCCGCTCACGGCGAAATTCAGACCCTTCGACGAACCATCCACGCCCACCCAGAACTGCGTTACGAAGAAACGGCGACGGCCGATCTGGTGGCACGAACCCTCGAGTCCTGGGGTATCGAAACTCATCGAGGGTTGGGCAAAACCGGCGTCGTCGGCGTATTGAAACGCGGCAATGGTTCACGCTCGATTGGCCTGCGGGCCGACATGGATGCGCTGCCGATACAGGAGATGAACAGCTTCGACCATCGGTCGAAAAACGACGGCAAGATGCACGCGTGCGGCCATGACGGACATACGGCGATGCTTCTCGGTGCCGCGCGGCACCTGGTCAAACACGGCGAATTTGATGGCACGATCGTGTTCATTTTCCAGCCCGCCGAAGAAGGGGGCGCTGGTGCGCAGGCCATGATCGACGACGGCTTGTTCGTGAAATTTCCGGTCGATGCAGTATTCGGCATCCATAACTGGCCGGGCATGCCGGCGGGGCAGTTCGGCGTGACTGAAGGGCCAATCATGGCGTCGAGCAACGAATTTCACATTGAAATCAAGGGCGTAGGTTCGCACGCTGCGCTACCGCACAACGGCCGCGATCCCGTCTTCACTGCAGTGCAGATTGCGAACGGACTGCAGAGCATCATCACGCGGAACAAGAAGCCGCTCGACACAGCAGTGTTGTCGATCACCCAGATTCACGCCGGCGACGCAGTCAATGTCGTTCCGAACAACGCGTGGATCGCCGGCACGGTGCGGACGTTTACGACCGATACGCTTGATCTGATCGAAGCGCGCATGCGCAAAATCGCGGAGAGCACGGCCGAAGCCTACGATTGCTCGGTCGATATTCAATTCCACCGAAACTACCCGCCGACGATCAACAGCAGCGAAGAGGCGCGCTTTGCGGCGACAGTGATGAAGGAAATCGTCGGTCCGGAAAATGTCGACGATGCGGTTGAACCGACGATGGGTGCAGAGGACTTCTCTTTCATGTTGCTTGCCAAACCGGGCTGCTACGCGTTTTTGGGTAATGGCGACGGCGGGCACCGTGATTCAGGCCATGGCGCAGGTCCGTGCATGCTGCATAACGCGAGCTATGACTTCAACGACGAGTTGCTGCCGATCGGCTCGACGTACTGGGTACGGCTGGCTCAGCGGTTTCTCGCGCAAGACAAATAGAGTTCGTCCGAGGAGGCTGGCGGCGGTGATTGGTTCATCGCCCCTGTTGTTTCGTCGCGTTAGGGATGAGTGACGTTTCTTGGCGCTTGCACGCTCGCTCGAACGCGAACGCGGACGCGCTGCGGATGGGGGATTGAGGGCGGTTTTCCCGTTCGTTCTTCGGGCGTTTTTCCGTCGCC
>NZ_JARESV010000041.1:0-75124 GCF_046026985.1 Paraburkholderia sp. RL18-101-BIB-B
GCGGCTTGGTGCAGATCATCGCGAGTCTGCTTCTCCCGCTCCTGATTGCGCTCGGCTATGCCACGGCCCTGCGTGGGTTTATGCTGAAAACATAAAAGACAGGAGTCGGCCGATGCTTTGAAAAAGTCGCTGACCGTCTCTCTCAAAAGGTTTTTAGGGGTCTTCCTACCCTTAACCGGCGTTCGCCAGCGGTTTGTAGGCCGATCTAAGGGGTCGTTTTTCTCACCGGCGATTTGAGAAAGCAGAGCAGCGACTTTTTCAACAGCATCGCCCAGATAGCTGACGGTCACGCACTGACCGAGGGCGCTTCATCATCGGCCAATAAGGATGGTCGCCCGCTGCATGCAAGGATATGGATCGCAACGGTGAGAGGCCATCCGTGCCGGTAAGGGCGGTAACGATTGCGGCCGACAAAGAAGGGCAGATCCAGGTCGCCGAGTGAATGACCGCTGCACCCTAGAATCGGACGGCTAAGTCGGGCTTGGTCCGACGTCCGTAGTGGGTCGAGATGGAATGGACACCGCCCTCCCTCCGGGGAATTGGGCACGATTGAGGGCCTCCAGGACCGAACGGCATCAATGTGCCAAAGTGGAGTTGCGACACAACCACTTAAGGAGCGGAGGCCCCAGATGAATGCTACGACATACGGACTCGACATTGCAAAGCGGGTGTTCCAGATGTACTGGGTCGACGCCCAAACTGGCGAGATCGCGAATCGGAAGTTCGGACGTGACGATTTAATTGTATTTCTGGCGCAGCGCCCCGCCGGTCGCGTTGCCCTCGAAGCTTGCGGAAGTGCTCACTGGTGGGCACGTAAGATTCGCGCGCTCGGACATGAGGTGGTGCTATTACACGCCCAATTCATTCGACCTTTCGTGCAAACGAACAAGACTGACGCGGCCGACGCCCGGGCAATCTGGACTGCAGTGCAGCAACCCGGCATGCGCACGGTTGCCGCCAAGACAGAGGATCAGCAAGTGATGCTAAGCCTCCATCGTATGCGCTCGTTGCTCGTCAAATTTCGAACGATGCAGATAAATCAGCTGCGTGGGCTGCTGTATGAATTCGGCGTAACGTTTCGCGCAGGACGCGTAGCAGGACTCGACGAGATCAGAAATCGCATGGCAGAACTCGAAGACACACTGCCACGATCGATACTTCTTAACCTTCTCGAACAGTTGCGTCGCATCAACCTGTTTGAGGAGGACATCGATCAACTCGAGAAGCGGATTGGCGTCTGGCAGAAACACGAAGCGGCATGTCGTGCGATCTCCGAAGTGCCGGGTATCGGCCGCCTGACCGCAACGGCCCTGGTAGCAACAATTGGAGATGCGAAGACATTCAGGTCCGGGCGCGAGTTCGCAGCGTTTCTGGGACTTGTTCCCCGTCAGAATGGTACCGGCGGAAAGATACGGCTGGGCTCGATCTCCAGACGTGGCGACCCATACTTGCGTACGTTGCTGATACATGGGGCGCGCTCTGTTCTGTGTCACACCAAGGTACCCACCGCATGGCAAAAGGCAATACAGGTGCGACGACCAGCAAATGTAGTAACAGTGGCCTTGGCGAACAAAATGGCGAGAATCGCCTGGGCGATCCTCGCTCACGGGACTTCGTACGAAGCGCATCATGTGAGCAACAGACCTGCATAGCAGGATGAGCACTTTGAAGCGTTGAGGAACTGGTAGGTTGCTTGGGTTGATTTCAATGTGATGGCGCGACAGGTCGGACCGCAGGAACGCAAACCTGAACACAGTCTTGTGCTTCAAGCACGTGGCCGAGATGAGGACGTTCCTGGCGAATTCCATCAGGGCCCGCAGCTTCGGCTTGCAGAAGGCCGCATATAAGACCGCAGCCGATACCTCGCTCACGTATCACATAAGATCAACTTGGCAAACCGGGCGGTGTCCATATAAGCCTGTGTGAAAACACCATGATCGCCTAAACTGGATTAACTCATTCAGCCTGGGTGACCGGATGAAGCGATTCATAGAAGGTGAAGATCGCAAGCAGGTGACGCTGCTTCCAGAGTGCCTCGATGACTTTGTCGCCGAGGACAATCCGGTCAGAATCATCGAGGCGTTTGTTGAAGAGCTTGACCTTGAATCACTGGGCTTCGATGGAGCGATGCCGTCGACTACAGGTCGCCCGTCCTATCATCCAGGCGTGCTGCTGAAGATCTATATCTACGGCTACCTGAACCGGATCCAGTCGAGCCGCCGCCTGGAACGTGAATGCCAACGCAATGTTGAATTGATGTGGCTCACGGGCCGTTTGGCGCCGGACTTCAAGACCATAGCTGACTTCCGCCGTGACAACGGCACCGGCATCCGCAACGTATGTCGCCGCTTCGTCGTCTTATGCCGCGAACTGAAGCTGTTCTCGCAGGCGCTCGTTGCCATCGACGGTAGCAAGTTCAAGGCAGTCAACACCCGCGATCGCAACTTCACAGAGGGTAAGGTCGACAAGCGCCAGAAGCAGATCGAGGAGAGCATCCAGCGGTATCTGAACGCGCTGGAGACTGCCGATCGTACGCAACCCGCTGAGCTGGAAGCGAAGACGACCCGGTTGCAGGACAAGATCGCACGCTTGCGCGAACAGATGCGAAACCTCGATCAGATCAAGGAGCAACTCAGGACGCAGCCTGATGGCCAACTCTCGATGACTGATCCCGACGCGCGCTCCATGGCGACGAGCGGCAAAGGCTCGGGAATGGTCGGCTACAACGTACAGGTGGCAGTAGACGCCAAACACCACCTCATCGTTGCTCACGAGGTCACAAACTCTGGCAGCGACCGGGCGCAACTCAGCCCCATAGCGAAAGCTGCACGCGATGCGATGGGCAAGAGCAGACTGCGGGCAGTCGCCGATCGTGGCTACTATAGCGGGCCTCAGATCAAAGAGTGTGTGGATGCCGGGATCGCGGTAATGCTGCCGAAACCCACGACATCAAGCGCGAAATGCCATGGTCGATTTGATAGGGCTGACTTCATCTACATTGCGCGGGACGACGAATACCAGTGTCCAGCCGGTGAACGGGCAATCTACCGTTTCACCGGGGAGGAACACGGTATGCAATTGCGCCGTTACTGGAGCAGCGCCTGTCCTCAGTGCCCAATAAAATCACAATGCACGCCAAGTCCATATCGGCGAATCACCCGATGGGAGCACGAGTCCGTGTTGGAAGGTGTTCAACGTCAACTCGACAAAACGCCAGAGGCAATGACGATACGCAGACGCACCGTCGAACATGTCTTCGGGACGTTCAAGCACTGGATGGGTTACACGCACTTCCTGACACGCCGGCTGCCCAACGTGGGGACCGAGATGAGTCTGAACGTGCTTGCCTACAACCTCATGAGAGTGCTGAGAATCCTGGGATTCAAAAGGACAATGAAAGCGATGCGGCTGGTGGGTGCCTGAGCACCCATCGACCTTAAAAACAAGCTCACAATCGCCAGTTAAAGGGCGCTAGACCCCTTCAGCAGTTCGTCATCGCCGAATGAACTGTCAACATGCAAACCGCCACACGTGCGATGCGAGGTTGGAACCGCGTGCATTGAAACTCTCTTGGCGTTTCCACACGGCCTGGGTCGATCACGGTCGGCCCGGAAACCGGTGACCGTGATAGAGCGCAGGGGAATTGTCGTCAAAGCGCAGATGCACTATGCCATAGGCGGAACCGCCGATCGCGCGAGCACACACATTGCTGTCTCGCGCCAGGATCTTGTCGCTTGTGAGACAGCCCTCGCTTTGGAGCGCTCTCCTGCGTTATCCGTTCGTCATCTGTTTCCGGCGAACGCGCGTCATTGCGGCCTGAGGTGCAGATCGTTGCTCACGGATTGTACCCCCGGCACGCCGCGCGTCACGGCAAGCGCTTTCTGAATCCGTACCTCCGAATCCACGTATCCTGACAACTGCACGACGCCTCGATACGTCGCGACGCTCATCGACAACGATCTTAGCCCCTGGTCCGCGACAAGCGCCCGCTTCACCCGGGCGGCGAGCGCAGCGTCGTCAGTGGCGATCTCCCCCGGCGCGGTCACGGACGGCGTCGCCGTCGACTTACAGCCGTTGGTGTATGAGAACTTCACCGGACGCGTCGGCAGCAGCGACCTGAACGGCTCGCTGGTGTACGTCTCGCGCGAACCCCGCCCGCTGTTGTCTGGCACGCTGGTGTCGAGCCTGCTGCAGTTTTCCCACCTCGCACCACTCGTCGGTGCCGACACGAACGCCAGCAAGGCCAGGCGCGGCGACGCCGTAGCGCAGCCGGCCAACAAGGCGCTGCCGGTCGAGGAGTTCCGCACTGACCGCTGGAAGGCGATCGATGCTGACGTCCGATTCACTGGACGCCGCATCGTCAAGACCGCGAGCCTGCCGATCACTGTTCTGTCCACCCACCTCGTCATGCAGGACGGCGTGCTGATGCTCGATCCGCTGAAGTTCGGCGTGGCGGGCGGCACCCCTCGCTTCGACCATCCACCTGGACGGCAGCAGCAAGCCGCTCAAGGGGCGGTTCTCGCTGCAGGCGCGGCATCTGCGGCTCAAGCAGCTGTTCCCGACATTCGCGGTGATGCGGACGGCGCTCGGCGAAGTCAACGGCGACGCGGCGCTGTTGGCCACCGGCAACTCGCCGGTGGCACTCGCCGCGACCTCCAACGGCGAGGTGAAGATGTTGATCACCGACGGCGCGGTGAGTCGCTTGCTGATGGAGGCGGCCGGGCTGAACGTGGCGAACGTGGTGTACGAGAAGCTGTTCGGCAATCGAGACGTGACGATCAATTGCGCGGCGGCCGACTTCGTCGCCACCAATGGTGTGCTCGACTCGCGCGTATTCGCCCTCGACACCGACGATGCGGTGGTCGAGATGGACGGAAACGTGAACTTGCGAGACGAGACCATGAATCTGACGATTCATCCGCACACCAAAGGGTTCCGGGTGATCTCGCTGCGCTCGCCGCTGTACGTCAAGGGCAGTTTCAAGGAGCCGCAAGTCGGCAGGAAGGCCGGGGCGCTGGTCGCGCATGGCAGGGCGGCGGCGGGACTGGGCTTGCTGAATCCGTTTGCGGCGGTGATCGCGTTGCTCCAGCCGAGCGACAATCGGCCGTTGCCGTGCCAGCAGATGCTGGCAGACATGGAGAAGCGCGCGACGGCGCCATCGCCGGGAATACGACAGAAGACGAAGCTCGCGCCGGCGTATATGAGCGCAACGTCGGCTGCATCCGGGGCTTCCGGGGCGGCGGCTGTTGGGCGCGAGCAGGCGAATGGAGCGAGGGACCCGTCCTCCTCCCGGACCGGTGGCGCAGCGGTTTTCAAGGGCAATTGAAGGCGTGCCTCCTGCCGCACACCTGAGACGCTATTCCCATGTCGCGCGCCAACCTCACTCTCATGTAGCGCCAGGAGGCGTGATTTGCTTGTGTAACTTGCAGACCCCTGTCTGCGGAGAACGTAGCCCGTCCACGCCGGCTGCGACAAGCAGCTTCTCCACTAGCGACGCAACGAAGCGCGCCACGTAAAACGCCGCGAGCAGACTCATCACGGCCGCAATGATGTCCGGCAAGGCGCTCAGCGTGGCCAACCCCTTGCATGGGCGGCGGGAAATTTTCGCAACAACGTGATCTACCGCGCAGTGTGACGCACAGGTACTCACTGATTATTGATAGCGCTGACTCACCAGTGGCTGTATGAAGAAGTGGTCGGGACAGTGGCGTTTTGTGCCCCCGGCGTGAAAGCCCGATTTGAAGCCGGCGGAATGTCACCTGACGATGAGAGGAGTTCATCATGCTGCGGTGGATAACCAGCTGGGCTGTACGCAACGCGCTTACTCCGGAGAAGCAAGCCGAAAAAGCGTTGCGGGAATTGCGTCTGGAACTCTTCCAGGCTGAACAACGCATCCTTGACGCTCAGATGCACGCAGATTACTACCGAGCCCGCCTGGCCTTTTGTGAAGCGGTGTTGAAAAGCGGCATCGAGCAGGTAAGCGATCAGCGGAAGGAGCCGCAGACGGGCTGGCAGGCATTGAGGACGGGCCACAAACTTACAGCGGCCCAATAGCGCAAACCCTGCGCGGGCGGAGCGACGACTCCTTCCAGATTTCGCCGTTCAGACTGAACAGCTCGATGACGCCTTCGGCGACCTGCCACCGGTATTCCGACAGTCGCCGCCGACGACGGGTCAGGTCGGTCTGTTCACCATTCGGCTGGATCGCTCCATCGCTCGGTCTTGCGCCTCTGGGCGACCGGCTTCGACCGGCGCTCTGCGCCGAGTGTCCGATGCGCCTGCTCAGTGCATTGCTGTGCGCCCGTACTGCCACGAAGAAGTCGGACCAACAGCATCGACACCGGTCCGCCGGCCGACATTGCAGCGACCTGCGGCGAGCGGGCTTCCGGCTCGCACTGGATGATGTTTCGCAGGTCACCCCGCGTCTGGCCGAACTGCTGCCGTGCGTCGATATTGTCAAGATCGACTTTCTCGACTGCACGCGCGAGGACCTTAACGAACTTGTCAGCATCGTCAGGCAACACGGGAAGGTATTGCTCGCCGAGAAGGTCGAAACACCGGAAGACCATGACGTCGCCATGCGCGCCGGCTTCGACCTACTACTTTGCCAAGCCGCAGGTGCGGACACGCGGCGTCTCACGCCATCGCGCGAAGCGCTGCTGCGCCTGCTGGTGCTGCTGTGCGGCGAACCGGAGATTGTCGAACTTGAATCCGAGCGAGGCGAAGCAGTCCGCCGCCGGCAACGTCGTCGAGCTGCAACAGATGATTCGCGGTTCGGACCTGAGCGAACTGCGTACAACGTACAACGGCAGTTACGGTGCGAGCCTGCTGTTTTACAGCAAGGAAATGACGTATTACGTCGTGCTGTTCCAGCAGAAGAACTTCTGGCGCGTCATCAAGACACCGGACCAAACCCACGCCGACCTGATCTACAAGGACTTCGTGCGTCAGACCGTGCAGTTGTCCGATGTCGAAATTCGCCGCGGCCGGCTCGAGGCGCAAAAGGCGTTCATCGAGCGGATGATTGCGCTGTCGCAGGGTCGTGCGAACCGCCTGCAGGCCGACCTCGATGTAGCGAGTCAGCAGCAGACAATCGTCACCAACCAGCAGCAGAAGACGCGTGCCGAAGCTACCCTGCTCGCACAGCAGAAAACTGCCGCACAGGACCAGTTGCGGTCCGCGCAGCGGCAGGTGCGCGAACTCCAGAGTCAGCTGGAAAGCGGCCTGGCAGGCTCACACTGATTTTCAGTCTTTCCCTGCAGGAGCACGACCCGTCCGGTTCTCATCGGGATGTTCGCGCAGGGAGGCACTTCAGACATACATGTCGTCAGCCTTGTCACCAAGCGCTATCTCGCCGCTCCCGGCGAGGTCGCGCGCGACCTGCACAACCTTGCGCTGTTGTGCTTCGACTTCCGACAGGCGCACCGGGCCGCGTGTGTCCATATCTTCGGAAAACAGCTCCGCCGCGCGTTGCGACATGTTCGCCATGAATTTCTGACGCAGCTCGGGCGGCCCGACCTTCAGTGCGATCCCCAGTGTCTCCGTGCCAACTTCCCTGAGCAGCAGCCGGATCGCGCGATCATCGAGCTCGACCAGGTTCTCGAACGTGAACATCTCGTCAATGATCCTTTGCGCGAGATCGTCGTCGTAGCTGCGTACGTTGTCGATTACCGATTCTTCGTGCTGGGTTGACAGGTAGTTGAGGATTTCCGCTGCCGCGCGAACGCCGCCAACCGCCTTGCGTTTCACGTTACCGCTGCCAGACAGCAACTCTGTCATCACATCGTCGAGTTCGCGCAATGCAGCCGGCTGGATGCCGTCGAGCGTGGCGATGCGCAGCAGCACGTCGTTGCGCGTCCGTTCGGTGAAGCATGCGAGTACGTCAGAAGCCTGCTCCGGGCCAAGGTGCACGAGGATGGTTGCGATGATTTGCGGGTGTTCGTTTTTGATCAGTTCCGCGACGGCTCGCGCATCTATCCACTTCAGGCCTTCGATGCCGCCAACGTCGTCACCCTGCAGAATGCGGTCGATGACGTTGCCAGCCTTGTCTTCGCCGAGCGCCCTCGTCAGCACCGACCGGATGTAATCCTTCGAGTCAAGCGATAGCGTCGTGTGCGTTTCTGCTTCCTTGATGAAGTCTTGCAGTACAGTGTCGACGGCACCGCGCGTGACGTTTTTCAGCGCGGCCATCGCGATGCTGATCTTCTGCACCTCACGTGGGCCGAGGAACCGGAAGGCTTCGGCCGCCTCGTTTTCACCGAGCGACATCAGCAGCAACGCGGCCTTGTTGATTCCTTCGGCGTTCACTGACCACTCCGTGACTTGCTAACAACGATTGCGGCGATCTTCTGATCTCTTGTTTCCGGCAAGCGCGCGTTGTTCCGTTGCTCTCCCGACGTTGGGAGCAATGCTCCATCCGTCGGTCGCATGCGTCCCGGAGATCTTAAAGGACGACGGCCCGTGGGCCAGCCAGGGCGTGCCGGAAGTACATGCCGGACACGTTGCGCGAGCCAGTCCGCTTTAAGTCCGGCACGGTACGCTGACCTGAACGGTGCGGGATTCATGCGTCGGTGCCTCGCCGGCGGGGTAGGTTCAGGTTGACCCACTCGTAAGCATCGTGCCCAAGCCTGCCCACTTCGCGCCACACGGCGAAGGGAATCTCCTGTCGGGTCGCGTGCCGATCAACCAGACCCTGGCATGCCTGTGTCATCTGTCGAAGCAGCACAATCGCATGCGTTTCAGCTCTCTCCCCGTGCTGGTCGAGCGCCGTCTTCGCCTCGTGAGCCCGTTGAAACATTGCCCGCCATTGGGAATCCCGGATTTCCTGAGCGTGAGTGCCTCGCTGCGCGAGCGCGCTCGAAACAATGTAGAGGTTTTTGAGCGCCGTGATGACTTCTGGTGGCAACACAACGCAGCCTTCGCTGCAGCCCGGCTGCGTGCGCGTCATCAGCATGCCCTCGACAGATCCGCCAGGGGTGTGACCGCGAGATCCGTTCTCGACGAAGCCTTGCGACCTCCTGAGGAAGGGGCCGGACGTGAGATGTTAGCCAGCCGGTGCAAATCTGGACTGGGTAGCGGTGTTTGTGAGATGCCGGTCGAGGTGGCGCTCATGCGGGCGTGACAAGTGTTGTTGGATGAGAAATTCGCTGGACTGTTCAGGTCGCTTTCTGCCTTTCGTGCAGATGTGGCTACCGGATGGGGAGGCAATAGCCGGCTTACTTTAGTGTTTGCGGCCAAAGCACGCCTGGGCGGCTTCGAAGGGCGACAGGCCCGCGCCGAAATAGCCCCGAAGACGCTTTATGGTCACAGGGTCGGGATGATAGTGCGGGCGGATAAATCCCGCTTCAACGGCTTCGCCGTACCAGGCACGCGTCCACTGGTCCAGGCCCTGTTCATACATAGCGATACGTATTTCGACTCGTTAAACATGATGATTTCCGAAAGCTCAATAGACGCGTTCGCCGTACATGATCGCGCGGACACTGCAGGCAATCAGTCGACGCGACGACGCCTGGTGCCGCACAACGTTGTCCGCGAATTTCTGACGTGTGACACCAGCAGCAATTGACGCAACTGCGGCAGGCGTGTTCAGCGAATCAGCTCGCTTGTCGTGACCGTACTCAAAGACTCTACGATGCCGGTCACTGCTATAGTGAGACACTGCATCCCGCGACGGGCGTGCCGAGCAGGTTGAGCAGCGCGCGGAGTCGTTGCCGGTCCTGCGCCGACAGCCCAGGGCGTGTCAGCAGGCACTCGATCTGCGATATCCAGTAGTCGCGACGGATAAGTCGTGGGCGACAAACCAGAGCGTTCAGTGCCTTCTCCAGTTGTCCAATCTCGGTCTTCACCATGTTCACGTTCATCTCCTTTCGCGATCCTCTGAAATCCGGAATGTCACACGAGCTGTCGTGGACCGCAGCAGACACCTCATTCGCAAGAGATCAGTGGCTGTTTCCATCAGCCTGCTCGACGTCGACGGCGCTCTGGCATCCGCTGGGACGCGACACACGCTACATGTGACACAACATCTGCTGCAGGTAATTTAGCCATATCACCATCAGGACGTAGGCGAGGACGAAGAGCCAATCCAGCGTGCGATCAGGCCATGTCGACATCGGCTTTCTCCTTCGATACCGGGTAGTGACTACGTGCGCTCGTTTCGCGCTTTCACACCGGCTCAGCAGCAGTCCACCGCGTCCAGCCGCCTTGTCCATCTGCACCGGTGACGCGCAAGGCGCGGGAGCCGTCGGTGAACGTCAGGCATTCAACGCGAAGACGCCGGTCTGCGTCAGTACCATGTGCGTGGACGTCGCCGCCCTCATGCCTGAAATGCAGCTTGCCTTCCTGCAAGAGGTCCAGCGATGACTGATCTCCTGGGTATGTGCGTTTACGGTCCCACCGGTTCAGGAGCGTCGCGGCAACTTCGGCGTCGAACATGTTGAACTTTCCTCAGCGGGCAGATAAGGATGTCAGCCCGAAGCATCTTGAAGTGTGTGTCATGGCCGCCTTGAAACGCGCGATCGCGCCCGGGTATCGACGCTCTGTTCGTTCGATGCGGCTGGTGCAACATCGAATCCCTTGATGGCGGTCAGACAGACGAGGCTTGGGAGCAATAGCAGCCACAGTTTTTGGGCAAACGTTTGCCTTTCCATGTCGACCCGCCGTCACGGCATGAATGAAATCAACATGTATTACGGCATCCATTCCTATATTTTGACCGGGGTAAACCCTTTGTTAGCATGCCATCCGCATGGGAGCCAGACAGTGCAATAATCTGCGCTGCACAGGTTCTGGCATGGCCTTCGGCATAGCCGGAATCCTTCAGCCGACACGACCTGTCGGCTTTTTTTCGTCAGCGTGTGGGCGAGCGCTCGTGCGAATCTACGGACCCGGAAGAGTCTTTCCATTGGAGAATTCGTTGATAGCGAGCACCGCCACTGTGGGTTGCGGACCGGTACATCGACCGGTTCGCCGAGCGAGTGGATTGCGCGCATTGCGACGGGCGCATCTTCGGGTACGCTCCCTAACCGAAGCTTCGGTCACATGCGTTCGGACGCAAGGCACACGACACTCTGGTCTTCTTCCGTTGCGTCTAGCCTCGTGCCGGACCTTCAATCAGAAAATCCCGGTTGTCCGCCATGCGTTACGCCAGAGACGCCGGGGCGATATGGAGTAGGATCTACGGCTTGCTCCAGACCTGTTTCCAACACATGAGAAAGGTACCGCGGGCGTCCCTTGAGACTGCTCCTTCGACCGGACACGCGGTGCCCACTAGTGCGGGGCCGAAGTGGGCGACCTCTCTATCCGCGTCGGCGAGTACGTCGGCGGGCACCCGGCCCCAAATCGACAAGCTGGCAAGTACGCCTGTACAGCCAACCAGGATAACGAGAGTACGTTTTAATCGGGGCGGGCGGCTGGCGATAAAATCAAATGGCATGGGAAGCCTCGTCTGGCGGGGGGCTTATGAGCGGTCTTATCGGCACCGGCCTCCGAAACCATAGATATCCGTTCAATCTTTTTTTTCGGGACGGATTGCGAGGAGAAGGGCGAATCATGGGTCGAAGCTAAAGCGGCAATCGTCCAGGCGTTTGGGTCGACTTATTCGTAGTCCACGAGTGCGTGTCCCGCCTCGACTGGCAGCTCGCTGCCAGTCCCACCAGTCTCGATGAAAGCGGGACGGACTATCTATATCGGGTCGTTACGGAAACTATCCGCGTAGGCGGGTCCGAGCTCACGATGTTTTAGGCGCTTAGCACCTGTTTGAACCGTTGCACGTCAACTCGCCGATCGACTGTAAACTCCATTCGACGCTCGAGCGACGCCTTGCGCTTTTCTTCAGCGTTCGCGATGAAGTCGGACAGTTCGCGCTCCAAGGCTGAGTCTTTGGCGTCCGGCTTCCACCTCGTGGCTCCGTGCCGCCGGCGCGTGGCCCGAGCAAGGGCTAGCGCTGCCATCGCGGCCTTCGTACATTCGTATTCAACCTGACCACAAAGGTCGATTGGCTCGCCGAATTCGCGAAGCGCTTCCACATACTCCCGAGCGGCGTGCACTGTCGCCGGATACTCACGGAGCTCTGAGATAACTTTGCGGCTCAAGACATGCCAGTGAAACCTGTCCGGGTAGGCAAAGGTGGGAATGGAAACGCCTTTACTGGCTTCGCGGCTCAAATGGCCGACTGGCTCCGCTGCTGCCCAGGTGGCCTTATGCATCATTGTCCGACAGGTTCGGGCGTACCTTTCCAGCGATAACGCTAGTTCCAGTGCAGTATCGCGTCGCTGACGCTTGCGCTCCCTAGCATCCCTCGCTGAAATCCAGGCGAGCGTTATGACAGAACCGACTGCCGCTGATGTCAGCGCCAAAGTTACCGGAGTGTTCCAGTCGACTCGCTGGAGAAATTCAAGCCATTCCTGCCGCATACGATGCGCCTCAGAGAAAGAGGTGCAGAGAGTACAAGCAATCGTTTGCGCAGTAATCAGAGCAAAATTGGCGTTGTGTGTTTTCGTCACAATCGCTTCAGTACGGCGGTGAGTATCTTGACAAAATATGCTGATCCAGGGCAGCAGCCGGACCAGAACGAGGGGAGGCGCGCAAGATATTCAGGACCGGTCCGCTTCCTAAATAGACGGGGTCTGCCGGTCGTGGCCACCACCGTTTGCTCGCTCAATCGGCAAGCTTCGGCCAGAAGCTAGATGCACCGTCCTAGATCGTTCGTGATCGATTTGGAATCAGTGACAGATAATGCATAGATCGATGAGAAGAGGGTAACGCCAGATTCAAGGTGCGAGCGCCGCGCATTGAACGCCTAAACTGTTTCAACGCATGGAGACGGGGTAACTTATGACGCGATTCGCTGAAGGCGATATCGAAACGGGCCGGACATTGAGTATGGAACGCTGAGCCGACATCGGGATTCGCCATAGCTATACGCGAGGAAGGGGCGGTCGCTGGTGCCCATCGGATCGCGCGGGTTTGGAACCACCAGGAGGAGCGGCTGTGAAGAAAGAGCAACAGGTTGCGCTTGTGACGAATGCGTCGGACTTTGCAGGCCCGCCTGCCGTAGCAGCGCTGCTGGATGCGGGATTAACCCACATGCTCCACTGGACCGGCCGCGTCCTGCCGGTCAAGCGCCTTTGCAGTCTCGGCCGGACTCTTGACATCATCACCGTAGTAGATGGCGCACAGACATTCGCTCGGATGCCAGTGAGCTTCCGCGAGCTCGATTGCGACTTTTTCGCGACGAGCCTTCATGAATGGCTCGGTGCTCCTGTGGGCAACGGCATGTTGATCGTCAGGCAAAGCCGGATTGATGAAACCTGACCGTTGCTGGCACCGTTCGATCCACCTCCGCTTCGCATCGACAAATCCGACAACTGGAACCTCGGTACCTATAGTTCCGCGGTACAGGCGGGAATAGCCCCCGCAATTCGATTTCGTGAGGAGATTGGCACCGACAAGGTTCATACGCGGTTGCGGGAGTTGACCCGATACTGGACGACCATTGCGCGCGATGTCCGCGGCTTCAGGTTGCACACGCCAATGCACACGGACGATCTGGGCGCGGTCAGCCTGTTCTCCATCGATGGAATGGATGCCAGGAAAATCGAAGAGGAGCTTCGAAACACCTGGCAAGTCCACGTCAAGCGTCGGAGCGTACAAGGTCTCGACGGGATACGAGTGTCGCCGCATATCTACATGCTAAAAAACGAACTGGATGTCTTTGTCGAGGCGCTAATGCAAGTCGTCAAGCTTGGCTCGGCCTGACACCAGCCCAAAGGTCGGGATTTCCTGTTAAAACATCTCGGGTCGGCCCGGCCTGGGAGGAAAGCCGGCGAGCGCGTCGTAGCCGTGTCGCCCTCAAGGCCCGCAGTGCCAGCGCCGGTGGCTATTGGCACTGCTGCTTGGATGTCTCATGACGGAGCCGCAGCGGCCATTCGGCGCGGCAGCCCGACCGGCCGCCTCGGGTCGACCTGAGCCGGACGCCGAACGACCTCCGGTGGATCGATTATCCATTCAGCATCGGACCGGGTTCGGCCATGAAGCGACGATCATCCGGGGCTACCGAATGACCGATCTTGGCGCCATTGCGGCCGCTTTGAGCGGCTGATAATGAAACGGACGAGTGCGATGTCTCCGGCACGGCGTATTCACCGCACATAATTCCCGTGCCGATCGAACGCGCGACATCATCATGGCGACGCGTCCGATCGGCACGCGATCATCCGCATGTCTGAGCCGAACCCATTGCGCGCCCGGACAGTTGAGCCGATCTCCGATCAGCCCAGGTTGACGGGCATGTCGTCGTAACGCTTGAGCTTGTAGAACAGCACCGACACCAGCCAGCTGACGACAAAAAGGCCGATCACCGCGTAGCCGAGCAGGCCGAAATTGTCCGACGCCGCGCCGATCAGACCCCAGAAACCGCGCTTGAGGTCGAGCTTGTCCGCGATGAGCGCCAGCGCCTCGATGCCGCCGATCAGCATCGCCACCACTAGGGAAGCGAACGTGATCGTGATGTTGTAGTACAGCATGCGGACCGGCTTCATGAACGCCCAGCGTAAGCGCCTAGCATCAGCACGCCGTCGGCGGTATCGACGAGGCACATGCCAGCCGTGAACAGCGCGGGGAAGATCAGGATGGTCGCGAAAGACATGCCCTCAGCAGCCTGAGGGGCGGAAATACCGAACAGCACCACTTCCGTCGCCGTATCGAAGTCCAGGCCGAACAGAAAGCCGATCGGGTGCATGTGCCAGCTGCGCGAGACCAGGTGGAATAGCGGACGGAAAATGCGCGACAGGAAACCGCGCTTGTTGAGCAGCATATCGAGGTCTTCCTCGACGAGACGTTCGTCACGCCGTCGCTGGACGATCCGGTCACCGATACGTAGTGAAGTCAGCGCGCCAGGAGTGCACAATTTCCGTATGGGTATCGCTTTGCGAAGAAGCGGCGCTGCGGCTGCCTGCATCGGCGACCGCCGCGGTCGGTGGCGTGAGAATCCCGTGTGCGGTATGTGCGTTGCCGAATGCAGGATGTCGCGACGCCGGGTGCGTGCGGCCGCCGGCGCGCCCCGTCTGGATCTCTCGGTGAAGGTATGCGGAGCCTGCCGTAAAACCTGCACGACCATCGGAGGAGAGCAGCAATGATCGATTTCAGTGAAGCCCGGGAATGGATGGTTGTATGGCAAATCGCGGCCCGCGGCATCTGCGATTCCAACGTGCTATCCGCGATGCGTCATGTGCCGCGCGAGGAATTCGTAGCGGAGCACCTCCGTGAAAGCGCGTACGACGATAGTCCGTTGCCCATCGCGAGTCACCAAACGATCTCGCAGCCCAGCATCGTCGCGCAAATGATCGAGGCGGCCGAACTGGGTCCCCACGACCGGGTTCTCGACATCGGCACGGGCTCGGGGTACGCCGCCGCAATTGCGGCCGCAATCGTGGCGCATGTTGATTCCGTTGAACGCGATCCGGTGCTCGCCAGCACCGCTCGCAAGACGCTGGCGCGGTTGGGCATTTCAAACGTGACCGTTCATCTCGGAGACGGCACTGTCGGCTTGGGCGCCTATGCGCCGTACGATGCAATTATCGCGGGAGCCGGCGGTCCGCGTATCCCGCGGGCGTGGCGTTTGCAACTCTCGGTCGGTGGCCGGATCGTCATGCCGGTGGGACGCGAGCCTTATCATCAGCGATTGATCAAACTGGTCCGCTACAGCGAACACGATTATCACGAGCGCTCGCTCGGCGAAGTGAGCTTCGTACCGCTAGTCGGCGAAGACGGCTGGCCTGATCATTAAGTGTTCGGCCGCCCGGTTCCAATCTGGTGCTGGCCCGGCCCGAGCACTTACCGGCATCAGATGACGCCGTGCAGGCCGTACAGGGCACCGCACGATATATAGAGCCGCGACCATCGGATTGGAGTAAAGCCAAAGCGTGATTAGCGGCTATGTGTCGCTCGACGGATCTGCATTGATATCGTTTTCTAGCTTGCGGCGCCCAATAGGCCAATACCTTTAGTAGCAACCTGACAAGACAGGTTCGGGCACCGCCACCACGACCTCCGCGCGGCGCTCTGTCGTCCACTAAAACCACGGGATCGTCACCATTGATCTGGCTACCTTCTAAACACGCCGCTGGTCAGCAACGGGTACACGTGCACCGAAGTGGGCCACTTGTTGGGTCAGGCCGCCACGAGAGTTCAGCGATGGGTCCGACGCTTCGAGCAGGGCGGTTTCGACGGATTGCCAGAAGGCGAACGGCCCGGACGTCCGCGTGCGTTGGACGAATCGCAATGGCATCGCATTGAGGCGGATCTGCGCAGGACACCGCGCGACTTCGAATTTGAAGCGGGCCTGTGGGATGGACCAGTCCTGTCCGAACATTTGCGCAAGCGCTACGGGATCAAGCTGGGCGTTCGGCAGTGCCAGAGACCGTTCAGACAGATGGGTTTTCGGCTGCGCAAGCCGCTCCCGCAGGTTGCGGAGTCTGATCGTGTGAGCGTTGCGGGTGAGCTTGTCGGATGTCTGTATGAGGGCTCTGCCATGGACGCCCCCGGTTTGCCAGGCTCGTTTGGGCTTTTGATATTTTTATAGCCCTGACAATGTGTTGCAGACAGGTCTAGAATGAAATCAAGGTACGTGTCGTGTATCGAAATGTTTCCCGGGACACGGGAAGCGGTTGGCGACGCGGCCAGGCCCCACGCAGGATGGTTTCACTGCAACCGAGCCGATTCCATTTCGGTCTAATCAGTACTAAACAGGTCCTGATTAAAACGGGAGATATTCGGATGTTGCGCATGAGCAAACTTGCCGACTACGGCACAGTGATCATGACCGCGATGGCGCGCGATCCGGATGCAGTCCACAGCGCAAGCAGCATTGCGGCGGCGACCGGAGTCGCGATACCTACGGTGTCAAAGGTGCTGAAAATCCTGACGCGGGGCGATATGGTGGAGTCGCTGCGCGGCACGAAAGGTGGTTACCTGCTGCCGCGGCCGCCCGAGCGGATCACGCTGGCGGAGGTGATCGCCGCGGTCGACGGGCCGATCGGGGTGACCGAATGCAGCACGTTGCCTGGCTTGTGCGTCCAGGAGGCGGCGTGCGCGGTGCGGGCCAACTGGCAGAAGGTCAATCGCGTGATCTGCGAGGCGTTACAGCAGGTCACGCTGGCGGACATGGCAGGTCCGACCTTGCGCGCGGTTGATATCAGCGCGATCCGGGCGCGCAGCATTCCCAGCCGCCGCGCGGGTGCGACGCAACTGTCGCGCAAAACGACCGACGGAGGCCATGCATGAGCGCATCTACAACCGGTTTCGACGAACTGATCAGTCGCGAGTACCCGCATGGTTTCGTGACCGACCTGGCGGCCGACGCGTTGCCGAGCGGGTTAAGCGAGGACGTGATCCGGCTCATTTCCGCAAAGAAAGACGAGCCGGCATTCATGCTCGAATGGCGTCTCGTGGCCTATCGGCACTGGCTCACGATGACCGAGCCACGTTGGGCGACAATCCGGCATCCGCCGATCGACTACCAGGGCATCGTCTATTATTCCGCGCCGACGGCACAGAAAAATCGTCCGAAGAGTCTCGATGAAGTCGATCCGGAACTGTTGCGTACTTATGAAAAGCTGGGTGTACCGCTGGAAGAACGCGAACTCCTGGCAGGCGTCGCGGTGGATGCGGTGTTCGACAGCGTCTCGGTAGCCACGACGTTCCGCGAAAAGCTCGCGGAACTCGGCATTGTGTTCTGTTCGTTCTCGGACGCCGTGCAGCATCATGCCGAACTGGTGCAGAAGTATCTGGGCTCCGTGGTGCCGCACACCGACAATTTCTTCGCCGCGCTGAATTCCGCCGTGTTCAGCGACGGCTCGTTCTGCTATATCCCGCCGGGCGTGCGATGCCCGATGGAGCTATCGACGTACTTCCGCATCAACGCGCAGAACACCGGGCAGTTCGAGCGTACGCTGATCGTCGCGGACAGAGGCGCGTATGTGAGCTATCTGGAAGGCTGCACCGCACCGATGCGCGACGAAAATCAACTGCATGCCGCGGTGGTCGAGCTGATTGCACTGGAAGGGGCCCAGATCCGCTATTCGACGGTGCAGAACTGGTATCCGGGCGATGCGTCAGGCAAGGGCGGCATCTACAACTTCGTGACCAAGCGTGGCGATTGCCGCGAGGCGAATTCGAAGATTTCGTGGACTCAGGTGGAAACCGGTTCGGCGATCACGTGGAAGTACCCGAGCGTGATCCTGCAGGGCGATAACTCGGTCGGTGAATTCTATTCGGTGGCGCTGACCAACCACTATCAACAGGCCGATACCGGGACGAAGATGGTTCACCTCGGCCGCAATACGCGTAGCACGATTCTGTCGAAAGGCATTTCAGCGGGTTGCGGAAAGAATGCGTATCGCGGCCTCGTGAAGGTCGGCCGTGCGGCCGAGGGTGCGCGCAATTACACACAGTGCGATTCGCTGTTGCTCGGCGACCGTTGCAGCGCACACACGTTCCCCTATATCGAGGTCAAGAACCCGACCGCGAAGGTCGAGCACGAAGCGTCGACATCACGCATCGGCGAAGACCAGTTGTTCTATTGCCGGCAGCGCGGGCTGTCTGCGGAGGATGCGGTGTCGATGATTGTGAACGGTTTCTGCAAGGAAGTCTTCAAGGAGCTGCCGATGGAGTTCGCCGTCGAGGCGCAGAAGCTGCTCGGCGTCAGCCTGGAAGGCAGTGTGGGCTAACCGTTAGCACCTGGCCCACGGCGATTCGCGAGGGATTCGAACCATGCTTGAAATCAGCAATCTGCAAGTCGAAGTCGACGGCAAGAAAATTCTGCGCGGCATCGATCTGAGCGTGAAGGCCGGCGAGGTGCACGCGATCATGGGCCCGAATGGTTCGGGCAAGAGCACGCTTGCCCACGTACTGGCTGGGCGTGAGGACGTTGTCGTCACCGGCGGCACGGTCTCGTATCTCGGCCGCGATCTGCTGGTGCTCGCGCCCGAAGAGCGCGCGCACGCAGGCCTGTTTCTCGCGTTTCAGTATCCCGTTGAGATACCCGGTGTGAGCAACGTTTATCTGCTGAAGGCGGCGTTGAACGCGCAGCGCCGGCATCGTGGCGAGCCGGAACTCGACGCGATGGAATTTCTGCAACTGGTCAAGGAAAAAATGACGTTGATGCAGATGGACGAGACCCTGCTGTACCGAGCAGTCAACGAAGGTTTTTCCGGCGGAGAAAAGAAGCGCAACGAGATCCTGCAGATGGCGGTGCTGGAGCCCCGGCTCGCCATTCTCGACGAAACGGATTCCGGACTCGATATCGATGCGCTGCAGATCGTCGCGCAGGGCGTCAACAGCATGCGCAGCCCCGAACGGGCGATTGTGCTGGTCACGCACTATCAGCGCTTGCTGGATTACGTCGTGCCGGATCGCGTACATGTGCTGGCGAACGGCCGGATCGTAAAGTCAGGGCCGCGTGAACTGGCCCTGGAGCTGGAACGCAAGGGCTATGGCTGGATCGAGGATGAGGCCGTGCAATCAGCCGGTGCAGCCAGTGCAGTGAGTGCGGGACATCCATGAAAAACGAATCTCTCGACCATTTCCATCAGGCTTTTGAACGACTCGCGAAGACGTTGCCCGGCGCCGAGTTGCCGTGGCTGCGTGCCGCGCGCCGAAGCGCCTTCGAACAGTTCGACACGCTGGGCCTTCCGACCACGCGGCACGAGGACTGGAAGTACACGAACGTGTCGGCGATTGGCAAGCGTCCTTGGCATTTCGCGCCGCAACGCACCGGCCGCACCGATGATAGCGACGTGCGACGCATCGTCGATGGACTCGTGCTGGACCCGGCTGGCCATCGACTGGTATTCGTTAACGGTCACCATGTGCCGCGGCTGTCGAAACTGATTGGTTTGCCGCATGATGTGTTTGTCGGCTCGCTCACGCGGGCGTTGAGAGAAATACCGCAACGACTGCAGGCTGCGATCGCTTCGCAGACGTATGCCGACGGCTTTACCGCGCTCAACACGGCGTTTATGAGGGATGGATTTGCCGTCGTGCTACCGCCTGGCGAGGTCATCGATCAACCGCTGCACATGCTGTTCCTGACCGACGAAGAGGGACTTGCGGTGCAGCCGTTCAATGTCGTGCTTGCGGGAGCACGCTCAGGCTGCGTGATCGTCGAGCACTTTGTAGGGTTTGGCGATGACGAGTACTGGACCAATGCGGTTACCCGCATCGTCGCAGGCGAACAGGCAGATGTGCAGCACTACCGGTTGCAGCAGGAAGGCACGAAGGCGTTTCATATCGCGTCGGTCGCTGCTGCGCAGCAACGCGCCAGCTGTTTTACCTCGCATGCGTTCGCGTTCGGCGGCGCGTTGTCGCGCACGGGCATTGACACGGGCCTGAACGCCGCGAACGCGCAAGCCACATTGAACGGTCTCTATTTCGTTGGTGGCCGGCAGCACGTCGATCACCACACGCGCATCGATCACGGAGGGCCACATGGCTCGAGTCGCGAATACTACCGTGGCGTGCTCGACGGCGCCGCGCGCGGCGTGTTCAACGGGCGCGTCATCGTGCATCGCGATGCGCAGCAAACGGACACGCATCAGGCGAATTACAACCTGCTGCTGTCGCGCGACGCGGAAATCGACACGAAGCCACAACTCGAGATCTACGCCGACGATGTGAAATGCACACACGGCGCGACGGTCGGTCAACTGGACGAGAACCAGTTGTTCTATCTGCGTGCGCGCGGCGTCGAGGAACGCATGGCGCGAGCGCTCCTGACCTACGCATTTGCACGCGACATTGTCGAACGTGTGCGCATCGAATCGCTCCGCGGTCGGCTTGAAAATCTGCTGCTCGCGCGCACTCCGGAAGGCGAGCGCATCAGGGAGTTGCTATGAAGCCGATTGGACAGATGCAGGCGCCAGATCCGCGCAATGTCGAGCACTGGCGGGCCGATTTTCCGATTCTGGGCGAGCGTGTACATGGCCGGCCATTGGTCTATCTCGACAATGGCGCGACTACGCAAAAGCCGGCCTCGGTCATCTACGCGGAAAACGCTTACTACCGGCATAGCAACGCCAACGTGCACCGCGGCGTGCATCTGCTGTCGCAGCGCGCGACCGAAGCGTTCGAAGCAGCACGCGCGAAGATCGCACGCTTCATCAACGCGCAGCGTCCGGACGAGATCGTGTTCGTACGTGGCACGACCGAAGCGATCAATCTCGTCGCCCAGAGCTTTGCGCGCCCGCAGCTCAAGCCTGGCGACGAAATCCTGATCAGTGCGATGGAGCACCATTCGAATATCGTGCCGTGGCAGATGGTCTGCGAGCAAACTGGGGCGGTGCTGAAAGTCGTGCCGATTGACGATACGGGCGCACTTGATGCCGGCGCGTACGAGCGCTTGTTGAACGACCATACGCGGCTGGTCGCGATTACGCATCTGGCTAACGCGCTCGGCAGCATCAATCCGGTAGAGCTGATCGTTGCAGCGGCGCACGCGAAGGGCGCGCCGGTGCTGCTGGATGGCGCACAGGCGATCTCGCATCTGCCGGTCGACGTCCGCGCGCTCGATTGTGATTTCTACGCGTTTTCGGGGCATAAGGTGTACGGGCCGACAGGCATCGGCGTGCTGTATGCCAAGGCCGCACTGCTTGAAGCGATGCCGCCGTGGCAGGGCGGCGGCGACATGATCCGTTCGGTGACGTTCGAGAAAACGGAATACAACGCGATTCCGTGGAAGTTCGAGGCAGGCACGCCGAACATTGCCGGCGCGATTGCGCTGGGCGCGGCGCTTGACTATGTTGACAGCATCGGCATGGAAGTGATCGCCGCGCACGAGGCCGGCCTGCTCGCTTATGCAACGGACGCATTGCAGGCGATACCGGGCTTGCGTCTCATCGGTACCGCACGCGACAAGGCGAGCATCCTGTCATTCGTGCTCGACGACGTGCATGCGCATGATGTCGGCACAATTCTCGATCATCACGGCGTCGCGGTGCGTGCGGGTCACCACTGCGCGATGCCGGTGATGCAGCGGTTCGGCGTACCGGCGACAGTGCGCGCGTCGCTTGCCCTCTACAGCACGCGCGAAGATATCGACGCCCTGATCGAAGGGCTTGGCAGGGTCAAGGAGATATTCGGTTCATGAGCGATCTGCGCGATCTGTATCAGGAAGTCATCTTCGACCACTACCGGCGGCCGCGTAACTGTCATGGGCTGGCCGACGCCAATCACAAGGCCGAGGGTTATAACCCGTTGTGCGGCGACCGCATCACGCTGTATCTGCGAATCGAGGATGGCCTCGTCAAGGAGGCGAGTTTCGAAGGCGCGGGCTGTGCGATTGCGACGGCGTCCGCGTCGCTGATGACCGAGGCGCTGAAGGGCAAAACGGAAGCAGAGGCCGAAGCGCTGTTTGGACGCTTTCACGACATGGTGACAACGCCGGCTGCGGGGCAGGCGGCAGTCGCGCCGGAGTTGGGCAAGCTGACGGTGCTGTCCGGTGTACGCGAATTTCCCGAGCGCGTAAAGTGTGCGACGCTTGCATGGCACACGCTGCATGCGGCGCTGCACGACGAGGACCGCCCCGTTTCGACAGAGTGAGGCAGACGATGAGTACATTCGACTGGCTGAAGCGCGCCGAGGCCGCACAACCTGGCAGTGGGGCAACAACAGAACGTCTTGAAGAACGCGTGATCGACGCGCTGCGCACCGTGTTCGACCCGGAGATTCCGGTCAACATCTACGACCTGGGGCTTGTCTACGGTCTCGACGTGGACGAAGCCGAAGGCCGTGTCGAGGTCCGCATGACTTTGACCGCACCCGGCTGCCCGGTCGCACAGACCTTTCCGGCGACGGTGGAGGATGCGGTGTTCTCGGTGAGCGGTGTGAACGACGTGCACGTCGAGCTGGTGTGGGATCCGCCGTGGTCGAGAGAGCGAATGTCGGACGCGGCACGCCTGCAATTGGGGATGCTTTGATATGTCTGACTGGGTCGATGTCGCCGCGATTGAGGATTTCCCGGTCGGCGGTGTTCGCAGCGTCGAGGTCGATGGCGCGCAGGTTGCCGTGTTCAATGTCGACGGCACTTGCTATGCAATCGAGGATATCTGCCCGCACGACGGCGGCATCCTGACAGGCGGTCTGGTGGAAGGCGACGTGGTTATCTGTCCGCGCCACGGTGCGCGGTTTTGCATCAGGACGGGGAAGGTGTTGGCGCCGCCGGCTTATGAGGATGTGGTTGTGTTTCCGGTGCGGATCGAGGCGGGCATCGTTCAGGTGCGTGACGTGCGGTGGGATTGAGGGGCTCTGATGTGATGGACGACTCCTGTTGATGTTCGCTAATTCTGCTAGCCATGTTCACAGCATTTGCTAGCGAAGGAAGCGCTGCGGCCCGCGCCCAGTAAGGCTGGCAGGCCAGAGTGCCGTCACTGCCAAACGATGTGTTTCATCAACGGGCGAACAGCTGGATGTCCATCAATTTTGCTAGCGCGTTCAAGTTGTGCATTAATTCGGCTAATGCGGCTGCCGGGCGACGCAGCATGCGTTAGGCTAAAACACCAGTATGCGTAGATACCGAAAGCCATTGTCGCGATCATCGGACGACGACCCGTCTCGGTGCACGGATGAAAAACGTCGTACTGGAGGGCACTTTTGTGAGTACTTGGCGGGCTTCCGCAGTTCTTGAGCGGATGCCCGCTATACCGTTATCGCACTGCACGCAACCCAACGTGGAACTGGTCAATGTGTTCACCGCAGTCTAGAGTTTCCCTGCGAATAGCGGCATGAGACATCAACAAATAAAGCCATCAGTTGGATGAGACTCTTTTTGCGCGAGACGCCCGCAAGAGTGCAGGTCTTCGTACGGATACGTCACAGGGGAATGAAGCACCATGCGCCACGGAGACCCGTATACGGAAACTTGCGAAGCATCGGGGCTTTCGCCGACTTGGTTCTGACTACCCGTGGCGTTCTATCCACGCGTGCGCCCACGCAAGTCCAGCGACCTGGGCATCCTCGTCGGTCTTAAAGCTTCCAAGAACACCTGAGGCTTCGACGAATTTTGAGCCTTTTGTGATTGTCCCGTTGCCGGCATATCGCGCCGGCCGCAAGATATTTCCATGCTCGCGGATGGCGTGCCCCCAGATGGCGTACCCTTTGTAGACTTCAGCTTCCATGCGCGCCTTAGATCAATAGTGGGGTGTCCCGTCAAAAATCTGTGGCACCGACATGTCTGTGCCGGCTTTCTGCGGCAGACGCATCTGGTATGTGTGCCTGCATTCCAGTTTCTTCGCTTGATACGCAGGTCAGCTATTCCCGCTCGGGTTGCAATTTCCCGGATTTCCTGTCGAGTGGACCATCTGCGGACAGGACAATGACTGCGGTCCTCTCCGCACATGAGAGGCGCCTGGCGTTTTAAGCCTAGGCTACCGGCTTGCGGGCTTTGTCGATGACGTCCACAGTCTCCTTCACCGCAGCCTTGGTCTGCTCGTGCAATGCGCTACCTGCGTCCCACATTGCCCCAAATCCCTTCGACCAGAAAGCGAAAATCGCTTCGTTTCCCGCCGCCTGAAGCGCTGCCTGGACAATGCCGTCGCCGACGCGGTCACGGAATTCAGCTATCAGCGCGATTTCGCCGTCGCGGACAGGCAAGCCGTCCAGATGCATGAGCGACTGGGTTTTTTCGGTAAGCGGCTCGCGCCGGCCGTTGTGGACGGTGACTGAGATAGACACCAAAGTGATGCCCATCATTTCCGAACTGATGGGCATCACTTTGTCACAGTCTGAAGAGAAGAAGCCGGGTACCCGGATGGGCCGCCCGAATTACGCCCGGGAGCTTCGTGAGCGACTGGCGGCAGCGGCTTGCGAGCCCGGCGTATCAGTCGCGAAACTGGCGCGCGAGAACGGCATCAATGCGAACATGCTGTTCACCTGGCGGCGGCGATATCTGGCCGAGCAGCAAGCTCAGTCTGCTGGGCTCATCCCGGTCGTGCTGGTAAGCGACACGCCAGCGGAGGTCGCTGCATCATCTCTGGTAGAAGCTCGAGCGCAGGACACGAAGCCTGTAGCAACTGCCGGCACGATCGAGATCCGGATCGGTCGCGCGGTAGTCAAGGTGGACGGCCTGGTCGATGGCGATATCTTGCGGATCGTGCTGGGGAGTCTGCGGTCATGATTTCCCTCCCGGCAGGTACGCGAATCTGGATCGCTGCGGGCGTCACCGATATGCGCGCGGGGTTTCAGGGGCTAGCCGCAAAGGTGCAAACAGCGCTCGAAGAGAATCCGTTGGGCGGCAACGTCTACATCTTCCGGGGCCGTCGCGGCGATCTGGTGAAGATCCTTTGGGCAACCGAGGACGGAATCTGGCTTCTCGCAAAGCGGCTTGAACGAGGCCGCTTTATCTGGCCCCAGGCCGACAGTGGCAAGGTCCATCTGAGCTCTGCACAACTGTCGATGCTTCTTGAGGGCATCGATTGGAGACAGCCCCGTCGCACCGTCGCGTTATCGATGTTGTAAACCGCGCGGTAGACTCGTAAACTAAGGCGCATGTCGAACGGCGCCGATCTTCCTGACGATGTCGAACTCCTGAAGGCCCTGCTGGTCGAGGCCCGTAGCATGCTTGCCGAACGGGATGTCGAGATCGAGCAGCTCAAGGCACAGATCGACAAGCTCAGGCGCATGCAGTTCGGTCGCAAGTCCGAGCAGTTGCAGCGGCAGATCGAGACGCTCGAGACTCAACTCGAGGATCTGGCTGCCGGGCGCGGCGTAGCGGATGTGCAGCGCGCGCAGGCCCACGGTGCAAACGCGTGCGCCTCAAGTGCGGCGACGAGCGTTGCGGCATCAAGACAAGCGCTTCCTGCGCATCTGCCGCGCGAGGATCACGTACTCGAGTACGAGTCGAGTTGCCCGGACTGCGGTCAACCGATGCAGACGCTTGGCGAGGATGTGTCCGAACAACTCGGCCGCGTCGCAGCGGCGTTCAGGGTCATTCGCACGATCCGGCGCAAACTGGTTTGCCCATGCTGCAGCACCATCACACAGCCGCCCATGCCGGGCCTGCCGATCGGGCGGAGCATCGCGCATCCGAGCCTGCTGGCGGACATTCTGGTCGCGAAGTACGCAGACCACCAGCCCTTGTATCGGCAATCGGCGATCGCGGCGCGCGACGGCGTGGCGCTGGACCGGGCCAGCACGGGCCGCTGGGTCGGCCAGTGCGAGGCGTTGTTCGAGCCTCTGATAGAGGCGCTGCGCCGCTATACGACGGCCGCCACAAAGCTGCATGCGGACGACACGCCGATCCCGGTGCTTGCACCGGGCAACAGGAAAACGCGTACCGGCCGGCTGTGGGTCTACGTGCGAGACGATCACCGCTCGGGTTTAATGGAACCGGCCTCAGTCTGGTTCGCTTACTCGCCCAATCGGCAAGGTATCCACCCTCAAACCCATCTCGCCGGCTTCAAGGGGATCCTGCAGGCAGACGCCTACGCGGGGTTCGACGAGTTGTTCTGCGGTGGCCATATACGTGAGGCGGCGTGTCATGCCCACGCCAGGAGAAAGTTCTACGACATTCACGTGCGCACGCCGTCTGACACGACGCAAAAGGCGCTCAACTATATCGGCGAGCTGTACAGCATCGAAGCCACCATACGCGGCAAGCCGGCGGCCGAACGGCGGCGAATACGGCAGGAGAAAGCCAGGCCACTGCTTCAAGCCTATGAAGCGTGGCTCAGGGCGAAGCTCAACACGCTGTCGTCGAAGTCCGATACAGCCAAAGCGATCAACTACTCGCTCAATCAGTGGGCCGCACTGACGTTGTATTGCGAAGACGGTACGCTCGAGATCGACAACAACATCGCCGAAAATGCGCTGCGTTGTGTGAGCCTGGGTCGGAAGAATTTTTTATTTGCTGGCTCCGACAGTGGCGGCGAACGGGCAGCCGCGATGTACTCGCTGATCGGCACTTGCACATTGAATGACATCGATCCGCGTGCCTACCTGGACTATGTGCTAACTCACATCGCTGACCACAAAATCAATCGTATTGACGAACTCCTGCCTTGGCGTGTGACCGACAAGCTGCGCAAGCCAGCAAGTCCACCGGCTCCCGCTACCTGACCGGGCAGGTCCTGATGACCATCATGCCTCACGCGGAAGCGAATGGACGAATGGCCCAGGCGAGCCGCTTACTTTTTTCGCACATGAACTGCGTAATTTTCTTCAAACCGCGACGCTTGCGTTTACCGCAGCCAAGACCGGAAATTTAAACCTGTCCGGGGCTACGGGGTCGGTTTTGGAGCGGAGCCTGAACGGCTTGCGCGATCTTATCGATCACTCGCTGGACGAGGTTCGTACGGAAGCTGGAATTTCCTTGCAATCAAGGATGTTTTCCGTTGCGGACTTCATCGCTGAGGTGAAATATGCCGCTGACCTTGTGGCCCAGACTCGTGGATGCGCACTGACGGTTTCTGCTGTGGATTCGCGGCTTGCCTTCAGCGGGGATCGTGACCAGCTTTATTCGGCGGTCGGAAACCTGCTGCAAAATGCCCTTAAGTTCACTCACCACCACACCGAAGTAACGTTGGACGCCTACGCGCTGTCGGATCGCATCCTGATCGATGTGAAGGATCATTGCGGTGGTCTCCCACCCGGTGATGCGGAAAGGATGTTTCTGTCGTTCACCCAGAACGGCGAGGATAGAACCGGACTGGGGCTAGGTCTTTCAATCGCGAGGCGTAATGTTGAGGCCAACAACGGAATTCTTAGCGTCCGCGATATGCCGGGCACCGGCTGCGTCTTCACCATTACTCTGCCGCGATATGCGTTAACGGCATGATGAGTATGGTTCTGACGGTTCGCCCTATGTGAATCGCGACAAACCGGCGAACTGACCCGTATCCGGGACCTTAAATTGCTCATAAGAAAGCAACCAGGGGAAGCCAATGTCCATCGCTGTGGGCGCACGCCTGCTTATCGCTGACGACGATGCAGATATGTTGGCGGGGTATGCACTGTTTTTTTGTGATCGGGGTTTTGAAATCCGGACCGCCAGGAACGGTGCTGACGCGCTCGCCGAATACTGCATATGGTATCCGGCCGCAGTGTTGCTCGACATCGAAATGCCGCATCTCGACGGCCGCGCGGTGGCGATAGCGATCCGACGTGTTCAGGCGATACCTGCGCCGCTGCTTGTCGCGGTAAGTGGCCTATCGTTGCCATTTGAGCGGGCTGAGTCGATGCGCGCCGGATTTGATCACTATTTCGTGAAGCCGGTTCTGCTGCCGATCATCCTGGCTGCCATCAACCATGGGCTTGCTCCATGCTGAGCAGCGAATCCTGTGTAATTCGTCGAACAAGCCTTAACAAACTGAGCCGTTCAAAGTCACTTTGCCGGGTTTCCCCGGGCTTATTGGTCTACGTACATTCGCCATTCAGGGAACTACTCGAAGAAGCTCTCGCTGATGTAGACCGCGTACAGGATGGGCGAACTTGCATCTGTCGTAGTAACCGGTTCGCTGATTACAGCTATCCCGGGATCAACGCCGGTGAATCTCGCCCAGGCCGCCAGGTCGTCGGGAAGATCGGCTGCCTCTTCTCGCGGCACACGCAATTTGATCGACTTCATCGCCTTCCCTCGCAGATGTAGCGAGCTTATTCTGGCCGATTTTTTGTTGTGAAGTGCACTGTGCTTTGGGGATGCTCAAGTTTCCTGATGACTTGCTGGCCACTGTACCGCGCGAATGACCGACGTCCCCCCGTTCAATGGTCAATTGGAACGATGTTTTGTCAACCGGTTTTCGCACTTCAGATCACCAGAACTCGTCCCGTCCTGACACTCGCGCCCACCCAACTTTCATCCCCTCCCAGAATTGATGAACATCAACAATGGCGACGACTGTCGTCGCGATGGGCGTCACCTCGCCGGGGGGAATCGAATGCGTTTTCTCGTTGATGACGTTGTCGCGCTACGAGCGCGCGATTCTCGCCTGCGATGTGTCGATCTGGTCGAGCAAATCGAGGGCGAGCGCAATGCCCGGCGAGTTGATGCCGAAGTCTTTCGTCACTCGCTAAGCGCGTTCCGAATGCGCCTTCCGACGCCCACAGAATCAGTCGCTCCTCTGAAGTGTGAGTCACCGGCACAATCCGAACAGCTTTGGCTTGCGACGCCTCATTCCTGATGCTGATCCTCGCGGTCAATCTCGCCGGCAGCCCGTCCCCAAATCTCCCGGTCCCGGCCCGGTAGTGTCGCGTTAAAGGAAGGTAAGCTGAGCAAATGACCGCAATGAAGAGGACTGCCTACATCGCAAGAGAATAGAATTGATCGGCATCAGTCGCAGCGACGCCATCATCATGCATCTGCCCTTTACGAATCATGTGCGCAATCTCGATGCCGGACAGGATGATGCGCGCGCAGCGAAAATCCTTGAAGCCCATCATCGGTCTGATGATCCGTTTGATAGCGCGGTGGTCCTGCTCGACGATGTTGTTCAGGTATTTGTTTTGCCGGATTTTGATCGGTGTTGGTCGCCCGGCGTTGAGCGCTTCGAGGGCGGCCAGATTGGCGCCGCTCTTGTCCACCGTGATCGTTTCGGGCTCGCCGTTCTGATCAATCGCTTTCTTTAAGTAGCGATGCGCTGCGGCTTTGTCGCGATGGGCGCGCAGCAGGAAATCGACTGCGCTGCCCGCCTTGTCGACGGCGCGGTATAGAAATTTCCATTGTCCCTTGACCTTGACGTAGGTCTCATCTACGCGCCAGCTCCTGCCCACCGGGCGCTTGCGACGGCGAAATGCCTTTTCAAACAGCGGCACGAGCTTGATCACCCAGCGATGCACCGTGGAATGGTCAACCGCGATACCCCGCTCGGTCATCATTTCCTCGAGCTTGCGCAGGCTCAGCGAATACGCCACGTACCACCGCACACACAGCATGATCACATCCAGCGGATAGTGCACGCGTTTGAGCACCTTACCAATGTCTGCGGGAAGTGTCTTGCGCGCCGTTTTCTTCTTCCTGGCCATCGGATTCGCCGTCAGTATCGAACGGCGAATTTTACCGCAGAGCCTTGTTGCGACACAGCCTTTTGGCTACGTTACTCTCAGGCGGCTCTGATTTAACTTCACCTGCGCCCATCCAATAATAGTTTCACGGACCTGTAAAACAGTCTTCCGTCGCAGTTCGAACCGATTTCGGGAGCATGCCATGAACACCAGCCGCATTACCTTGCGATCTCTTGTTGAAAAATGGCTCGCGCCTACGCATCTCGATGCCAGCGCGAGTAACGCAGATTGGTCGAGTGCTTATCTTTGTAAACTGATTCTGCCGTTAAGATGCGTTGTCCAGATATCCGTTCCCGTTACGATGGCGCCGCCGAGCAGCCAGCGGAGTTAATGAACTTCACGATCGGTCGACACATGCTGACTTGAGGGGACTTTCCCAAACCCAGTCGCAGCGGAAAGCAAAGTCGCCCTGGCAGCAAAACTTATCGCTGTAAGACTTGATCAGTGCGAGCTCGCGAAGCTTGTCTCCCACCTGCACAATACAACACTGTCTTCCTTCGTGACGAGCGCCTCGCTCGCCACCTGCCCATTGATATCCACGTGGAATCCAGCACCTGCGACAAAATGCGCGTCGACGGCGTATCGTAATCACTTATCGTGTCCACATGAGTGACGCAAGCGGAACACGATTTAGTGATCGCCGTCACAAGGTGCGCGGTTTTGTACTTCAACTGGCGGCAAAACTCGAACCACCCTCATCGAGGATGGCCTTTTTAAGTCCCGACTTTGCCCGGACATAGCGACCCGGCGCGTTGGCCGTATGGCTCGCCGACTTGCTCATGTTGCGCACTTGTAAGTCTACGACGGCGATCGTCGCGTGATTCCTGCTGATCGTGTTCGATGTTTTGTGCAGGAAATCGTGACGCGCGTTCGCGACGCTCGCGTGGATGCGCTGGATGCGGCCCCCTGAAGGGGGAGGATTGCCGCGCACTTGTTCAAAAACGCGATTATCGGGTTGGTGACTATTCGCCGCAGGGCATCGCGCAGGATACGAAAATGCTCAGTCCGCATGAGTTCGTGTCCTTAATACTTCTGCAGGGAGACGCCGGATCGGGACGACCTAACCCCGTCGATCTGGATGCACTCTTGGAGTATCAGCTCGTAGCGTTTGAGATGCCGACTTCGGGGTGTAGGTGGCTCAATCTCAGAGATCCGGGATATTTTCTCCTGAGAGCGGCTGCCCGGCGGACCTGAATCTATTCCTGCCATGATCGTTGCCTATTGAACTGAACTACAAGCAGCAGGTCGAGGTTCTTCGCATGAGATTTTCGCGAATCGAAGGTTGCAACGTCATCAGGAGCGGTCCGCAGAGAATGCTTCAGGCGCAGTTCCAGAATGCGACAGTTGCTTTGCTACCGCATCGCTGCCCTGGCTGGCAACACCGCATGTTTTGTACAGTTGCTTACTACGGCGAACGGCGGCGATATGTAAGCGCGCAACTTTGTGTGATGCCGGTCATGGAGCATCGATCAGGCGCTGGCACGTTACAGCGCTTGAAGACTCGGTTGGTACGATCGGCTCCAGACGCAGTGCCCCCCAGCCAAGCGGGGCAAATACATGTCCGCCCGCCAGTTCGACCAGTTCCACGAATTTCTCGAGCGACACGCCCGCGGCGATCCTGATCGGCGCGTTGCTGATGAAATTCTGCGTGCGCAGCCATGGTGCGTCGCCTCGATTGATCTCGTTCACGCTGCGTGCGCGGCCGTCGTATCCGGCGTCGGGCGGCAGCAACGGCCCGTCGAAAGCGACGGTCAGAATCTGTTGCGCGGTGTCTTCGTAGGGCAGGCCCGCATGCCTCTCGAAGGGTGCACGCTCCCACCCGTCGCCCCATTGCTGGTCAAGGGGCAAACGCGTGAAATAAGCCCACGGCGCACGCACGAAACAGAGCCCGTACGCGTGACGGACGCCGTGCAGATCGGTTGTGAGTCCCATGGCGTTGGCTCCTCCAGGTGCCGGTGACGTCTGCACTTCACACGTCGTTGCCGGCGGCAAAGAGACCGTGCTCCGGTTCTATCTGATCGGTGTCGATACATTGGACGTGCCAGTGGCCGGACATTAGGTCGCGGCCGCTTTCCGCGCACCATTGTGCACGTCCGGTTTCGCCCTCGAACGGCCCGTCGGAGTCGTTCAGATCGAGCCCTTCGAGCACGCAAACGGGCGCCGAACCTTCCGACCCGCACACAAGCGTGTTGCCGCAATCCACATGCAGTACGCCCCATTCGGGCAGATCGAGACCGAGGTGTCCTTCGCGCGACCATCGCCGCGTGTCCTTGTCCAGCCACAGGATTGCAAATGCCATCGGATGGACACGATCGAACGTGTCGAGATGAATAGTGAGGCGCATGTGAATCTCCGAAACGAACGCTTACTTTGAATGAAGCCGGATTGCGGGTCGTCCCCGCGAAGGCAATCTCATTGACTCAATACCCATTGCACCAGCGTATGCGCATCCTCCGCCGACAACGGGCCGCCGCGATCGGCTGGCAGCGGCATTGCCATATCGCCCCAATGCGCCTTGCCGCCGAGCCGCAGCTTGTGCTCGAGCATGAACTGCGCATTCGGCACGTTGCGATAGTGCTCGGCGATCTGCTGGAACGACGGCGCGAGGAATGGTGCATCGCGCGTGTGGCAGAACATGCAGTGTTGCTGATCGACAAGCGCGGTCGGCTCCGTTTCGGCGTGCGCAGCAGAGCCAGTCAGCACGAATACTGCACATGTCACCAGACAACTTCGGGATAGGGCGTTCATGGCACGCGCTCCTTTGCAAGGGGAATGAGGTCAGTGTAGAGGCGGTGACTTGCGTGCCGTTGACCTCGGTCAACCAGGACGCAAGCCGTGAATTTGATGTATCGCGCTTAACTCCTATGCTGGCGACAGACGGGTGTCGCACAGAATGGGCGGCCAAGAAAGTGTTGCACGTGCGTGGGCGTGCAGACACGCCGTTCCAGCGTCAGATCCTGCGCAACGAACCTGGTGATGGTCATGAAGATTCATTTTCCCGAGGAACATCCGGAGTATTGCGCGCGCGACCTCGTCGTCGCGTTCCCGGCCGAAGTGGACGGTGCTCGCGTCCAGTGCGCGATCACCGCCGAAGCCCTCGAAGATCATTTCGGCGCCGCGTCGCTGCGCGAAGACGATCTGATCGCCGCATTTAACTCGAACCGGCATCCGATCGAACACGCAGCCAGGCGACTGCTTAACGAGATCGGCGCCAAACCGGTTCTGATGCACAGCGGCTACTTCCGCTTTTGCGGGTGAATTCGGCGGGGCGGCGGAGCGCAACGCTTCTTTAAATGCTCCACGCCAGCAAAAGCCCTGTAGTGGGCCGCTGGAGCAAGTTCGAGGAGCATCTTATGCGTGCGATGGTATTCGACGGTAGCGCAGCATCGCTGCGGGAGCAGGAGGTGCCCGATCCCGCCGCCGGTCCCGGCCAGATCCTGATCGATATTCACGCGTGCGGCGTGTGTCGCACCGATCTTCATCTGGTGGACCACGAACTCGAGCATCCCAAACAGCCGGTCATTCCAGGCCACGAAATCGTCGGCACGGTAGCCAGGCTCGGCGCGGGCGTGACAGGGTTCGCCGTTGGCGATTGGATGGGGGTGCCGTGGGTCGGCCACACCTGCGGGCATTGCCGCTACTGCCTGTCGGCGCGGGAAAATCTGTGCGACGAATCCGGCTTCACAGGCTATACGATCGACGGCGGTTACGCTGAGCGCACCATCGCCGACAGCCGCTACTGCTTTCATCTGCCGGGGCAGTACACGGACATCGAGGCGGCGCCGCTGCTATGCGCCGGTCTCATCGGCTATCGCACCCTGAGCATGGCGGGCAGCGCGCAGCGGATCGGCATCTACGGTTTTGGCGCCGCGGCGCAATATCGTCGCGCAGGTTGCGCGTCATCAGCAACGCACGTATGCGTTCACGCGCTCCGGCGATCACGCAGCCCAGCAACTCGCACTGCGTCTCGGCGCGGCTTAGACGGGCAGCAGTGACGAGGCGCCGCCCGACAAGCTCGATGCGGCGTTGCTTTTCGCACCGGTCGGTGCGCTCATTCCGCAAGCATTGCAAGCGGTCGCGAAGGAGGGCGTGGTGGTCTGCGGCGGGATTCACATGAGCGACATTCCGTCGTTCCCGTATGCGTTTCTGTGGGGCGAGCGACGCCCAGAACGCTTCGTGATCCTGGCCAGCCTCGGCAACGAGGGCGCGATCAGCCTCCATGCCGTCGATGCTGGCATGCCGTGCGAGCGGAATCTGCAATGCGGCGGCGTTGGGTGGAGCGGTATCGATGGTAGACATACTCCTCACATGAGTCATGAAGACGGTGAAGCGCGAAACGCTTTACCGATGAGGGCGGGCTCTTGTTGGCCATGAGGCGCCGGCGCCTGCGCTCCGTCGTTTGCGGTTCGCGGCGAATCAGCGTGGGTGCAGGGCGACTATGACCGAGTGGCGGGCGGCGCCTCTTGATGCATATCAAGGGGGGAGCGGAGCGCCGCACGCGTTCATGGCAGGAGTCTCGCGAGCGAGACGAAGCGCGGCAGCCTTGATGGAAATCAATCGCAACAGCACCGCGGGGACGATGATGAATTCTTCTTTCATCGGTCAACTGTCACCACGGCGAGCAGAATGCTGCTCGCATGACGGTCGATGATCCAGGTCAAATCATCTACTTCGTCATACCCGTACTTTTAAGAACAGGCGAGTTTGAGGGCAACGGTACGTCATGCCGTTGAATGAAAAATGACCAAGCGGAAATGGAAAGCGGGCGGGCGACAGCTTTTGCGCTGCTGAGGGCGGTGTCGACATGAAGGAGAGTTTGCGTGTTGCGGGTCTTGCCGGCGTCGACCCGCACGACAATGCGCGCGCCGTGCGGGCATGGCGGTGGATGCAGTGGGTTCTATTCGCTTTCACCGTGCTCGCCATTCCCGCGTTCTATTTCGAACTGGCGACTGCATCCGGGTTTCAGCTGGGCGGGCGCGCGCTCTACGCCTGCATGTCTGCTGGATTCGCGGCGGTCCTGACCCGTATGGCCTGTCTGAGCCACAAACCGCAGCGGTTCCTCAGACGCAATGGTTACGACGTTCTGATTGCTGTGGCGGCAGCGGCGAGTGTGGTGGGAGGAATCGCGCCGTGGTCGTCGGTCGAATGGGTGTTGCGCATCTTGTTCGTGGGGCTCGTGGCGGTGCGCATCGTGGTGTCGTTGAGAAGTTATTTCTCGCCTGGCCGCCTGTGGCTGCTGCTGCTAACGGCCGCATTGCTGCTCGTGTTCGCAGGCGCCGGATTTTACTGGCTCGAACCGAGCGTACATACATACGCCGAAGGCATCTGGCTCGCTTTCGAAAGCAGCGCGACAGTCGGCTTTGGCGACCTGGCGCCGACCACGCCTGCATCGCGCGTTTTCGCCGCCTTCGTCGTGTTGCTCGGCTACGGACTCCTGTCGCTGGTTTTCGCCAGCATCGCCGCGGTGTTCGTCGAACAGGAAGAGCGGATCTTGAGGCGCGAGATGCATCGTGACATCAAGGCGCTACGCGGTGAGATCGCCGCGCTGCGAAAAGACGTGCAGACGCTGGGCGGCGAAGCGCGTACTGCCAGCGTTCCGCTCGAGATGGTCAAACTGGCGGGCTCTCATCCGGACGAATCGCATTGATCGGTATCTGCACGGCGATCCTGAATCCCTTGTCGGGCGCGCTATCGATCTTCAGGGTGCCGTGCAGTTGGCGCACCCGCTCCCGCATGCCGAGCAGTCCAAATGAACCGCGCTTGCCAGCGTCAGCCACGACCGTACCGCGGCCATTGTCTTCGATATGAATCGTGCAGGTGTCAGCATCGCTCGATGCCTCGATTAGCACCTCGCTTGCCTGCGCATGCCGGGCCACATTCGTCAGCGCTTCCTGCACGATGCGGTATAGCGCGCTGGCCGCAAACGGCGCGACGGTCGCGTCGTCGATATCGGTATGGAACTTGACGGACATGTGAAACCGCTGCGTGAAATCGTCCACCAGCCATTCGAGTGCCGCCGCGAGACCGAGATCGTCCAGCATGGGCGGCCGCAAATTCGCGGCAATGCGGCGAAGCGATGCGATCATGCTGTCGATCTGACCTTGCAAGGCGATCGCGGCGGCGGATCCGGATGGATCGGTCCCATTTGCGGCGAGGCGCTGACTGAGCGCAATGATGCCCATCTTGAGCGCAATGAGTTGCTGGCCGAGATCGTCGTGCAACTCACGTGCAATGCGTCTTTGCTCATCTTCGCGGGCGACCTGCATATGTGCAGACAATTCGCTGGCGTGCTCGAGTTCGGCGAGCCGCATGCGCTCCGTCATATCCCGGGTGACCTTGGCAAAGCCCAGCAGGGCGCCGGACGTATCGTGGACGGCCGTGATCGTGACGTCTGCCCAGAATCGTGAGCCGTCGCGCCGCACGCGCCACCCCTGGTCCTCCGCGCGGCCTTGCGCGGTCGCGAGAACCAGTTCGCGGCCCGGCTTGTCGGCGGCGACGTCTTCAGGCATATAGAAGATCGAGAAATGTCGGCCGATGATTTCGTCGGCCACATAGCCTTTGATTTTGCGCGCGCCGCTGTTCCAGCTTGCCACGCGTCCCGTAGGATCGAGCATGAAGATTGCATAATCCTGCACCGCGTCTATCAGCAACGGATAGCGGTCCTCCAGCGGCACGTCGGAATCGTTCGCCGATCCGGCACTGCGCTTTGGATCGTTCCAGTTGAAAACCACCGGTATCTCCGACAAAGGTGTGAGATGCGATCGATCGGTTCAATTCAGATAAAGCAGGAACAAACTAAGTCTACGCCGAATAATGCCGCTGCTGCCGCCTATCGTCAGGGCGTTTTCGCCGCTGTAAGCGCACCGCGAAAACGGCCCGGCGGAGCACACTGCACTCGCTGTCGCGGCAAGCCGCCTTGCGATTGATTCAGGTCAACCGACTTCTGACAGCCGCGCCTACATTGGACGCACCGCTGCCGCGCCCGCGTTTTGCACGCACGGACCGCTTCACCACCTCGGGAGATCCATGATGGCTGGCAATTCCGTTACACGGTTCGATCTGTACCGCGCGAATCTAGCCTTCGCGCTGCAAATGCCCAGTTTCAGCCAGGAAGCGCGCCGGCAGGCCTACGAGTTCGAGATGCAGCGCATCCGACGTGCGAGCCTGGCTTCAGAATAGACGCGGCCCCCTGTTCCGGCTTGACCGAAATCATGCTTTCAGGTGCGTTGGCCTGCGGTGCGTGTCGCTTGATGCATGTCAATCGGTGTCGCTCAGACGAGCCTAAAGTCAGTCATATGGGATGCTCGATGCGAGTGCGGAGACCAGTGATTGCCCGCCAACGAAGCGCCGCCGGAATGCACCGGCCTCGACCCGGTTCCGTGTGGAGCAGGGCCGGAGGCCGACTAACTGAAAGCGGTAGCGCATACACCGTGAAGGCGGGAATGCCGGGCGCTGAAAGCAAAGACATCGACGTGAAGTTCGAGGGCAACCTAGTTTCGATCAGCAGCATGAAAGTCGAACAGAATCAGGAAATGAAAGACGGCGAGCATGTGATTCGCCGGGGCCGTGATACGGGCAGCGTCAGCCGTGCGTTTTCATTAGCAAGCGAAATCGATGAGAGGGCGGTCGCGGACGAGTACAGGGACGGCGTGCTTTCTCTGACGCTGCCGAAGAGAGCGCCATCCGAACGCAAGCGCTTGCAGATCAACTGACGCCGAATAGCTATTTGCAACTGAGGAGCACGCAATGAAGTCGGACATGGAATTGAAACGGCAGGTCGAAGACGAACTGACCTGGGATCCGGCGGTCAACGCCACGGACATCGGCGTCGAAGTGCGTGATCGCGTCGTGACGCTATCGGGCCATCTGACAAGCTATGCCGAGAAGCTCGCGGCGGAAAAAGCCGCACAGCGTGTGGCCGGGGTGAAGGCCGTCGTTGTGGAATTGGACGTTCGTCTGTTGCATTCGGACGTGAGGACTGACGAGGAAGTTGCCAACGCCGTTCGCGCGATCATGCACTGGACTGTGGGGTTGAGCGAGGAAGCGGTCAAGGTGCAGGTCGAAAAGGGCTGGGTGACATTGAGCGGCGAAGTCGATTGGGCCTACCAGAGTCACGTCGCCACGCGCACGATTTCACAGATGCGTGGCGTGACAGGTGTCTCGAACCTCATTCAGATAGGCGGCGACGCGGCCGCGCAGGATATCGGCGAACAGATCGGCAAGGCGCTGCAACGCCACGCCGAACGCGAGGCGAAACACATCGGCGTGAAGGTGCACGAGGGAAAGGTCACGCTCACCGGCATGGTTGACTCGATGGCTGAGCGCTCGGCCGCGCGCGGGGCGGCGTGGTCGGCACCGGGCGTGCGCGCGGTCGTCGACAATCTGACGGTGGTGTAGAGATGCTTGCCTGCCCCGCGTGCTTCACTTCGACGACGCATCAACAGGGAGCAACTGATGACGCTTTCAGCTAACGTGGGCGACGGCGACTGGTCAGTCGCCGCAACCACACATCCCGCAGCGGGCGGCTTTGATTGCTCTATCCAACTCAGCCATCACACATCAGATGGAATCTTCAAACACGAGTTCAAGCACAGCGGTATTTTTCCGACCGAGCGCGAAGCCGTTCTGGCGGGCTTGCGCGAAGGTATGGAGTGGCTTCGGCTCAAGATGTCCAACACTTTGTCGATCAGCGGGTGTCAGAACCGTTGAACCGCTTTGAGCGGCACGCGCACATGCAGTGCTTGCTCGATCCGGGCAAAGAGAGGTCTGCGCGAGCAAGACTGTCGAATCCCACATCCCGCTCGAACTCCGAGTCGAAATTCACGGCGTTGGAATGGCTTTCGTCCGAGTGAATTTCGGCGTGGACCGCTGCAACTGCGCTCGGAACCGTTGCGGCTAGTTGCGCATCGTTGAAAGCTTGATCGTTTTGCTCCATGGACAAACCAAACTGTATGCCGCCTGTTCGACAAGAAGGCTGGTGCCGGGTGATCTGAACTGAATCAGGCGGCGAGGCATTGTTACAGCGGGCGGATCGACAGGCGCACACAACGGCCTTCGATATGATCCATGTCAAATGATGGTATGTCAGGCGGGCCTAATCTCAAACCACGTGAGGGCTTGCCGATGGCCGGATACAGACGGCCGGTACGGGCCGTCCCCACACACTGAAGGATCCTAACCGTTCAGGGGGCTTACCATGCGCGTATCCGATGTCATGACCAGTAACGTCATATCGGTCACACCCGAGATGACCGTGCAAGAGGTCGCCAGAATTTTTGTCGGCAACGGCATTAGCGGCGCGCCGGTGCTCAATCCAGACGGGCAGATCGCGGGCATGATCAGCGAAGGCGATTTGCTCCGCCGCACCGAAATTGGTACCGACGAGCGCCCACGGGCCTCCTGGCTCGATTTCTGGTCAGCGAGCCACGAAGCACGGGATTACATCAAGACCCATGCGGCAAAGGTGCGCGACGTGATGACCACTGCGGTGGTGTCCGTTCAGCCCGACACGCCGCTTCGCGAAGTGGCCAGCATTCTTGAGACGCGGCGCATCAAACGCGTGCCCGTCACGGAAGCGGGACGGCTCGTGGGTATCGTGAGCCGCGCCAATGTCGTGCAGGCACTCGCTAGCGTGCCGGAGGAGTCGGCGTCGGATGTGTCGCTCTCTGACGGTGAGATTCGCGCGATGTTAATGGGCGAACTCGCGGGGCGTAAATGGAGCTTCGCCGGGCGCAATATTGTCGTCGCCGACGGCGTCGTGCATCTGTGGGGCGTATTCCATTCGCTGGAGACCGTCGAAGCGGTTCGCGTGGCCGCGCAAAACATACCTGGTGTCAAGCGCGTGGCCGATCACACCGAGCCGTATCCCGTGATGCCGGGCATCTAGCAAACTTCGGCCGGCACAGGCCGGCCGTAAGCCTTGGAGGCATGATGGCTCAGACCATTCCCGCGGAACGGCTCGGTATGCAACGCAGTGCCTTCGACCAACTGTTCGGCATCACCAGTCTTTGCTGCGACGCTTTTGAACGGCTGACCGCGGCAAATCTTCAGGCAATCCTATTTGGCCTCGTTGAGACACTGTAGGGCCTTGCGCGCACATGCGTCGCGGGCAATCTGCCGGAGATGCTGTGCCTGTCGACCTTGCTCGCGCCAGCGGGATTCGCCCAGGCGCTGTCGTACAGCCAGCAGTTCTTCGAGATTATGTCTGATTTCCAGCGAGATTCCACACCGCCGCAACCGGCTGGCGTGGTTCGGCCACGGCGCATGTCGCGGACAAACTGCTCGGCAGCCTGGCCACCCAGTCGCTCGTGCTGTGCGACGTGCTGGCCGACACCACAACTGCGACGGCTGAATGGCCCGACACCATTCGACCGGGTGCGACACCTGTGCGCGGTTTAAACATCGACGACAGATAAGCGCGCAATTACTCCTGCTGGCGCAACGCTTCGCGAAACTGCTTCAGACGCGCCTGATATTGTTCCGCATCACCATAGGCCAGGAAACGTTCGTATCTTGCATGGGTGCCGAGCACTTTGTGGGCGTGCTTGATGGGGCACCAGTACTGCTCCGTGCGGGAGGCAATCTCTGTACCGTATGCGAAGAGGCCATTCGCATATTCGCAGTACGCGAAGTGAAACTTCTCCATAAAGTTAAGGCCGAGTTGCGAGCGATCCAATACGATGTAGTCGACACGTTTGACCTTAGCGACGCGGTAGATTGGAAAGCAGAGGGCCTGGTAAATCGAGATGCAAAGTTCGAGAAACACCAAGGGCACAATGAGCACGTAGACGAACGGTGCCGCGAAAGAATTTTGCGGTCGGCTATCGAGAATCCAGTGAACGATGCCCGCTTTCGACTCGCGGTGAATCTTGCCAACGGCTTCATCGAATTCAACGCGTTTGCCCGTGATTCGATAAAAGAGCTTTGTCTCCCTTTGATGCAACTCGGTCTGAAGTTCCGACTCGAGCGCGCTGATCTGATTCAAAATATGCTGTATCCGCTTGTCCACACGAACTCCGTTGCGGTTAAGAGATTGGGGCTGCGTGGACAGCAGCCGGATGCTGCATACAAACACTACAACAGCCGGCCACACGCCGCTCAACTAGTGCTGCTTCCCGAGCGCGCAGCATCGATGGCCTTGTCGCGCTCAGCGCGCGCTTTGGCAACCGCCTGATCGCGGACTTTGTTTGCTGCCTTCACTCTTGCGTTGTATGTGGAATTCGCGGCGCGGATCTCACTCCTCATCTGGACGATGCTGTCGGTGCTTTCCGTGGTTTGCGCGGCGGCCGCGGACGCGTTTTGAGCCCACGCCGGTGTCGTGCCGAGCGTCGCCAGCGCGATTGATAGGACCAGGATACTTCGTTTCATACTGTTACCTCCAGGAGGTATGGGTGGGTGTCTGTCGGTACGCGAGACGAGTTTCGGTTCCAGCCTCGTAGCGGGCAATGGCCTGTCAATTGGATGCAGCCAGTCTTCGAACTGGCTGTCCTCGACGGTCTAACGACACCGTCACCAACCATTAAGCGCGCTGTGTGTCCGCAGGAGTTGACCGGGATCAATCGCCGCGACATCAGTGACGGGAAGGGCGGGAGGGAAGAGGGGCCGGCGCTTGATGCAAATCAATCGCAATACCTGCGTTGCGTCGATCGTGAACTGATCATTGACGGCTCGTGCATGTCGTACCTGTAGGGAATCACGCGCATCGAGGCAGGGGAGGAATCATGGGCCGGGCAGAACCCAGAATCATTCTGGCAGCGGCGGCCGTTTTCACGGCATTGGCAGGGATGGGAGCGACTATCCGCGGCCTGTTGTTCGACAGTCAAGCTTTTATCGACTATGGCGCGTTGGCACTGATTCTAGGCGTCGCCAGTTTCGTTGTTCTGCTGATGCCCACGACTTGAGACGACACTTTGCTCCTCGCGGGTAAGGGGGGCGTCCCCACGTCAGTGCCCGCGCTTTTGCCGCCCTGCGTGAAAATCCACTATGAAAAGTGCCTTTTGGTGAATTGGCGGACGTTATGCGAAGACGACGCAAGTGGCGCGTTCATTGCGCAACGATATCCGCTCGAGCGGGCTGCGCGCAGCCTGCACGAAAACGGCGGCAAGCCGATCATGAGCGCAGCGGCCATATGCCTTTTGCCGGGGACAAAAGCTGCGATTGGCGGTCTGCGGGTATACGCGCTACGACATCACGTCGGCGAGCGGACGCCGTGGCGAATGGGGCGCCTGTGCGCCGCGGCCGACGCGTATCAGCAGTTGCGGCATGCCGTCCAGATTGAGAACGGCGCGCAGCCGCTCGCGCAGCGGCGTCGATTCGATAGGCTGATTCAGATAGGAGGCCGTCATGCCGGCGGCGGCGGCGGTCAACAGCACCCGCTCGAGCGCCTGGCCGGCAGTGAACCACGCGGGGGCGTCGTCGGTTCCGGTAGTGATGCACAACAGTAACGGCGAGCCGATGGCCAGTGCGTGATGCGCCGCGGCCACGCCACCGCCTAGGTCGAACGTGCGAATCACCGAGCTGACGAGCGGCACCGCGAGATCGAGCAAGCCGCGCATGCCGGCCGACAACGCCGGCATGCCATCCTGGTTGCGCCCAGGATGGACCCAACTGGCGAGCTCCCTGCGAAATCGCGGATCCTTGAATTGCGTCTGATCGGCTTCCCCGATTAGCGCGGCGAGATCTTCGCGCCCAGCTGCGCTTTCGACGCAGACGATGTCGCAGCCTTCCGCCGCCCCAGCCTCGAGGAGCCGTCGTTGGAATTCGGGTGGCGCCGGTTCGTCGACGAAGGTGTCGCGAGTCGTGACGCGCTGCTGGATCGCGTCGAAGAGCGGGATGAGGCTGTTGTCGCAGTGGCCCTCGGGAACAATGCGCAAATGCGCCAACACGTCTACGTCGGCCGGCGCGGGAAACGGCGTGATCGCATAAGCCAGCCCGAAGCGGCTCAATGCAACCCGCAGATTGAACAGTGCCGCGCCACAGCTGATGATCAGTTCGCGGTCGAATGGATCGACGACGGGCAACGCTCGCGTGCGGTCGGCACAGACCGTCAAACAGTCGCCATCGACGATGAAATGCCAAGGCTGCGTATTGTGGTTGGACGGCGCCAGCACCGCATAGCGAAGCGCAAAGCGCAGTTTTTCTTCGATACTCGCATGCTCATCGAGCTGCCGGGGGTCGACGGACCATGCCGTTGGTTGGGAAATTGCGTTCATTCAGGGTCTCCTTCGCGCGTGTTCGATGTGCTGTCTCGTCAATCCATCTTGCGCAGTCTTGTCGCGTCCCGCGATCTCAGCCGCGGCACAAACTAGACACGGGCGAGGCCTTCCATGTCGAGAATCCTGATCTGCTTACCGTGCGTATCCACCAGCCCGTCTTTCTGGAATCTGGAAAACATCCGGCTGACTGTTTCGAGTTTCATTCCGAGGTAGCTGCCGATCTCCTCGCGCGTCATCCGCAGATGAAATTCCGCCGGCGAGTAGCCGCGTGACTTGAGCTTGCCCGACAGATTCAGCAGAAATGCGGCGACTCGCTGGTCAGCGGACATCGTGCCGAGCAGCATCATGAGCGTCGCCTCGCGGACGATCTCGCCGCCCATCAGGCGATGCACATGCTGCTGGATCGTCTTCACATCGCGGCACATCGCTTCGAGCAGATGAAAGGCATTGATGCAGACCTTGCTGTCTTCAATGGCGAGGGCGTCGCAACTATGCCTTCCCGAGCACACACCGTCGAGGCCAAGCACGTCGCCAGCGAGACTAAAGCCGGTGACCTGTTCGCGCCCGTCGCGATGCATGACGATGGTTTTGAATGAACCGGCACGCACTGCGTAGATGCTCTGGAACGAGTCGTTGGCGCGATAAAGTGACTCTCCACTTCTGATGGTGCGCGAAGTGCTAATCAGCGCTTCCATCCTGTCTGTTTCTGCCTGCGTCAGGCCTTGCGGCATACAGAGCGCGTGCATCGTACAGGCGGAACAGTTGGTAACCGTGCGGGCTCTGGCTGACGTTGCAGGCGCTGAATTCTTCAGTACATGCAGCGGGACGCGCGCGATCGGCATGATTTCTGGGTATTCAGCGACGTCGGACATGGTGTGTTCCTGTCTAATAGAGGACATGTGCGAAAGCTCGTGGGCAATGCGTTTGATCGTATTGCAGGCAAGATCAAATTCGTTCGTCTTGTCGAAGAACTACCGCGCGACGCTTGGGAGGCAAGTCTGCGGCCGGGCGTGCCGCCATCCGTCGCCAAAGATGAGTGGCTGGAATGCATGATTGAAGTATCGGTCGCGCTGTCTCAAATTGATATCGGCGGGGAACGAACTTCAGGTAGGCGAGCACGAAGCCGTGTAGGGGATTTCCTACGCGAGATTTTTTGGCGCATCCAGGAATTGAAAGGTACTCACCGTCTTGCTACTGACACATAACGTATCGGCAATTTCACTGAGCATTTGTTCTGGAGGTTGCGAGGAACGCGGTCGACTTGCAATCACGTTGAGGCAGGTTGCGGCGCTTGATCTTCGTCAAGCGCGTTTTGGTGCGCAACTGCAGACTGAAGCACGAAACGCCTGCTGACCGCAGCCATTTGCAGCGAGGCGAATTCTTGGAGAAAGTCATGTACAAACGGATTCTCGTTGCAATCGACGGCAGTCAGGCGGCCCAGCTCGCGCTCGAAGAAGCACTGAAAATCGCTGAAGCGGCGCAGGCGATCGTGACCGCGGTGTTCGTAGCGGAACATGCCGCGCGGCTGGTCGATGTCGGCACCGGGCTTATCGATGCGCAGCCATGCACGACGGCCGACGCGGAAGCTGCCAGGGCTACGCTGGAAGACGCGCGCGCGATGTTCGAGCAGCGCAAGGTGCGCGGCCTCACGCGCACCATCGATGCGTATGGCGAGGACATTGCCGGTGTGCTTTGCCGTGCCGCCGAAGAGTGCGAGGCCGATCTGGTGGTGATGGGCACGCATGGCCGGCATGGAATCGGGCGCCTGTTGCTGGGCAGCGTGGCCGAAGCGCTCTTGCGCCGTACCAAAGTACCGGTTCTCATGGTTCGGCGCGAGTTTGCGATCGACGAGATCCCATCAAGCCTTTAAGGGGAAGCGCCCAGCAAGCAGGCGCTTCAAAACTGCGCGAGGGGCTCTTTCCGCGTACCCCTGTGCTCCCATGAGTCCCCGGGCGTCGGATCAATGCGACATCAGCACCGGTACCGTCATCGACTGAAGCATGCTTCGTGTCACACCGCCGAAAAGTCGTTCCTGTACGCGCGCATGGCCGTACGCGCCCATCACCACGAGGTCGATATGGCGGTCGGTAAGCATATTCAGTAGCAGTGAACCTGCGGAGACGCCGGACACGCAGGGGGCGGTCGCAAATCCCGCTTGAATGTTGTGCCGTTCCAGCCACGCGGCGAAGTCGATGCCGGCAGGTTCGCTGTGTGTCGGCCCTGCTTCCACGGTCACTACGGTGACGAACTTCGCATGTTTGATAACCTGCATCGCGTCGGTGAGGGCGCGGGCGCTTTCGCGGCTGCCGTCCCAGGCGATCAGCACCCGAAGGCCGGCTCCCTCCAGCAGATACCTCGAGCCGCTGACAGTTTCTGCCGCGCCTAGAAAAGTCAGCTTCATGCCTCACCTCTTTTGGTGAATAGGCCGCATGCTGGTCACGTTGCCGCGCGTTGACCGAAGTTGTTGCAGAGCGCCTCAGCGAAGCGTTTGAAGGCGTGCAGTGAGCCCGCGATGCTTTGGTATTTCTCGCGCCCGATTTGCCCGTCCAGCGTGATCAGCATTCCGGAGTCGCGGGCCAGCGCGAGAATTTCGTCGAGTTCGCTGGCGGTATCGCGTGTGTCCTGCGCTTGTCCGGCCTGCGCAGTGGCATGGACGGATAAAGTATCGTTCGGCATGGCTGGTCTCCTTACAGGTCAACCTCGGCACGTTTATCGCGAGCGTCGCAGGGCTTTCGATTGCTGCTGTCCTGAAAGTTAGTATTGGTCAGGGCACGGTGGATAGAAATCAGGTGACGCTGAGCTGCGCGTAGGGCGTCCTACGCTCATGTCAGGCATTCCCTACACGCCAATGGAGCAATAATGACGGTCGAGTTCGATGCTTGACATGGATCATGAGAACTCTCCTAGCCACGCCTATGCTCGGGACAGGTACTGCGGATCCCGCATGTGAACGCATAACGGCACGTGGTACGGAGATCAAAATGTCCGAAGCTAACGTTCTTGTCGTGTATTACTCGCGCACCGACACCACGCGTTCGCTTGCGTCGGCACTTGCAGGGATGCTGGACGCCGATCTCGAGGAGATCTGCGACTGCAGCAATCGCGAAGGACCCGGCGGCTATCTGCGCTCGCTAGTCGATGCGATCCGCAAGCGGCACGTTGAAATCGTACCGGCGGGGCGGGATGTCTCGGCGTACGATCTCGTTGTCATCGGCTCGCCAGTGTGGGCGGGTTCGGTGTCGGCCCCGTTGCGTTCTTACCTCATGGAGAATCGAGCGCGGTTGCCGCAGGTGGCGTTCTTTTGCAGCTTCGGCGGGCGGGGCGCTGACAAAGCGCTGCGTGAGATGCAGCAGATTGTGGGCAAGCCAGCCGCCGCCGAATGCAAGGTCATTGCGAGCGAGGCGCTTCACGGTGTGCACGCTGCCCTTGCCGTGTTTGTCAGTGACCTCAAGCGGCACATCGCCAAATCGCGAAATCTCGAATGGGCGTGTTGATTCGTCGGGGGAATGAGCGGACATGGAAAATAGATTGATCCTCGCCCTTCTGATCGCCGGACTCGCGGCGTGCACCACCGAGGCACGCGTTGCCGCGCTTCGCGATACGGAAATTCAGCTCGACGAAGCGCGCGCCCATGCGTCGGTGGAATGTTCCACGCGCGCAGATTGCGATCGTCTTTGGACCCTGACCAGGACGTATGTTGCACTGCGCTCGGTGACGCCGATTCGCCACGCCGACGAAACGGTGATCGAAACGGCCGAGCCACACATGTTTGGCGCCGTCTATGTGTGGGCGACGCGGACGACCGACGAAAGAGGAGCCTCGACGATCAGCCTCAAGGGTTTGTGCCGGGGTATGTATCGGGCAGATGGCAACCCGGGCTGGCTGTACAGAAGTTGCGCCGAGCAGATCCGTGCGGTGGAAATGAATTTCCGCGCATTCGTCGGCGCGTCGTGACGATGGGCAAGGACGGCCCAGCCTCCTGCCTGCGGATCGCAAGTTATCAACTGCGATACGTTTGACAAAGGTCATTTTTCCGGGCCGATCGCGGCGTTACCTTGCGACTGTTCGAACCTGCTACGGGATCCCTATGTCGACTCATCCAGAAGCAGATCCATCAGCAGGACAGTCGACTGCAAACGACGGCTGCGTCGTCGCAGTGCGGGGCGCGGTCGTCGACGTCAGGTTTGCGGATGGTCCGCTTCCTCCCATCGAAGACGCACTACTCATCCTGTCGGACGATCTCGCGCCGGTGCTCGCCGAAGTGCAGACACACCTGAGCGAAACCACGGTGCGCGCGCTAGCGTTGCAAGCGACGGCGGGATTGCGGCGTGGCGCGCGCGTGCAAGCCTGTGGCGGTCCCATTGCGGCGCCGGTCGGCGAGGCGGTGCTCGGGAGGCTCCTCGACGTGACGGGCGCGACTCGTGACGACGGTCCCGCACTTCCCGCGCTTATAGAGCGCCGTCCGATTCATCGCGCTGCGCCGCCGCTCGCCGCGCAGACGGGCTCGACGACGCTATTCTCCACCGGCATCAAGGTGATCGATCTGCTCGCGCCGCTCGCCCAGGGTGGCAAGGCGGCAATGTTCGGCGGAGCGGGCGTCGGCAAGACGGTGCTGGTCATGGAGTTGATCCATGCAATGGTCGAGCGCTATCAGGGCATTTCGGTGTTCGCCGGGGTCGGAGAACGCTCGCGCGAGGGGCACGAGATGTTGCTCGACATGCGCACGTCTGGCGTCCTGGCGCGCACGGTGCTGGTATATGGCCAGATGAATGAACCACCCGGCGCACGCTGGCGTGTACCGTTTACGGCGTTGACGATCGCCGAGTATTTCCGCGACGAACGCCGCCAGAATGTGCTGCTGCTGATGGATAACGTGTTTCGCTTCGTGCAGGCGGGTGCCGAGGTGTCGGGCCTGCTGGGGCGCATGCCTTCAAGAGTCGGTTATCAGCCTACGCTGGCGAGCGAAGTCGCGAGTCTGCAGGAACGTATTGTTTCGGTTGGCGACGTGTCGGTCACTGCAATCGAGGCCGTCTACGTGCCCGCCGACGATTTCACCGACCCGGCGGTGACCGCGATCGCAGCGCACATCGACAGCATGGTCGTGCTGTCCCGCGCGATGGCCGGGGAGGGGATGTACCCCGCCATCGATCCGATCGCATCTTCATCGATCCTGCTCGACCCGCTCGTAGTCGGTGAGGAACACGCGGCGGTTGCGATCGAGGTGCGCCGGATCATAGAGCACTACCGCGAGTTGCAGGACGTCATCTCCTTGCTTGGTATCGAGGAACTGGGCGCCGACGACCGCGTGCTCGTAGGGCGTGCGCGGCGCCTGCAGCGTTTTCTGACCCAGCCTTTCGCTGTCACCGAAGCCTTCACGGGTGAAGCGGGCCGTTCCGTGGCGATCGCCGACACGATTGCCGGCTGCAAGGCGATCCTCGCCGGCGAGTGCGATACGTGGCAGGAAAGCTCGCTCTACATGATCGGCATACTCGACGAGGGTCGCCGCAAGGAAGCGGCGGCCGCCGCACAGGACGCCGTCGCACCGGACGCCAGCGCGCGTGCCGTGGAGCAGGTGCCATGAGCCGCGCGCCTTTGACACTGACCGTCGCGACGCCTTCGACGCTGTGGTTCGACGCCGTCGAGATCGTTTCCCTGCGCGCGCAGGACGAAAGCGGCTCGTTCGGCATCCGCGCCGGACATGCCGACCTCGTGACGCTGCTGACGCCGTCGGTGGTGCGCTGGACCTGTGCGGACGGCGTCACCCATTACTGCGCAGTGGACGGCGGCGTGCTGTTGGTATCGGGCGGCGTTCAGGTGTCGATCGCCTGCCGCGAGGCGATTCCCGGTGATTCGCTGGACAGTCTGGAAGCCGGCGTGCGCAGCCGTCATGCCGATGAAGACGACGCGGCACGCCGCGCCCGTGTCGAGCAATTGCGATTGCATGCGCGCGCAGTGCGTCAGATGCTGAGCTATCTGCGCCCGCGCCCGGGCATCGATGGTGCCGATGGATCCGGCATGGGAGCGCATCTGCGATGAACCCGCACCCTACCGATGAGCACGACCCGCACGACAGGATGGCCGGCGCAGCGCGCGAGGCCGCCGAGCGTGATTCGCGCGGCCGGGCGGAACCCGAGCCATCGCTCGGCAGCAGGCTCGGACAGATTGGCATCCTCGGTTGGGCGATCGTCCTGCCGACGCTGATGGGACTCGCGCTCGGACACTGGCTGGACCGAACCTTCGGCACGCGGGTGTTCTTTTCGGCACCGCTTCTGATGCTCGGCGCCGTAGTCGGCTTCTGGTCGGCTTGGAAATGGATGCACCGGCAGCAAGGAGGGCACCATGAATAGCGCACCGTCGTCGATCGTCGCGCAGGCCGCGCTTGGACTCGCGGTCGGCACGTTAGCGGGCGCATGGCATTTCATGTCGCTGCGCTGGAACGGCCCGCTGTTTGCCGAAGGCCGCGCGGCAGCCGCGCTGGCGCTTCAGCTTGCCCGTTTCGCGCTCACAGGTGCGTTGCTGCTGACGCTCGCGCATTTCGGCGCACTGGCGCTGCTGACGGGCATGGCAGGCATTCTGCTCGCGCGCGCAATCGCAATGCGTCGTCACGGAGGCCGGCCATGACCGCTTCACCACTGGCAACCGCGCCGCTCCTGCAGGTCGGTGTATTCTCCATCACCGGGCCGGTACTTACAACCTGGGCACTGATGACGTTGATGACCGCGTTGTCCGCCTTGCTGTGCCGCAACCTCTCGCTCACGCCTGGCAAGACGCAAACGGTGCTGGAACTGCTGGTCGACACTATAGATCAGCAGATCCGCGACACCATGCAGACGAGTCCCGCCAGGTATCGCGCGTTGATCGGCACGCTGTTCCTGTTCGTGCTGATCGCCAACTGGTCCGCACTGGTGCCGGGCGTGACGCCACCCACCGCGCACCTCGAAACGGACGCCGCGCTCGCGCTGATCGTACTGGGCGCCACAATCTTCTACGGCATACGCACGCGCGGCACCGCGGGCTATTTTGCGGCCTTCGCCGAGCCGAGTTGGGTGATGATTCCGTTGAACGTCGTCGAGCAGATCACGCGAACGTTTTCCCTCGTAGTGCGCCTGTTCGGGAATGTGATGAGCGGCGTGTTCGTGATCGGCATCATCCTTTCCCTCGCGGGCCTGCTCGTCCCGATTCCTTTGATGGCGCTGGATCTGCTCACCGGCGCCGTACAAGCCTACATTTTCGCGGTGCTGTCGATGGTGTTCATCGGTGCAGCGATCAGCGATACCCATGATCCCGTCGGCGTCGAACAGGGCAACACCTCATGAATAACCTCATTGAAGTCGTCAGCATCGCCGCCGCCGCGCTTGCTGTGTCGTTCGGCGCGATCGGGCCGGCACTGGCCGAAGGCCGCGCCGTCGCGGCCGCAATGGACGCGATCGCGCGGCAGCCGGATTCGGCTGGCACCGTTTCGCGCACCCTGTTCGTCGGGCTGGCCATGATCGAGACGATGGCGATCTATTGCCTCGTCATCGCCTTGTTGCTGCTGTTCGCCAATCCGTTCGTCAAGTAGGCGCCGGTCATGCGAATCGACTGGTCGACGCTCGCGCTGCAGACGATCAATGCCCTGGTCCTCATCTGGCTGCTGGCGCGTTTCCTGTTCCGTCCGGTAGCGAGGATCATCGCCGAGCGTCAGAAGGCGGCTCAGTCACTGATAGCGGATGCCGAAGCGGCAAAGCGGGCGGCGGTTCTGGAACGCGACACCGCGGCTCGCGAAACGCAGCAGCTCACCGCCGCGCGCGGCGACGCCTTGAAGGCAATCGCGGTGGAGGCGGAGGCGCAGAAAGCGGCACTACTGTGCGCCGCGCAAAGCGAGGCGGACAAGGTGCGCTCGACAAGCATCGCCCAGGCCGGGGCGGCGCGCGTCGAGCAGGACAAACTGGTGGCGCGGCGGGCTACGCAGCTGGCCGTCGATATCGCGGCGAAGTTGCTCGCCAGGCTGCCCGAAAGTGCGCGCGTGAGCGGATTCATCGAGGGTCTCGCCGAAGGCATTGTGCAGCTGCCCGAAGCGGTTCGCGCACAGCTCGGTGCGAACGGCACCGCGCTCAAGGTCTTCGCGCCGCGCGCACTGACGCAGCCGGGGCAGGAGCGTTGCCGCGAGGTGCTCGCGGCCAGCCTGGAGCGACCTGTGTCGCTACAGATCGAGGTCGATCCTCTCCTCATTGCCGGGCTGGAACTGCGGGCCGACCATGCGGTGGTGTGCAACAGTCTCGGGGCCGATCTCGCGCGAATCAGAACGGCGTTGCTGGATGGCGACCATGCGCCCGGCTGACATGGCCGACGATCCCTGGCTGACGGAACAGCGCACTACGCTGACCCGCACGGCGGTGGCGCCCCATGCGCAGACGCTCGGGCGCGTCGAACGGTTCGGGGACGGCATCGCCTTTGTCTCCGGGCTGCCTGATGCGGCCCTCAACGAACTGCTGCATTTCGAAAGCGGCGCGACGGGCTTCGCGCACACGTTGGACACGGACCTAATCAGCGTCGTGCTGCTGGACGACGGCAGCGCAGTCGAAGCAGGGACTCGCGTGACCCGTACCGGCGCTGTGCTTGAAGTGCCGGTTGGCGAGGGGCTGCTGGGCCGCGTGATTGACCCGCTCGGACGGCCGCTCGACCGTGACGAGCCGGTCGTGGCCGCGCGACGCATGCCGGCTGAGCGGCCCGCGCCTGCGATCATCGAACGCGACCTGGTCAGCGAGCCAGTCGAAACCGGCGTGCTGCTCGTCGACGCGTTGTTCGCGATCGGCCGCGGCCAGCGGGAACTGATTATCGGCGATCGCGCCACCGGGAAAACCGCGCTGGCCATCGATACCATCGTCAATCAGAAGCAGTCGGACATGATCTGCGTGTACATCGCCATCGGCCAGCGTACGACCGCCGTGCAGCGAGTGATCGAATCCGTGCGCCAATACGGCGCGCCCGAACGCTGCATCTTCGTGGTCGCCGGCGCATCGTCCGCGCCCGGGTTGCAGTGGATCGCGCCGTTCGCGGGCTTCACCATAGCCGAGTACTTTCGCGACCGCGGACAACACGCGCTGGTCGTTATCGACGACCTCACCAAACATGCCGCCACCCACCGCGAACTGGCGCTGCTGACGCGCGAACCGCCGGGACGCGAGGCCTATCCCGGCGACATCTTTTACGTACACGCCCGCCTGCTCGAACGGGCGGCCAGGCTGTCGGCCAAACTCGGCGGCGGCTCCCTGACGGCGCTGCCGATCGCGGAAACGGATATGGGCAACCTGTCCGCTTATATCCCGACCAACCTGATTTCCATTACCGATGGGCAGATCGTGCTGAATGCCGCGCTATTCGCGGCGAACCAGCGCCCGGCCGTCGACGTGGGCTTGAGTGTGAGCCGGGTCGGCGGCAAGGCGCAGCACCCGGCGCTGCGGGACGTATCGGGGCGTCTGCGGCTCGATTACGCGCAGTTTCTCGAGCTCGAGATGTTCAGCCGCTTTGGCGGTCTGACCGACGCGCGTGTCGCCGGCAAGATCGCTCGTGGCGAACGTATCCGCGCACTGATTGCCCAGCCGCGTTTCAGCGCCTTGCGCACGCTCGACGAGATCGCGCTGCTTACGGCACTCGCGGCAGGCGTGTTCGACGCCGCGCCTGCCACGATCATCGCTGAAGTGCGAACGCAACTAGCCGCGCGACTGCAGGGCCCGCGCGTGCAATCGGAACTGGCGCAGGCTCGCGCGCGTTCATCGTCCGCACCGTTTGACGCAGCACTCCAGGCTGTACTGGTCGTCACGGTTCGCGAGCTCGTTCAACAGATGACGCCACCGGTCGCCGGTGGGCCCTCCGGAACCGGGAATCCGACATGAGCGGCCAACTCTCCGAAATCGAATCACGCAGCGTCACCGCCCGCCAGCTCGACGCCGTCATCGGCGCTATGCGTGGGATTGCCGCGGCTCGCTCGCGGGAAGCCCAGAAGCGGCTGCCCGGCATCCGTTCTTCGGCGTCGACAGTGGGCGCCGCGATTGGCGCCGTACTCGCTCACGGCGGCGGAGTGCCTGAGCGTGCACCGGATCACGGCGCGCAGATCTTCATCGTGCTCTGCGCGGAGCAGGGGTTCGTTGGCGCGTTCAATGAAGAGATCCTCGACCACACGCTGTTCCGACTTGCGTCGGCGCACAGCGAAGTTCTGCTCGTGGGAACGCGTGGCCAGATCGCCGCCAATGAACGTCACCTCACGTTTGCATGGAGTTCGCCGGCCGCGTCCCATGCCGACGACGTGGCCACACTGGCCAACCGTATCACCGATGCGCTCTATCAACGTCTCGAGCCTCAGACGGCTACGAAGGTGTCGGTCATTCACGCGGTGCCCGGCATCGCGGCGCATGGCGAGATCGTCGAGCATCGCCTGATTCCGTTTGATTTTTCGCGTTTCCAGGCGGTGCGGCGCAGCCAGCCGCCGTTGCTCACGTTGCCGGCCGAGCGGCTGCTCGCCGGGTTGGTCGAAGCCTATGTCTATGTGGAGCTGTGCGAGGCGCTGATGCTCTCGTTCGCCGCCGAAAACGAAGCGCGCGTGCGCGCGATGATGGCTGCGCGCGCCAACGTGAGGGACACGCTCGATGAACTGACGCAACGGTACCGGCAGGTCCGCCAGGACGAAATCACGGCTGACATCGTGGAATTAGCGGCGAGTGCCGAGACTGCCGTTTGAGCGGACGCGTAGTTGATGTCTTGACGCAAGTCAATTAGCTCAAGCTGTTCGCGCCGATGATCTAAACGTCCGGGCAGTGTTTTCATATCGCGATGCCAGCGATGCGGCCGCGGCAGACGATTTCGCAGCAAGTTGCGCGACAAGGTGTTACGCCAGGGAGAAGGCAAATGGGAGTTGGCATGCAAATCGTCTATCTCGGTTTCGCGGGCACGTCGCAGATCGAAGCCGAGGCGGCGTCGCAATTGATTCGTCTGGAACGTTTCGGCAAGTCCATTGCGGGCTGCCACCTCGCGGTTGAATCCATCCACGTGACGGCGGATGGCTACCGGAACGGAGCCTATGCCGGTGAAGCGCCCACACCGCTGTTCGACGCCCGGCTCGACCTGATCATGCGCGATGGCGAACTGGTCCCGGTCAGACATTGCCTCAACACCAGCGCCAATGCGGCGATCAAGGCTGCATTCGATTTCGCCGAACAGAAGCTCAATGGGACTCCGGCTCGTACGCGGCCCTGACCCGCTCGATACCGAAGTCGGGCAGCCCGCCTTGTCTTTCGCAATGCACACTGAGGAGGAAACATGTACGCAAACATTCTAATAGCCGTGGACGGCAGCGAAGCGTCCAACCGTGCGCTCACCGAGGCGATCCGCATGGCCAAACTGGCGCGCGCCAAACTGACCGCCGTCTACGTTATCGACCAGTCTGGCGCGTTCACGTACGCGGGCGCCTGCGACCCCCATCTGCTGACTGACGCGGAGCGCCAGGTTGGGCGAAGCCTGCTTAACGACGCTGTCGCTAGGATGAACGAGTTCAACGTGTCCGGGCATTCCGAGATTATCGAGACGCTGGGCATCGCCGAGGACATCGCCAGTTGTATCGCGCGTTATGTCGACGCGCACGGCGTGGATCTCGTCGTGATGGGCACGCACGGCCGGCGTGGCATGCGGCGCATGGTGCTCGGCAGCGTCGCCGAGCGTTTCGTGCGCCATTCGCCGTGCCCCGTGCTGCTTGTTCGGGAGCCTGCGGTCGACGCCTGAGCGGGAAGCAGGGAAGGTTCCCATCAGCGTAAGCGCTGGCGCGATCCGTGGGCACTGACGAGGCCATTTTTCCAGGCGTGCTGCCGACGCTGACTTCCGCTTGATACATGTCAAGCGAGACTACGTCAGCCGGCCTACAGTCAGTCGTACAGCAGTTCTGTTTCGTCCAACGGAGGCATTCCATGAAAGCGCTCGTGTATCACGGTCCCGGCAAGAAATCGCTCGATGAACGGCCGATTCCCAAGCTCGCCGCACCCGGCGATGCGATCGTCAAGATGACGCGCACCACGATTTGCGGCACCGATCTGCACATTCTGAAAGGAGACGTGCCAACTTGCGAGCCTGGGCGCATTCTCGGACATGAGGGCGTTGGCATAGTCCAGGAGGTCGGCGCGGCCGTCTCCGCGTTCAAGCAAGGCGATAGGGTGCTGATTTCGTGCATTTCTTCGTGCGGCAAATGCGACTACTGCCGGCGCGGGATCTACTCGCACTGCACGACAGGCGGCTGGATTCTGGGTAACAAGATCGACGGAACGCAGGCCGAGTACGTGCGCATTCCGCACGCCGAGACCAGTCTGTACCCGATTCCGGCCGGTGCTGATGAGGAAGCGCTCGTCATGCTCTCGGACATCCTGCCCACCGGCTTCGAATGCGGCGTGCTGAACGGCAAGGTGCAGCCGGGCAGCACAGTGGCGATTGTCGGTGCTGGCCCGATCGGTCTCGCCGCGCTCCTGACCGCACAGTTCTATTCGCCAGCGCAGATCGTCATGATCGACCGCGACCGCAACCGTCTCGAAGTCGCTAGCCGCTTCGGCGCCACGGCCTGTATCGACATCGGCAGTGCCGATCCGGTGGCCGCCGTGATGCAACTGACGGACCAGACGGGCGTCGATTGCGCGATCGAGGCCGTAGGGGTACCCGCGACGTTCGAATTGTGCGAGGCGCTCATCGCGCCCGGCGGCGTCATCGCGAATATCGGCGTGCATGGCGTCAAGGCCGATCTGCACCTGGAAAAACTTTGGGACCGCAACATCTCGATCACGACGGGTCTGGTCGACACCGTCAGCACGCCGATGTTGCTCAAGACTGTTCGCGCGAAGCGCATCGATCCAGCGCAACTCATTACTCACCACTTCCAGCTCGAGGACGTGGCTAATGCCTATGACACCTTTGGCCGTGCGGTTGAAACGCACGCGCTCAAAGTCATTATCGAGGTGTCTTAGGCATTTTACGAAACCCAGTATCCATGACGTTCATGGACGATTCCAGGAGTAACACGATGAGCAACTTGACTCGATTTGACCCGTTTCCACTCGAACCCATGTCGGAACTGTTCCAGGGGCTATTCCGCCCGCTACGCGGCGCGCCGGGCGGCGATGCGCCGCTCGCCGACATCAAGGTGGATGTGACGGAAAGCGACACAGCGTACACGGTGAAAGCCGAACTACCAGGCGTTGAGAAGAACGATATCGACGTGAAGATCGACGGCAATCTCGTCTCGATAAGCGCCAAGGTCGAGCGCAAGCAGGAACTGAAAGAAGGAGAACGCGTCGTTCGACGTGAGCGTTACTCGGGCTCCGTCAGCCGCTCGTTCTCGCTCGCGACGGAGATCAACGAAGCGACCGCTGCGGCCGAGTACAAGGACGGCATACTCTCGTTGACGCTTCCCAAAAAAGCGACCTCGGAGAGCAAGCGCCTGCAGATCAATTGATTGCCGTCGCGCCGGGGCGTGTGGCGTTACGCGCCCCGGCGGGTCCAGTATTATCGGCACTTTTTAATCGCGCCGTGGATGGAAGATGAGCCATGCGGCAAGACTTGTCAGAAGCATCGCAATTAGTGCGACGATCCAGAAGCCGTGAGCGTCGTATCTGAAGGGGAGGCCGCGAGCGACCGGCATCCGGGTGATGGACGCGTCGAGACCTTCAATCCGCTGTTTCCGAACGGCTACTACTTCACGCTGGCGGGATACACGGGCTATAGCAACGTGATTCACGTGAAGCCGTCGATCACGTTCAAGGTATCGCCAAAGGTCACGTTAGTGACGGCGCTCGGTTTCCAGTGGCGCGCGCCGGCAGCTGATGCGATCTAAGGTCAAGGGATGGCCGTGGTGCCCGGCACGGCGGGGAAGGGAACGCGCTGGACGGGGATGTATGCGCAGATTCGCGCCGACTGGCCCGTCAGCCGGAACGTTGCGCTCGCGCTGGAAGCGGTGCATTTCGAAGTCGGTGACTCGATCCGTGCGCTCGGCGCGCGCGCAATGCGGATTATGTGGGCATCGAAGCGAAGTTTGGATGGTGACCGGGTAGCCGCTACGGCTGGACACAGAGCACTTGTTGCATCGACCGTTGTCTCGCATCGGCGGTAGCACGTTTATTGCGGCGAATCCGGACGGAACTCACTGCGGGTGCCGCACGGTGGAGGAATTCTGCCACTGCGCGACGGTATCTTTCCGTCCTCATTCGCCACTTTCATCGAGTCATGCAAATGGGCATCAGCCAGCGAGGGCCTCCCGGGACAGCTCACCGTTCCCCGTCTTTCCCAATTTCACGAATGCAACTAACTGTCATGTGCAAAACCGCTACCCGCAAAAAGGTCAAAAAGCGAAGTCTGTAGAGGAGCGGGGCGATGGCATTGTGTCCATGTCCGCACCCAAATTTCGCAGTCGGTGTTGGCAGTCGCAGTCTGCCGCCATCCGTGTTGTTCAGTGAAAACCGGTGTCCCGTTCACCGACAGAAGCTTGAGACGAAATGCCAGCATTGCGGGCAGGAGACACCCTACATCCTCAACGCGAATCTTGTGGGCTCACCGTATCGTTGTGCGCGCTGCGGCGCGCTTTACGCAACGTGATCGCCTCCAGCTTTTTGGGCTCTGTCGCGATAAGCCGAAGGGGTAAAATCCGGAGCAGACGAAATTCCCAGAATGGCACGATGAAGAAGACGCACACTCCGCGAAAGGCACTGACCTCGGGCATAGCCAAAGTTCTGAAGCGACTTCACTATCCGCTCGAAGTGATATTGGTCTGCGTGAGATGGTACGTGGCCTACTCGCTGAGTCTGCGTGATCTCGAGGAAATGATGGGTGAGCGCGGTATTTCAGTCGATCATTCGACCGTGCACCGCTGGGTGATCAAGCTGGTGCCATTGCTCGAGAAAATGTTTCGCAAACACAAAAGGCCGGTCGGCAAAAGCTGGCGGATGGACGAGACCTACCTCAAGATCAGGGGTCAGTGGAAGTATCTCTACCGCGCCGTGGACAAGGCCGGCAACACCATCGACTTCCTGCTGCGCGCCCGTCGCGACAAGCCTGCAGCGCGCCGCTTCTTCGAGAAAGCGATTGGCCAGAACGGCGCCCCGCAGACGGTCAACATGGATAAGAGCGGTGCAAATCTGGCCGCCGTCCAGGCGATCAACGCCGCACGCGAAACACCTATCCGCGTCCGTCAGGTCAAGTATCTGAACAATCGCATCGAGCAGGACCACCTGGCCATCAAACGCCGAACCCGACCCATGCTCGGTTTCAAGGATTTTCGTTGTGCACGCATCATTCTGGGCGGCATTGAGGTGATGCATATGATCCGCAAGGGGCAAATGAAATGCGCCAAAGGGAACTGCGCGTCCGCCGCACAGCAATTCTATTCCCTCGCCTCATAAACGATCGCGCCCGGTACACTGCGCTCGTCCCTCCGTCCTTATCGCGACAGAGCCAACGAACGTCCCCGAAAAACACTAGACTTCGACACACCAGCTGAACGATTTCAGCAAGCCGTTGCATCCACCGGTTGAATCCGCATTCGAGAGCGGTCATAGGAATAGCGGCGAGTCGAATGACGGCAGCGGGTCGACCAGAGTCATTCGATTCGCCCGAGGCCCGGAGACCTGGAGTTCCTGAGTCCGTATCCAACCCACAATCTGAAGCGTTTTGGCGATTACAAGCTGCGCATGGACAGGCCGCTGGAAGGCTGGATCCGCGATGCGCTGTTTGGCCAGGCCGCCCGTCCTGCGGGACGGGACGGCCCAGTATCTCAGCCCGGATGATGCTAGGCTATGGCGAGTCCGCGGGGATGGTCAACACGCACGGGCATGGCCGTTGCGCGCGTCCCGCTGTAGTCAACTGAAAGAAAAGGAGGGTGTATGAAAATTGGCATCATTGGCGCGGGGAATATAGGGAGGGTACTGGCGCTGCGCTGGGTCGAACATGGGCACGAGGTGCTTATCGGCAACTCGCGCGGGCCGGATACGCTCGCCGATGTCGCACGCGAAACTGGCGCGAAACCAGCCGAACTCGCGGATGTGGTCCGTGGTGCAGCGGTGATCGTGGTCACGATTCCCGAAAAGAAGGTGCTCGATCTGCCTGCGGGCCTGTTCGACGACGTGCCGGAAACCACGGTTGTAATCGATACTGGCAATTATTATCCACGCGAGCGCGATGGCCGCATCGACGGGATCGAGTCGGGGATGATGGAAAGCGCGTGGGTCGCGCAGCAGATCGGCCAGCCGGTAATCAAGGTGTTCAACAACATCTACGCGGATCATTTGCGCAATCTCGGCAAGCCGGAAGGCACGCCGGGGCGGATTGCGCTGCCAGTCTCGGGCGATAGCGCCGACGCCAAGGCGGCAGTGATGCAACTCGTCAACGAAGTGGGTTTCGATGCCCTCGATAATGGCGGTATCGACGACTCCTGGCGTCACCAGCCCGGCACGCCAGTCTATACGAAAGACTTCGACACGGAAGGCCTGAAGGTCGGCTTGCGGAAGGCGGAGCGAACTCGTACTTCGCAGTGGACGGCCTCGGACAAGAGCCCCGGCAGTTTCGATCAGCCTGCATGAAGCCACGCGACGACGGACCTGTAGAAGTCCGTTGCCGCGTGCTGGAAAGACGCGGTCAGTACGAGAGGTACGTTGTGCGCTCGAGGGCGGACCTTTGGCCAACACGGTCGCAATAGCGGCTATGGGTCGAGTGCGGAAATCGCTGCAGGCCGACGACCGCGGAGCCCAGCCAGATCAGCACTTGCGACCTCGGCCATTAACGCCCGTTGCTCTGCTCCAGAGGGTACTGTTGCAAATGGAAGTGCGGACGGTTTAAGCTCGCGGTTTAACGAGTGGGTGGCGAGGCATGGGCAAGTGGCAAAGCATCGACAAGCTGTTCGACGGTCTGCATTTCGATCGCGAGGTCATCGTTTTGTGCGTGCGCTGGTACCTTCGCTACAAGCTCAGCTTCCGCGACCTGGTCGAGATGATGTCCGAGCGCGGGCTGTCGCTCGCGCATACGACGATCATGCGCTGGGTTAAGCGCTTCACGCCGGAGTTCGTCAAATGCTGGAACCGCTTTGCCACGGCAGCCGGTCAGTCGTGGCGAGTCGACGAGACGTACGGTACGCCCAGCCAGCGTAGCCCGCCCGTACGGGGGTGAAGCTGCTTGAGCATGTCTGGAATGCAGGTCCCGGTGGAGTTGATGTCGCAGTACCGGGGCATGCCCTTCCTCTGCTGCGAGAGGGAGTGAGCCGAAGCGGCGGTGACTTGCCGACACTGGCAAGGTGACGAAGTCCGTGGGAAACGGGGTTTGCGGCGAAGCGGTTACGCCAAGATGAGCCTCCAGGCTGAGCATGGGACGGTTGAGGGACACGAACCTGTTTAATCGCATCTGTGGGTTGAATCGTCACCCCTGCCTTCTACACCGCTTAACAGGCAGGACGCGGATCGGCGTCGGTCACGTGTACGGACGGATGCCGCGAATGCTGGCCGGAGATGTATGCCGACCGCAGGGCATTACGGAGAGCGCGCAGCTAGACCGTGATATCTGCGACGACTTGCGGCAAGCAAGGATAAAGACTGCGACAGGCAACCTCGCCCGTGCGATTGAGTCCAGCATGTGAACTGGGGAAGGTTTGCACAGATGCCAAGGGAGTGTGCCCCCGATGATGTGCAAGCTGGCGGAGCCTCCGTAGTAGTCCGAGGCCGGGAAAGCCGGCCACATGGCGAAGGGGGGCAGTCCAGGTGGTTTGCCAGGCAGATTAACTGACCACAGTGAGGTGAAGACCTTTGATAATCAGTGAAATGCGAAGCAGACTGACGACATACTACATGGAGACCAACAGCAGTTCGCTGGCTCCTGCGGTAGATTGTCTTCGCTTTTAGCGACACCTGGATGGAGAGCCGGATGCGCTGAGAGGCGCACGTCCGGTTCGGAGAGGAGAGGCAGGGAAATAGTTCGACTACGCCCTGTCTCTTACTCTACTCAAGGTCCGAGGGCAGTGGAAGTATTTGTATCGTGCGGTCGACAAGCAGGGCAACACAGTCGATTTCCTGCTGTGTGGCCATCGCGACAAGGTCACGGCGCAGCGCTACTTTGAAAAGTCGATCGACCAAAACGGCGAACCCGAGACGGTGACCATCGATAAGAGCGGCGCGAACCTTGCCGCGCTAGACGCGCTGAACGCCGAATGGGACACCCCGATCAAGATTCGACAGAACAAGTATTTGAATAACATCGTTGAGCAGGACCATCGGGCTATCAAGAGGCGAACGCGTCCGATGCTGGGCTTCAAGAATTTTCGCTGCGCTCGCATCCTGTTAAGCGGCATCGAGCTTGCGCATATGATCGCCAAGGGTCAAATGAAAGACAATTGCACCGAGCGCAGTCGCGCTGAGCAATTCTACTCGCTGGCAGCATAAGTAATCCTCAATATCCTAACGATGATTCGCTCTTCCGCCTTATCGCGACAGATCCCATGGCGATGGTACTACGAGCGCCGCGAAGAAGGGAGGCAACAACTTCGGCTTCAGCGGCCACAAGAAGGTCAAGGGCTGCAAGGTCGTTGCCCTGTGTGACCGCAACTGCAACGTGATCGCGCCGTTCGTGTCGGCCCCGGGCAATCGCAATGAATCGCCGCTGTTGCGCGAAGCAGCCTGATCGAAACCCGCAACCAGTTGCGTCCCTGCGGAACTGGTTGCCGTCACCGATCGCGACGGCCGGATGGATCTGATCGAGAGCATCTGGGACGAGTTGTCCGCGTTGCCGCCTCGGTGCAGACCGGCCAATGCACGGCGGTGCAGGCGCTCCCACGCTTCGGTTCAGCCGCACGCGGACAGCCGGTATACGATGGCGGTGTCTATATCGGGCGGCCGTCCAGCGTTGCGGCTACTTTTTATCGGCACTCTCTTGCAGCGCCCATTCGCCATCGCGCAGACGGCACAAGACGCCTGCCTGATTCAGTGCCTCGAGTTCGAGCGCAATTTCGCGGCCGTCCGTGCTGCCGAGCGCCACGATCAGTTCCATGAAGAATAACGGACCGGCTGCCAGCGCCTCGCGAACGCTGCCGAAACGCCGCTCCGCCGAGGAAGCGGCGAAGCGAGGTGCCAAGGCGCGCCGGCTCTCGATTGTCTCGGGCCGGCCGTAGGGGGCGGTCAAATCGAAACCCACCTTGGCGATGTTGCCGTGGTCGCCGGTCGTGGGGTCCATGTAGAAGGGGGCGAAGCCCTCCAGCACGACGATGTCCCGGTCGCTGCGAAAGCGCGTCGACATCGCCCATTCAACCTGCTCGTTCGAGAACACGTCGACGTCGTCATCGGTCACGTAGATGTATTTGAGCCGGGGAATGGCGGCGAGCGCGGAGATAGCCAGCCGCGCCTGACCGGGCGTGCCGCGCTTGAGCGCAACGCGCGCGCTTTGGCGTCCATTGGTGCCCGGCACGGCGCAGATCGCGGTCGGCTCGATATTCGCCGCGCGCAGCACACGCCACATCTGGAGTTCCGAATTGAGGCCGCCCAGATTCGCCGATTCGGTCCAGCTGAGATGACGGCCGCTGTGGCGCACGGTCTGGTGCAGCACGTCGTTGCGCATCGTAATCGCCGTGACGTGGAACACCGGGTCCATGTGCACGGGCCCGTAGTAGCCGTAGAACTCGCCGTAGGGGCCTTCTTTCTCGCTATACCCCAGCTCGTCGAAATAGCCCTCGACGATCATTTCCGCGTCCGCCGGCGCCAGCACGCCGTTGGTCAGGCCGCGAACCATTGGCACCGGCTCGCCGCGCAGCGTGCCGACGAGGCCGAATTCGTCGACCGGAATTCGTTGGCCGGCCGCCAGATAATCCAACGGATGCGAGCCGATCGCGAAGCTGGCCGGCAGCTTTTCGCCGCGTTCCACGCAGGCGAGGTACACGCGCTTCAGATCGGACGGCTGGGAGAGATTGGCGCGCATGGTGTTCCTGCTGCGGAACATCAGGCGCCGGCAGCCGACGTTGGTCCGGCCGGTGACGGGGTCGACGCTGTAGTCGATGCCCGATGAGATGTACGGCGCGCCGTCATATTCGTGCTGAAGGTGAAACGGCAGCTTCATGAGGTCGATGTCGTCGCCGGTCTGGACGATCTGGTGCACCGGCGCCTGTTCCGACGACACCTCGACGACCGTCTGCGGATTGGCCATGCGCCGCGTGTATTCGGCAATGAGCTCGCTTTCCTCGACGCCGAACGCCATCGCCAGCCGTTTGCGGCTGCCCGAAACGGCGGCGATCATTTCGAACTTCTCCTGCCCGACCCGCCTGAAGAGCGACGCCTTCGGCGTTTCGTCGATCCGCGCGCTCAGATCGGCGAGCGAAACGGGATCTTCATGGATCGCGACTTCACCGGCATCGATCAGCTTCTCGACGAAGCGACGCAGGCGGAATTTGTCGAAGTCGAAGGGGGTGTCGTTGTTACTCATGGTTCGTCCTGGTTTCGTTAGTCTTTCTGCTTGAGCATTTCGTTTGAAGAGTTGACGGTCGCGTGCAGGTTCTGGGCGAAGTCCACCGCGCCACGGATGCTCATGTCCGGCGCCGAGCGCAGATATTCCTTGATGCCGCATAGCGCTGGCCGCGGCATGTTCAGCATCGCGCTCCTGAGCGCCTCGAACGCCGCATCGAGCCCGGCGTCGGGCACCACCTCGCTGACTAGGCCATAGGCCAGCGCGGCGGCGGCGTCGATCTCCCGGGTCGAATAGACCAGATAGGCCAGTTCCTTCGCCGGCATGCGATCGATCAATGCCGACATCACCATGGTTGGCAGGATGTTGTGGGCCATTTCGGGAATCTGGAAGCTCGCCGTGCTGGCCGCCAGCGTGATGTCGCACAGCGCCGCGATCGCGCAGCCGAAACCGTGCGCGCGGCCGCGGACCACGCCGATCACCGGCACCGGCGTGGCGCGGAACGCGTCGTAGCAGCGAAAGATCACCTCGGTTTTGCGGCGCCGGTCGAGCGCCTGCGGTTGGGTGCCGCTGCGCTTGCCCATCGACATCCGGCCGCTGCAGAAATCCGCGCCGGCGCCGCGCAGCACGACGAGGTCCGCCTCGTCCGCCGCCGCATCGAGCAGATCGGCCAGCTCCCGGGCCATGTCGTCGGAGACGGCGTTGTCGTGCGCCGGGTTGTCGATGGTCAGTTCGAGGCAACGCCCGTGCAGTTGTCGAATGATGGTGCCGTTCATGGGTAGGCTCTCGTTAGTCTGGGGTATGGCCGCGCTGGCGCGCATCCTGAATCGCCTGCCACACCCGCTCGGGTGTCGCCGGCATGTCGATATGCGTCACGCCAAACTCGGCCAGCGCGTCGACGAGGGCGTTGATGACCACCCCGAGCGCCGGCGTCGTGCCACCTTCGCCGCCGGCGCGCACGCCGAGCGGATTGGTCGGCGAGGGCGTTTCGCTGATCTCCGTGATGAAGTCGGGCAGGTCGGAGGCGCGCGGAATCGCGTAATCCATGAAGGAGCCCGACAGCAACTGGCCGCTGCCGTCCTCGTAGTAGCAGCGTTCCAGAAGCGCCTGGCCGATGCCCTGAGCGATGCCGCCGTGGGCCTGGCCGTGCAGGATCAATGGATTGATGGCCTGCCCCACGTCGTCGACAGCGATGTAATCGATCAGCTCGACCGTGCCCGTATCGGCATCCACCTCGACCTCGCAGACATGGCTGCCGAACGGGTAGCCGGCAACCTGCACGGTCTCGTCGGATACGGCGGCGAGCGGGCCGCGCACATCGTCGGGCAGCAGCGCGGCGGGGTCGGCGGCCGCGGCGGCGATCTCGAAGATGTCAAAAGTAGCCGGGGTGCCGGGCGCGCCGAAGCGGCCGTTCTCGAACCGCACGGCGGCGGGACTATCCAGTTTCAGCAGATGGGCGGCGATGCGCGTCGCCTGGCCGAGCAACGCCTCGCTGGCCTTGCCGATCACGATGCCGGCCAGACGCATCGAGCGCCCGGAATGGGAGCCGCCGCCGCCCTGCACGATGTCGGTGTCGCCGGTGACGATGCGCACCTGGCCGATGGGCACCTTGAACCATTCCACGATCAACTGGGCGAAGCTCGTCTCGTGACCCTGGCCGCTCGACAGCGTGCCGATCACCACGTCGACACGCCCGATCGGCAGCACCGTGACTTCGGCGCGTTCGCGCGGCATGCCGGAGGTGATTTCGACGTAGTTGGCCACGCCGATGCCGCGATATTTGCCGCGCCGGCGCGCTTCGGTCCGGCGTTGCGGGAACGTGTGCCAGTTGCCAAGTTCGAGCGCGCGCTCCATGACCTGCGGATACGCACCGCTGTCATAGGTCAGGCCGAGCGGATTGGCGTACGGGAAGCGGTCCGGCTGGATCAGATTGCGCCGGCGCAGTTCGACCCGATCGAAGCCGTGCTCGCATGCGGCCATGTCGATCAGCCGTTCCATGACGAACATCGCCTCCGGGCGGCCGGCGCTGCGGTAGGAGTTGGTCGACGGCGTGTTGCTGTTGACCGCGCACCCGCGAAAACTGGCGCACGGTATGTCGTAGACACTGCTCATCAGGCCGATGCCTTTGGTCAGCGGTACGAAGGAAACCGTGTGGGCGCCGACGTTGCTCAGGTTGTAGCCGCGCATCGCGAGGAACCGCCCATCCTCGTCGAGCGCCAGCTCCGCCTCGACATAAAGATCGCGTCCCTGATAGTCGCTCAGGAACGCCTCCTGGCGCTCGCAGTTCCAGTGCACCGGTCGCCCGATGCGCCGCGAGGCCCAGGCTAGCACGGCGAACTCCGGGTAGAACGCATTGCGGGTGCCGAAATTACCCCCGACGTCGCGCGCGACCACGCGCACCATCGATTCCTCGATACCGAGAATGTGGGCGAGTTCCCGCTTCTGCCGGACCACGTTGCCGCTGCCGGCGAACAGCGTATAGCGGCCCGTCTGCGCATCGTGGCTGCCGAGGGCGGCGCGCGGCTCCATGGGCACGCCGGTCAGCCGCTGAATCCACGTCTTGATCGAGGTGACATGGGCGGCGCGGGCGAAGGCGGCATCCGTTGCCTCGGTATCGCCGATCCGGGCATCGAGGGCGATATTGGCGTGCTCATCCCACACGCGCGGCGCGTCCGGCGCGGCGGCCGCCAGCGTGGCGGTCACCGCGGTCAGCGCCTCGTAATCGATAGCGACGAGTTCGGCGGCATCTTTGGCGATCGTCACCGTCTCGGCGACAACGATCGCCACCGCCTCACCGACGAAGCGCGCCCGGTCTGCCGGCAGCGGCAGATGGGGCGAAATGAACTTCGCCGAGCCGTCGGTATTGGAGAGTTTGACGTCCGCCTCGTGTCCCAGCACCGGCCGGTGCGGCAGCGACTTCAATCCATCCGCCTCGACATCCTTGCCGGTCAGAACGGCGATGACCCCGTCGAGCGCCAGCGCGGCTGACGCGTCGATCGACTCAATCCGCGCATGGGCATGAGGAGAACGAATGAAATAGGCATGGGCCTGGCCGGGCAGGTTGAGGTCGTTGCTATAGCAACCTTGACCCTGTACCAGCCGCAGATCTTCGCGGCGCGGTACCGGTTGGCCGATGCCGTCATGGGGTGGCTGAGACTGGTTCACGACAATCCTCGGCTCGTCTGGATTCGCGCATCCTGCCGGGTGCTCGGCGGCTGCGGGGTGCGCATCATCAGCAGCACGGCCGCCATCGCGAACAGCATCGGCAGGGCCGCACAATAGAAGATGGTGGCGAGCGGCCAGTGGTTGGCGATCATCAGGCCGCCCAGGAACGGACCGATCACCGACAGCAGGCGGGCAACACCGAACGCCCAGCTGGACCCGGTTGCGCGGATACGGGTGGGATAAAGCGTCGCGGACAGCGCGCCGAGCGTCATCTGCGACCCGATCACGGCGAAGCCGCCGATAAAGATGGTGACCATCAGGCCGATTTGCGACGTGCCCGCCCGGCTGATCAGCGCGATCCCGGCGCAGCCCATCGCGAAGACGGTCGCCAGAACTTTGTAGTAGCCGAACCGGTCGGCGAAAATCCCCATCAGCGCTATGCCGATGAAGCCGCCGAATTGCAGCATGGTGGCCGTGCGCAGCGCCTGCGGCACTGGCAAGCCGGTCTGGACCACCAGGCTCGGCAGCCAGTTGTTCATGAAATTCAGTACGACCAGGTTCATGAACAGGCAAGTCCACAGCAACAGCGTGATACGGGTGCGGTTTTCCGTGAACAGCTCCCGCACATGTGAGAAGGCGCCATTCTTTCCGGTGTCGCGGCCGGTCGTCAACATCATAAAGTGCGCGTCGGCGGGGAAAGCCAGCGAGGGGGCGATCTTGCGCATGATGGCGGCGACGCGCGCCGTATCGTTGCGCAGCGTGAGGAAGCGGATCGATTCGGGCATCCAGAGCCGTAGCGCAAGGCCAAGCAGCAGCGGCAGCGCCGCGCCCACGTAAAAAACCGAGCTCCAGCCAAAACGCGGCACCATATGAAGGGAGAGGAATCCGCCCGACGCGGCGCCGACCGCATAGCCGCAAGTCATGATGGTGACCATCTTGGCACGATGCCTGAGCGGCGCGTATTCATTGCAGAGCACGACCACGAGCGGAATCACCGCGCCGAGCATGAGGCCGATGCAGAAACGCAGCAACGCGAGTTCGGAGATGGTGGTTGACTGGGCCAGCAGAAGAGAGAACACGGCGAAGCACAGCACGGTGAACAGCAGGGTCTTCACCCGGCCGTAGCGATCGCCGAACGGACCGATAAGGATGCTACCGAGGCCGACGCCGAATACGCCGGCGCTGAATACCGGACCAAGCGCGCCGGCACCGAGATGCCACGCCGACTTCAGGGCGGGCGCTACATATCCAATCATCTGGTTGTCGAAGCCGTCGAGCATCAACGTGATGGCGCCCAACAGGGCGACGCGTATCTGCAACCAGCTGATTTTTTGACCGTCAATGATCTCGACGACGTTGATCGGGTCAGCCATGCCGTGTCTCCTTACGCTGCATTCAGATGCGTGCGTTTTATCGGCTTTGTTAATCCGCTGCGGCTAAAACCTGCCACAGTCGACCTGACATCTGTAATTCGCTAAGCGAAATGTGATGCGCATAGTGAATTTTAAGGACGTGCCTTGAGACTGTCAACGCGAAACTAATGTTTCGCGGGTCACGCTGCGGGTCATGCATGTGCGTCATGCAGATTGTAGGTAAGCACCGGCGGCATGCCGTTGACAGCGGAGCCGGCCTCACCGTACTATTTGCTGTGCGTTTTTATATTTGCAATGCAAATTAAGAGGACAACCTATGAATGTACTGAACGCGGCGATACAGGACCTGGTGATGGCTAATCACATTCTCGCCAATGAAAACATCGTGGATGCTTACGGTCATGTCAGCATCCGGCACCCGGAGAATCCTCAGCGCTTCCTGCTCTCCTGCTCGCGCAGCCCCGAATTCGTCAAGGCCGACGACATTCTCGAATTCGGCTTCGACGGCGAACCGGTCGTGCCCGGCGGCAAGAAGCCGTATCTCGAGCGCTTCATTCATGCGGGCGTCTATGCGGCCCGGCCCGACGTGCATGCCGTCATCCATAGTCACGCCGCCGACGTGCTGCCTTTCACTATCAGCACCCGGCCGTTGCAGCCAGTGCTCAACACCGCGTCGGGTATCGGTGAGCACGTGCCAGTCTGGGACATCCGCGACAACTTCGGCGACACGAACATTCTGGTCGAAAGCATCGCGCAGGCGAACGACCTTGCGCGCACGCTGGCCGATAACAGCGTCACGCTGATGCGAGGGCACGGCTTCACTGTCGTCGGCCGCACACTGGTCGAAGCGGTGAAGTCTGCTATCTACCTTCCACTCAACGCTCGCGTGATGCTGGCGGCACTGAGCCTCGGCGGCGAGATAAAGCCTTTGTCGCCGGGCGAAATCGCCGTGCGCCTCAAGACCCCCGTCGACTCTCCCGCCTATACCCGGGCATGGGAATACTGGACCAATCGCGTCAAGCTTGCCGGCGCGGCGACCTGCAGCTGCTGCAGCGGCAAGCATGATGCAAACAAGGAAGGAGAATAAATCGTGCAGAGCGAATGGATTGCGCTGCCGGGCACGGATGATTTCGGCATGCAGGCTTACCGCATCGCGGCGGCGGGCGAGGCGGCGGCGCCGACCGTCATCGTGCTGCACGAAATTTTCGGCGTGAACGAGGCGATGCGCGACGTCGGCGGGATGCTTGCCCGTGAAGGTTTCGAGGTGCTGATCCCAGACCTGTTCTGGCGCGTCGAGCCGCGCATCTCGCTCGGCTATGTCGAGCCGGACCGCGGCCGGGCCGCACAGATCATGCGCGATTTCGATACTGAGCTGGGTCTCGCCGACATTGGCCGGCTGATCGCCAGGTTGAAGCAGCGGTCCGGCGAACAGCACCGGGTCGGCGCCATCGGCTTCTGCATCGGCGGCAAGCTCGCAACGCTGCTGGGTGCGCGGGGCGAGATCGATGGCGGCGTCTCCTTCTACGGCGTGCAACTGAGCGATTACGTTGACGAGATCGCGGCGGCTAAATCGCGTCTCATGCTTCATTTCGGCGGGCAGGACGCACAAATACCGATCACGCTCGTCGACCGGATCGAAGCGGCTTCGAGGCCTAACCCGCTGGTGGATGTGCGCCTCTATCCGGAGGCGAAGCATGGCTTCTTCAATCCGGCGCGAACCGACCGGCATCATCCGGAAGCTGCCGTCGAGGCGGGCGCGGAAACGCTGACGATGCTGCGCAAAACGCTGGGTTTCACGGGCGCATCCTGACGTGTGGGTCGGCCTCGCGGAGCGGCCCTTAAGGGCGTTCGTGAAGCCCACCGCAAGGACGCTACGAAGTCACCTTAGGCGCTTGCGATATCGACGGCGCGTCTCGCAATCACACCAACGAGATGCGCGCGATAGGCCGCGCCCGAGTGAATGTCGCTGTTCATCATGTCGACCGGGGTCTCGATCCCGTCGAGGGATGACGAGCTGAACGATTTGTCTAGCGCTTCCTCAAAGGCGCGATGGCGAAAGACGCCATCCTGGCCGGCGCCGGTCACGGCAACGCGTACACCTGCCGCCATTTTCGCCACGAATACGCCGACCGTCGCGTAGCGCGATGCCGGGTTCGGGAATTTCACATACGCGGCGCACTCCGCCACCGGTAACCGGATCTCGGTGATCAATTCGCCCGGTTCGAGCGCGGTGGTGAACATGCCCTGGAAATAATCGTCGGCGGCAATCTCGCGCCGGTCGGTTTTGATAATGGCATCCAGCGCGAGCACGGCGGACGGGTAGCACGCAGAAGGATCGTTGTTGGCCAGAGAACCGCTGATGGTGCCGCGGTATCGCACCTGGCGATCGCCGATATGGCCGGCGAGATAAGCGAGGGCCGGAATGGCTTGCTGGACGATCGGCGAGGCCGCCACCACGCCGTGCGGCGTCATCGCGCCGATTACTAGCGTGTCATCTTCGCGGCGGATGTAGGACAGGCCAAGGCCGCTAAGATCCACCACGACGGAGGGTTGGCTGAAGCGCTGCTTCAGCACGGGGATGAAGGTCATGCCGCCGGCGATCGCCTTGGCCGCGTCGTCTTCCGACAGAATTCTGACCGCCTCTTCGAGCGCGGATGGCTTCACATATTCGAAGTCGTACATATCATCTGCCTCCGGCTATTTCGCGGCCTTCGCCGCGTCAGCGTGCATCAGCGGCCACGCGGCCTCGACCGCTCTGACGATGTTGTGATACCCGGTACAGCGGCAAAGATTGCCCTCCATCGCATGGCGGATCTGCTTCGTCGTGAGGCCATCCGGATGAGTTTCCACCAGGTTGATCGCGCTCATCATCATGCCAGGCGTACAGAATCCACACTGCAACGCGTGGTGCTTGCGAAACATCTCCTGCATCGGATGCAGCGTACCGTCCGGCGCGCTCAGCCCCTCGATGGTCGTAATCGTGGCGCCATCGGCCTGAACGGCCAGGAACGTGCACGACTTGATCGATTTGCCGTCCAGCTGCACGACACAGCAGCCACATTGACTGGTATCGCATCCGACATGCGTGCCGGTTAGACCGAGCTTGTCGCGCAGCAGCTCGACCAGCAATGTTCTGCCCTCGACCTCAGCCGATGATGGCTGTCCGTTCACCGTTAGGGTAATGCGAGGCATGTGCTCCTCCGAAGTGCGACGTCATTGGAATAACCCAGAACCCAACTGGCAGCGGAACGATTGAAGCTCCGCCAAGGCCGCCGCTATTGTTCGTCGCTGTTAAGTCTCAGGTTGCCTTGTCGCGTCGTGTTAATTTGCAAAGCGGATAACAAAACGCATAGCAAATAGTACGGGCGAGGGGGCGGCACTGTCAATGGGAGGTGGAGTCGCCATCGCGGACTCGCTGCGTCCGGCATTGCGAGCATTGCGAGCGACGCTATCCCAATTCCGTTGCATCCAGATAATGGGTCGTTGCCAGACCGCTCCGCGACGTGTTGACAGCGTAAAGAGTCACCGATAGACTATTTGCAAATAGATATTCGCACAGCAAATAAACGTAAGCGAAATCAACGACGTCATGAGCCGGGGCGACAAGGGGCGTTACGTGCTGAAAGCGGCACGCGGCACGGCTGCTCCCTGCCGCGACCACGGCTTATGAATTAATGCACGCCATCTTTAAGGAGGATCACCGGTGACGATAAGGATCGCGAAATGTATGTGCGATTGCCCAGTTAAGAGGAAGGATGTTCGTCGCCTGTCAGGCCGCAAACGCGGTTAGCGCAGGCAAACAACCCCGGCTCAGATAACGGCATTCGCCAGTCGGGCAACAGGCGAAGCCGACGCAATGACAAATCAAACACACATGACAGCCAAACCAGACTTATTGGAATGCGAAATTTTGGTGATTGGCGCCGGACCGGTCGGACTGGCGCTGGCCGGCGACCTCGGCTCGCGAGGCCGCCAATGCATCGTCGTCGATCGCGGTGACGGCTCGGTCTTCCAGCCGAAGATGGACCTCGTCGGAATCCGTACGATGGAGTTCTGCCGCCGTTGGGGAATCGTCGGCGACGTGGAGGCAAGCCCCTACGATCGCGACTATCCGCAGGACAACGTCTATCTGACGACCCTCAATGGCTACGAGCTGGGCCGCCAGGCGATGCCGTCGATGCGGGCAGAGCTGCCGCCTCCCGAGAGTCCGCAGAAACGCGAGCGCTGCCCGCAGAACATGTTCGATCCGATCCTGCGGAACTTCGCCGAGGCTCAGCCGGGCATACGGTTGCTCTACCAGCACGAATATGTTTCGTTCGATGAAGACGGCGACGGCGTGACCGCGAAAATCGTGCGGCAGTCCGACAACCACGCGTTCGGAATCCGCGCGCGATACCTGGTGGGCTGCGACGGCGGCAGGAGCAGCGTGCGCGAGCAGCTCGGCATCGGCATGAAAGGCAAGGGCGTGCTGACCTACACGACCAACATGATCTTCCGTTGTCCGGAATTGAACCGCCTGCACGACAAGGCGCCAGGCTACCGGTATATGTTCGTCGACGGCACGGGTGTCTGGGCGACCATCGTTGCGATCAATGGCAATGACTGCTGGCGCATGTCGATCGTCGGCAACGCAGACGAGCGCACGCGCTATACCCACGATGAACTGAAACGCTTCGCCTGTCGGGCACTGGGGCGTTCATTCGAGCCGGAGATCCTCAGCGTGCTGAACTGGACCCGCGAGGAGCTGGTCGCCGAGCGCTACCGCCGCGGGCGCGTGTTCATCTGCGGCGATGCCTGCCATCTGACCTCGCCGACCGGCGGCCTCGGCATGAACACCGGGATTGGCGATGCAGTCGACTTGTCGTGGAAGCTCGACGCCGCGCTGCAAGGGTGGGGCGGACCGGCCCTGTTCGATGCCTACGAGACGGAGCGCAAGCCGATCGCCGAGCGCATCACGCGCTTTTCGACCGGCAACCTTGAAACGATGAAGCGGGTGGCCAACAGCAGCCGGCTCGAGGAAGACAGCGCGATCGGCGAGGCCGAGCGGCGCAGTGTGGGTGAAGCCCTCGGCGAGGGCCTGAAACGCGAGTGGTTCTCGCTGAACATGCATCTCGGCAACCGCTATGTCGACTCGCCGGTCTGCGTCTATCCGGAGTACGAGGACCGCGAGCAGATCGCCGCCGAGTACAACGACGGCGTCAATTACCGGGCCACGACGCGCCCCGGCTGCCGCGCCCCGCATGCGTGGCTCGCCGACGGCCGCTCGACGCTCGACCTGTTCGGCCGCGGCTATGTGCTGGTGAGCTTTATCGCCGACGACGGGCTGCAGCGCTTCGCCGACGCGGCGCGCGAGGCCCGCGTGCCACTCGCATTGCACACGCTCGACGAACCGGCCGTGGCCGCGCTCTATGAAAAGCGCCACGTGCTGGTGCGTCCCGACGGACACGTCGCATGGCGCGGCGACGCGCTTCCGACCGACCCGGCCGCGCTTCTCGCAACGATTTCTGGAAAGACGAAGGAAGAACGATGAAACTGTTTCGCTTTGACGACGGCCGGATTGGCATGCAATCCGGTCAGGAAAGCTTCGACATTACCGACGCGCTGGGCATCGACACGAAAATGTGGCCGCCGGTGCAGATGGTGCAGGTGATCCGCCAGTTGTGCGAGTCGGCGCCGGCCGTGCTCGACCATCCGAAGACTCGCCGCATCGATTTCGCTGCCGTGCGTCTGCTCGTGCCGATCGAATGGCCGAACAAGCTGCTCGCGCTGCCGGTTAACTACGTCGCGCACGGCGCCGAAATGAAGTCGGTCAATCGCGCCGACCTGAATGGATTTTTTCTCAAGGCCAATTCGTCGCTCTCGGGTCCAAACGACGCCGTCGTGCTGCCCGATCTTCCCGGCCGCGAAATTCATCACGAGTGCGAACTCGGCATCGTGATCGGCAAGGGCGGCCGCAACGTGAGCCGCGCGGACGCGTACAAGCACATTTTCGGCTATGCATGCCTGATCGACATGGTGGTGCGCGGCAAGGAAGAACGCGTGATGCGCAAGTCGTACGACACATTTTGCCCGTTTGGACCGTGGATCGTCACCGCGGACGAGGTGCCGGACCCGGGCAATCTGCAGACCCGCCTGTGGGTCAACGACGAACTGCGGCAGGACTCGAACACGAAGGATCTCATCGTCGATATTCCCGGCATGATCGAGCTGATCTCTCGTGTCGCCACGCTGTATCCCGGCGACATCATCGCGGCCGGCACGCCGGCCGGCGTCGGCCCTGTCCAACCGGGCGATCGTATGCGCATCGCCATCGACCACGTCGGAGAAATGACGCTGGACGTCCGCTAGGCAATTTTCCTGAGGCAGGAGCCCGACATGGATTTCAAGGGATCACAAACGATCAAGGCGCCGCGTAGCCTTGTGTGGAAATGCCTGAACGACCCGGAGGTGCTGCAGAACTGCGTGCCGGGTTGCCAGTCGTTCACCGCGGCAAACGACGATGAGTTTCTCGCGACGGTCACCGTTTCGGTCGGTCCGGTCAAGGCGAACTTCAAGGGCAACCTGAAGCTGTCCAACCGGGTCGAGCCGGAGGGATACCGGATCGCCGGCCAAGGCGAGGGCGGGATCGCCGGCTTCGGCAAGATGAACGCCGAGGTGGCGCTCAGTGATGCCGGCGAGGAGACGGTACTGTCGTATGTTGCCGACGCGGAAGTCGGCGGCAAGCTCGCGCAGATCGGCGCGCGGCTCGTTGCGTCGGTGGCGAACAAGTTAGTCGCCGCCTTTTTTCAACGCTTCAACGACACCGTCAGCGAGCTCGCGGCACAGCAATGAAGCACCGCGGCGGCCCGGCCCAGCCGGCCGCCCCGGGGGAGGGGTAGTCGCCCGGGCGCA
>NZ_JARESV010000042.1:0-72890 GCF_046026985.1 Paraburkholderia sp. RL18-101-BIB-B
TTCCGCGTCAGGTAGCGGTTGAGGGACTTCAGCTTGCGACAGTCTTCCAGATCTAAACGGTCAGCGGCACAGATGCGGATGCGACGAGCCGAATTGACGCGACCGACATGAAGGTGACAGTTGCGCCGGCGTGCGAGCAATCCCCACGCTTCTGCCGTTGCTTCTTTCCACTCAGTCGATCCGCCGATGAAAATCCCAACGACGGGCGACAGGAGCGGCGCGACGTCCTCCAGTTGCATCCCGTTCTGCACCGCGATGAGCAGCTGTGACGGAATTCCCCGAAGACGTTCCTTCCAGCGCAACGAGAAGTCGAGCGACGCGAGACCTCCCTGCACGATGTCCGGGAGGACGATCCAGTCCGCGCGCTCGCCGAGCTTTTCGACGACCGCCAGAAACGCGGATTCATCGAACGGCTCGCCACGCTGATACGCAGTCCACGCGCCGTTATCAATCGCATAGCGCATACCCTCTGTGCGATGTTCGCCTTTGGCCGAGACCAGAAGACGCCAGTCCGCATCGGAGAGGGCCTCGAGATTGCGACGCGTCCCCGTACGGCTTGCATAGCCCACCATCGGCGGGCGATGCATGGTCAGACGTTCCTCGATATCGGGATCGTCATCGGCACTGCCGTCAACGCAGTAGTAATCGGCGTAGGCCATGACAGCCTGTGCCCATCCCTGCTTTTGACCGACCGCATACGCCGAAAGCCAGCTCGGCTCGGTAAGCGCCGCACTCATCACGCTGCCCCCCGGTCGGGCGTCGGTCTGCCACCGATGACGAGAAATTCCTTCTCTCCCGCCGCCCGCTTCATGTTGCGCACCCACGGACGAACTTCATTCGGACACGTCTGCTGACCCTCGATGTACTTCATCGCTTCAGCTTCCGTCTCGAACTGTGCGGGATATGCGCCAAGAATTGCTGCTTCGAACATAGAAACTCCACAAGTGAATGCGGAGCGACCCCGGCGGGATCGCTTACCCGCGGGGTAAAAAGATGAACAGCTAACGCCTTAACGGGCGTGAAACGTCTTCATACAAAAGCCGCCGCACGTATCCCGCAGGGCATCGACTCCCCGGCAAGGAAGTCGGGGACGACTAGCCGAAATACCAACAGTTGCATTGACGAAGCGCGACGTGCTTCATTTGCAAGACGTAGTGCGACTCCATCGCGCCCCCGTCTTCCGCGTAGACGCGCGTGCAAATCGCATGAACGACAGTCAGCAACTTGACGACGGCCTCGCCAACAACGCAGTCGGCTTCAATGCCCGCGATTTCTGGGCTAAGACCACACCAGAATTCGGCGTTGATGGCTTCGCGCACGGTGTTCGCCTTGCGCGGCGCGTCTTCTTTGTAATTGTCCAGGTACCCTTCGACGACGAACGCTAACGCTTCGTCGAACGTGACACCTTCGGCGTAGGCTTGGGCTTCGGAAATCAGGTTTGCGGCAGGTTCGCCTTCGAGAAAGAACACACTTTCGTCGGGAATGCCTTCCAACGACCGCGCGTCAATGTGTAACCGGTCGGCGTCCGCTTCGGAATCGATGATTACGCCCGCGTCTTGCATGCGCATTGCGGCGGCTTTGATTCGCTGTGCAGTGTTCATGTTCGACGCCTCAAGAACAGGACTTTGGATGGGTCGCCGGAGATGAGACCATCCCGCTGGCAGGGGATGTCGACGGATGCTTTGAAAAGGCCGCTAGCTCTTCGACCATCTGGCGATAGCTGATAAGGCCTTCCTGCTGTTTCTGCATGATCGCCGCACGACGTACTCCTACCGCCCAACGGTTAGTCGATCCGACACGATCCAGCGCTCCTGGATCGGTCACGCAATAGCCCATGCGAAGCATGTCTTCGACCGCCTCTTCGATGGAGTCGAAGCATAGATGGCCAACGAATCCGTCCTGGTCGAACTGTTGAATGCGCCACGCCTTTACGCCAGACGAATCCGGAAGCACGAATGCCCAGGAGTCGCGGTCCTTGATGCGGCACTCAATCCCTGCCGGGTGACCGTCAAACGCTGAAATGAGACCGTGGTAGGCAATCTGCAGGGGACGGGCGACTTCGCGCAAGTGACGCGCGAAATCTGCAGGCAAGTCTCTCGTGGATGCCCGGCGGACATGTTCCCAAGAACGGGAGCGGTAGCGCGGTGTGTGAGGAATGCTCTTCATGAAGGCTCCAGTTGACCGAGAGCCCTCCCCGTGGGAGAAAGCTCCCATAGGGACAAAATGAAAAAGGTCCGTTGCCGGACCAGTCGATGCGCCTGTGGCGCGGTGAATTTCCTTAGAGTAAGCCCACCGCTGGGGCCCGCTCCCGTGAAAAGATGCTGAAATTGTGGCGTCTATCGACCGAGGCTTGATGCTCTACCAAAGCCGATCACCAGCCGTCGATGGGGCTCGCCTCCGAAAGCGAAAACGCGGAATCGCCATCGCTATATCCGGCGCATCAACCACCACCCGACGAATGCCTTGTGTATGGTCGGTACCTGCATCGGATACTTTGCGCGCCGCGGACAAATAAAAAGCCCGCCGAAGGTCCCGTTGGGGGACACGCGGCGGGCGGGTTTTCAGGTTGATCGATTACATGCTGAGCGACGGCGAACCGTGCTGCTGATCCACCTCGGCCGAAACCGACAGGATTTTTCCATTCGTTGTTCCTGGCGGTCCGATCTGAACTGACGCGTAATGCAGTACGCCGCTGACGGCGTCTACAAGGACCGTGTTGTCTATCCCTTTGCTGAACCCGTCTGGCAGCAAGCGAATCCATACGCCGTCGTTCTCAAACACCGTCATGAGATTAATGTCTTCCTTTGCCAAGGAATACGGAACCTCGACGCGATCGCCTTCTTTCAGGTTAGCAAGCCACACACGATGGACATCATCTGGCGTGGGCACCATTTTCCGACCCGCGACACAATCTGCCGCCCAGTCATCTTGAGGAAAATCCTCCTGCATGACATCCGTGACTTCGGCGACGAGATCGTGGCGCTTCGCCGCGATATAAGTGGCCAAATCGCGTCTCGTTACGCCGTCTACGTTGCCTGACCGTACCGAACTGATGACGCGATACACATCCACCTTGCGCAACTCGCCGATCGAGTCAGCAGAGATCTTGATGAACTGTTCAAGGTCTGTGAAACACTGCTTCTGATTGGCAGCTTCGGGCGACAAGGTGCCGAGTTCAGCAGTATTAATTTGCATGCTCATGCAATGCTCCGGAAAAGTACGGAGCACGCCCCTACGGGGCGTGTCCCGTAGGGGTCGTAAATCAAGGGCGCTGCGTCCGCTTACGCGGCCCGCGGTTCGAGATGGTTGCTCGCGTGCACCGTCACCCACCTGCCTTCGACAAGGACGTCACGCAGGAGCGTGCCGTTCAGGACGTAGGTGTGCGTGGTGCCAACGCGCGGATTGCAGCGACGAACCGAAAGCGTTACCGCTTCGGTACGTACATGAAAATTTCGATTGAATGACATGGCGTTCCTCGTTGTTGAAACGGCGAGAAAACGCCCCTGTGGTTCCTATACCTTAATCACGCATTTTTGATAGGGCTAATGGTTTTCCGCTTTACCAGCGAGGAGTTGTACGCACTCTTGTGATGTATGTATGAATGCATCGTAAGACATGCAAACGCTAGGGATCGGTGTTTACACCGGTCCCTTCATTCCGACGTGTGCTCTGTTCGCCGAATTGGAGCGTCCACAATGACCACTCCGGACTGCGGATTCGACCGGCCGATTCCGACGGATCGATGGAACCGCTCAGCCGGCATGCGAAGTCGCAAGGCGGTCGACCGTAGCCGACCCTGAGCCGTCGCTCGAACTCGCGAGATTGCAACGACGGCTTTCAAGTTACAACCGCCACTGGCGAAGACAAATTGCGAACATGCCAACTGACATTAGGTTGTTGCGCCGAGCGCGCCCTCCCCGATTTTCGCAACATCCCATCTACCCACCACGCACCATCCTTTTTGAAATCTAAAGTTTTAAATCCCAAAAGCTCGAACGCGGTGGCATCGGGAATTCGGCGAATATCTGCCGGTCGCCTAGAGGATCAAAGAGTTACCAAGCACCCTTGCGGCTTGGTGCAATGGTTCGAAATATCGCTCAGAAGCCTCTTGTTCGGTAATCAGATTCCCGTGAATGATGATGTTCAGCCCCGCGACATAATTGCCCGCGCTGTCGCGGACCGGGACAGCGATCGAGCACAGATGAGGTTCAATTTGCTCTCTCGTGAACGCATAGCCATCCGCGCGGGCCTTCTGAAGCAGCACGCGCAATTCATCGGGGTTGGTGACCGTATGTTTGCTATACGCTTGAAACCGGGTGGTTTTCAGGTAGCTTTCCAGTTCGGATTCCGGCAGCTGAGCAAGTAGAGTCCGGCCGATCGAAGCGCAGAAGGCTGGCAGGCGTCGACCAACGTTTAGCGCCGGCGAAAGTACGCGGGAAGAGACCGAGCGCGCGAGATAGACAATCTCGTCGTTATCGAGCACGGCTAGCGCGCATCCGTGTTCCAGCGTCTCACCTAGTCGGTCGAGGATTGGCTGAGCAAGTACCGCGACCGGTGAGGTCGATAGGTAAGCATGTCCGAGCGTCAAAATCCGAGGGCGCAAATAAAAATGCTTGGAGTCGTCCATTGCGGCGAAGCCGAGCTTGGTCAAGGTGTACAAACTGCGGCGAGCTGCCGCCCGCGGAATTCCAGTGAGGTAGCTCACTTGGGCGATTGAAATCCGCTTGCGCTTCTCCGACAACGTGAGAATCACCGCTAGCCCGCGCGCCAGCGCAGTCACGAAATCCGGGTCATCACTAAATCGCTCAATCGCGCCCGCCAGGTGTGAGTGAGGATCGAGCAGCCCCGCGCCCAGCGGCGATGGAGCGGCATTCTCGTTGTCTTCGGCAAGGTCTGAATCGGTCAATGACTTCATATAGCTTGGTCCCAAACAGTACGTGCGAATTCGGCGCTCGCGGCGAGACAGATGCTCTCGTCTTACGAAACCGTCTGCCGCCCCTGCTAGATGGTGACACGAAAGTGGGCGTATGTCGCACACTTTGTCGATAAGCGCCCACTTTTGCTCGCAGGAAGCGGTTAGCATTCAATCAAACAGCGGGCGGAACTTCCAAACTAAAACAGTCGCCCCAGCAGTAAAGAAAAGCAACCATGACCGAGCGGCGTTGACGTCGCCCAGAAATCAATACGATAGGAGACGGCAGTGCAACAACTAGACCATTCCCGGCACCGAGGTATGTGTCAAAGCTCCACATGCGCTTATGCAGCGGTGCTGCAGCGTCCCTGACATTTTTCGGCATCGACACATCGTAGCGACGGACGTCCTTTAATAAGGCTTTCCTGCTTTCTTCGAGATCGCTTTTTTCAAAGGAGAAAGCACGCCCTCGTCCAGCAACTACAAGTCACTATCCGAATCTATTAATTTGTGGAATTTAGGATGACTAAAAACATTTATAGTCGCTTCGGTCAAGGACGGCCAATCGACATCGTGTGTCTCGGCCGTCTCGCTGTCGACCTCTATGCGCAGCAAGTCGGCGCGCGCCTGGAAGACGTGTCGAGCTTCGCCAAATACCTTGGCGGCTCGTCGGCAAATATCGCTTTCGGCTGCGCGAGGCTCGGGCTCGCTTCATCTATGCTCGCTCGTGTCGGCAACGATCATATGGGACGATTCCTGACCGAGACGTTGGCCAACGAAGGGTGTGACGTCAGTCACGTGCGCGTCGACGACGACCGGTTAACCGCGCTAGTTCTTCTGGGGCTGAAAGACAGGGACACGTTTCCGCTCGTTTTCTATCGGGACAACTGCGCCGACATGGCAATTGACGAGTCCGACTTCGATGAATCTTTCATTGCATCGTCGAAGGCCCTTCTCATCACCGGCACTCACTTTTCGACGGACCAGGTGAATCGGGCGAGTCGCCGCGCGCTCGACTACGCGCGCCGCAATCAGGTCCGCACGGTGCTCGATATCGACTATCGGCCGGTATTGTGGGGATTGACCGCGAAGGCAGACGGCGAGACCCGGTTCGTGGCGAACGACAGCGTGTCGACGCATATCCAGAGCATCCTTCCCTTGTTCGATCTCGTCATCGGAACCGAGGAAGAATTCCGGATCGCCGGCGGAAAGCACGATCTGACTGAAGCGCTCGCCGCCGTGCGAGCCGTGACCGAGGCGACGCTCGTCGTCAAGCGCGGACCGCTGGGCTGTCAGATCGTACACGGAGACGTACCGGCGTCGATCGATGATGCGCCGATCCATGGCGGCGTCCAGGTCGAAGTCCTCAACGTGCTCGGCGCCGGCGACGCATTCGCGTCCGGGTTCCTGTCAGGCTGGTTGCGTGACGAACCCCTCGAAGCCTGCGCGCGCAAAGCCAACGCGTGCGGCGCGCTCGTCGTGGCGCGTCACGGATGCGCGCCGGCCATGCCGACTCCCGCGGAACTCGATTACTTCCTCGAAACGGCAGAGCTTACGCCTGACCGAATGGCGAGGCCGGACCTGGACGCGAAGCTTGCACGTCTGCACCGCGTGACGCCGGCGCGCACTGAATGGAGCGAGGTGCTCGGATTCGCCTTCGACCATCGTCCGCAGTTCCTCGAAATGGCACGGCAATCCGGAGCAGACGAGGCGAGGATCGCCGTGCTAAAGCAACTCTTCGTCGAAGCCGCGTCGCAGACCGAGAAACATCTCGCCCTGGGAGGCAGGATCGGCGTGCTGATCGATGGCCGCTATGGTCAGGATGCGTTGAATGCCGCAACCGGGCGCGGATGGTGGATCGGACGTCCCGTCGAATTGCCCGGTTCGCTTCCGCTCGAATTCGATCAGGGAAGATCCGTTGGGACGACGCTGATCGATTGGCCGCGAGAACACATTGCGAAATGTCTCGTGCAATACCATCCGGATCACCCCGCCGAGCTCAGACTCGAGCAGGAGGCACAAATCCAGGGGCTATACGAAGCGGTCAAGAATAGCGGCAACGAACTGCTGCTTGAAATCGTCGTTCCGAAGAGCGGTCCCGCAATCCAGGATGACACTGTTTATCGGGCGCTCGCCCGCCTGTACAACATCGGAATCTTTCCCGAGTGGTGGAAGCTCGAATCGATGAGCGCCGCTCAGTGGCGCGCGATCGACAGGCTCATTGCCGAACGTGATCCGTATTGCCGGGGTGTCGTGCTGTTGGGGTTGTCCGCGCCCATCGACAAGGTGTGCGACGGCTTCAAGGCCGCGGCGGCTTCGACGACTTGCCGGGGTTTCACGGTCGGCCGCACGATTTTCAATGAACCGAGCCGCGCGTGGTTCGCCGGAGAAATCGACGATGACGAATTGATCGCGAGAGTACGCACAACCTTTGAGACGTTGATTGGCGCATGGCGCGCCGCGCGTGCCGATGCGGCAAGGCAGGCTTCTCAGGAGTGCGCGGCATGAATCAGCGTGAACGCCAGCCCGAAGCCATGACGCAGGAGCCTGCACGGGGCACCATTCGTCTCACGGCAGCGCAGGCGCTCGTGCGCTATCTCGTCGCGTTGCGCACCGATGCCAACGATACGCTGTTTGGCGGCGTCTTCGCGATCTTCGGGCACGGCAACGTCGCCGGCATCGGTGAAGCGCTCTATCGGCACCGTGACGTGCTTCCGACTTACCGGGCCCACAACGAGCAGGCGATGGCGCACAGCGCGATCGCCTATGCCAAGGCACACATGCGCCGGCGCATGATGGCCGTTACCACGTCGATCGGCCCAGGCGCCACAAATCTGGTTACCGCCGCGGCTCTCGCGCACGTCAACCGGCTCCCGGTGCTGCTTCTCCCGGGCGATATCTTCGTCTCGAGAGCACCCGACCCGGTCCTGCAACAGGTCGAGGATTTCCATGACGGCGGCCTTTCGGCTAACGACACGCTCAAGCCAGTGTCGCGCTACTTCGACCGCATCGTTCATCCGGCGCAACTGTTGAGCGCGCTGCCGCGTGCGATCCGCGTCCTCACGGATGCTGCGATGTGCGGCCCCGTGACTCTGGCGCTGCCACAGGACGTTCAGGCAATGGCCTACGACTACCCGACGTCGTTCTTCGAGCCTCGTGTCGTCGAGTTTCATGCGCCCGCCGCTGTGGCTCACGAAATCGAGCGCGCGGCACAATCGCTGCGTGCCGCAAAGCGCCCCTTGATCGTGTCCGGCGGCGGCGTACTGTATAGCGGAGCCGCCGATGCACTGCGTCGTTTCGCCGAACGGCATGGCGTCCCTGTAGCCGAAACGCAGGCGGGGAAAGGCGCCCTTGCATGGGATCACCCTCTCTTGCTCGGCGGCGTCGGCGTGACGGGCGCGTTGTCGGCGAACGAAGCCGCTGCCGAAGCCGATTGCATCCTTGCCGTGGGCACCCGGCTGCAGGATTTCACGACAGGGTCGAATGCCCTGTTCTCCCGGGCACGCCTCATCAGCATCAACGCGAACGCATTCGACGCGATTAAGGGAAACGGTGTCGAAGTTCAAGCCGATGCCCGCATGGCCCTTGAAACGCTCGGCGCGGCGTTGGCTGAATGGCGCGCTCCGTTGCAGTGGACGACAGATGCGCAGCGGCGCGCTCAAGGCTGGCGCGATACCGTCGCGCGCGTGACGAATACCATGCCGGACGAGCGCTTGCCCAACGAAGCCGAAGTCATCGGCGCCGTGCAACGCTCCAGTGCGCGGTCTGTACACGACGACATCGTGGTCTGCGCCGCGGGAACGCTGCCGGCGGACCTGGAGAAATTCTGGCGTACGAGCACGCCCGGCGGCTACCACATGGAGTACGGCTATTCATGCATGGGTTACGAGATCGCTGGCGGCCTCGGCGCGAAGCTCGCCCGCCCGGAGCGTGAAGTGATCGTAATGGTCGGCGATGGCAGCTATCTGATGATGAACAGCGAACTCGCCACCTCGGTGATGCTCGGCGCGAAGCTGATTGTTGTCCTGCTCGACAACCGCGGCTTCGCGTGCATCAACCGGTTACAGCAGGCGTGCGGGGGCGCGCCCTTCAACAACTTGATCGACGACTGTTGGCAAGGGCCACACGGCGCCCCGCACATCGACTTTGCCATGCATTCGCGATCGATGGGCGCCCTCGCCGAGCGCGTTTCCAATCTGAACGAACTCGAAGCGGCGATGCAGCGCGCACGTTCCGCCGATCGAAGCTACCTCATCAGCATCGACACCGACCCCGGCCGCCCGTCGAACGAAGGCGGCTGCTGGTGGGAAGTCGCGGTCCCCGAGGTTTCCGAACGCGATGCGGTACGCAGTGCACGAGCTACCTACGAGGCCGCACTTGCATTGCGGGCGAAGGTCGAGAAAGGAGAACAACGATGAGTCTGTTGGTGAAAGCGTCCGTCGAAGGGCAAACCATTAGCCGCGTGACGCCGGAGTCGGCTAGTTGGAAGCATGTCGGATTCGCCGCCTATCGTATCGAGCGAGGCAACCTTGTGACGATCGACGAGCCGCAGCGCGAAGTGTGCATCGTGGTGCTGTCGGGAACGGTGACTATCGAGGCGGGCGACGAGCGCTGGGAATCCATTGGTACGCGCCAAAGCGTTTTCGATGATGAAGCTCCCTATGCGCTCTATCTTCCTCCAGGGATCACCGCACGCGTGCGCGCCGAGGGCGCGGCCGAAATCGGCGTTGCCAGCGCGCCTGCAGCCGGTCTTTATCCGCCGCGTCTGATCACGCCGGGGCAAATGAAACGCTCGACGCGCGGCACCGGTGCGAACACGCGCTATGTATGCGACATCCTTCCGCAAACGGAAGTCGCCGAAGGACTTCTGGTGGTCGAAGTCATCACACCGAGCGGACATTCGTCGAGCTACCCGCCGCATAAGCATGACCATGACAACGTGCCCGTAGAAAGCTCGCTCGAGGAGACTTACTACCATCGACTGAATCCACCTCAGGGCTTTGCGTTTCAGCGTGTCTATACCGACAAGCGCGATCTCGACGAAACCATGGCTGTTGAAAATCATGACGTCGTGATGGTGCCACGCGGTTATCACCCGGTGGTCGTTCCTTATGGCTACGACAGCTACTACCTCAACGTCATGGCAGGCGACAAACGCTCCTGGCACTTCAAAAACGACCCGGAACACGACTGGATCGCCGTGCGGGACAACGCTCGGATCGACGCGGTCGGATCGAACAAGGAAGCATCATGAGCAGGCTAAAGCTTGCGGTCAACGCAGAGATGACGTTTCCGGCTTTACCGTTTTACGAACGAGTCGGGCGTTTGCATCAACTCGGCTTTCGCGTAGGTCTCTGGAGTCTGGACGGCTACGACGTCGAGCGCCTCGCAAGCATAGGAGCGACCTACTCCATGATCGATGGCTTCGGCCGTGGAAATCTGGCATTTCCCGATGCCGCCGACGCGATGATCGCATCCATCACCGAGCAGATTCCGCTTGCCAAGGCAATTGGACGACCTCTTCTGAATCTGCATGGCGGCAAGCTGACCAAGGATGGTCCTGCGATGAATCCGATCTCGCATGTGACCGGCGCGATGTGGATGAACGCGCGAAGCACGCTGTGCCGGATCGCCGAGTTAGGCGAACAGCACGACGTCGATTTCACGATCGAAAACCTGAATCCGCTGGATCATCCGGGAGTGCCGTTTCACAGTGCGCTGGACATTCTTGCCCTCGTCAAGGCAGTCGACAGCCCTCGCATTCGGATCAACCTCGATCTCTTTCATGCGCAGAAGGACGGCGGAAATTTGATCAATCTACTCGAGAAGTGTCGAGGCTTCGTCGGAGAAGTCCAGATCGCCGATGTTCCCATGCGCGATGTTCCGGGCCGGGGAGAAATTCATTATGCGAATGTCGTCGAAGCGATGGTAAGGCTCGGATACGACTGCAGCGTTGGCCTCGAAGCTTTCGCACCCGGTGACTGCGAGGCCGAACTGGCGAGATTCAGATCGATCTTTTCGGCATATCACGACTGACTCGCCACACAAAACCAGAGCATGAGGAGCATCGGATGAAGATTGGCGCAATCACGAACCACGTCAGCGAAGACCTTGAATACAGCCTCAAGGTCTTGCGCGAATTGAAGCTGCCTTACGCGGAGTTCTGCGGCGCGTGGAATCTTCCGGCTGGTTGCCACGACGATGTGCAAACCGAGAACATCGTGCGGCTGATCAAGGCATCGGAGTGCCCTGTTTCGGCCGTCTCGCCGCGGTCGTTCTACATGCTCCCGGCACTCACGACCGAAGCCACCGACGACGACTATCAGCAGGACCTCGACGCGTTCCGCAAGTCGATCGCGCTGGCGAAGCGGCTTGGCACACGACTTGTTCGCGCGATGCCGTTCCAGCGGCCACCCGTCATCTTCGGTGCGCACGGCGCCGAGCGCTTTCTCGCCAATCAAAATCGGGCCTGGCCGAAGCTGCTCAAGCTGTATGAAGAGCCATTGCGCATTGCCGAAGAGAACGACATCGTCATAGCCGTGGAGACGGGCTTCGACACCATGCTCAGTTCCTGCTCGCTGGCCGCACGCATGGTCAGAGAGATGGGATCGAAACATCTGCGCATCATGCTCGACACCGGTAACAACCTCTATTCGACCGAGACACCGTATCCGGAAGCGTATGACCAGATTCGGGACTATCTCGTGCATATCCAGTTGAAAGACGCACGCGTGGATGTCAAGAACGGCTCGGTTGAATTTTGCGCACTCGGCGATGGAGACCTCGCCGAATATCTGGTGCCACTCGCCGAAGCGCTCCGCGCGGACAACTTCGACGGCGTCGTTTCTCTTGAAAACGTGTACCGGCCAGAAGGCGATTCGCTCGAAGAAAGTTTCCGTCGTTCAGTCGGTCGATTCATCGAAGTGTTCGGCTCCGCCGTCTAATTCTTCGGTTCACCGCGAAGCTCGGACGAGCGTCGCGACGGAACCGCAATCACGTAGTCGCGGGTTCAGGTCGATCCAGCACGTTCTGGTCTTCTCCGGCAGGAAATTCATTTTATTAGGAGTATTGAGTCATGAAGAACATTGGCGTGGTAGGTCTTGGAAATATGGGTATGGGCATGGCAAAGAATCTCGTCGCCGGAGACTTCTCTGTCACAGCCTACGACATGAGCAAAGAAAAACTGGCTGATTTCGTCGCCTGTGGCGGCAAAGCCGGCACCGACGTTGCGGCAGTCGGCGCATCGTCGGATGTCGTCTTCGTGATGGTCGTGGACGCGCGCCAGACCAAGGACGTGCTGGTCGGAAACGGCAAGCTTCTCGCCGCAATGAAACCAGGTTCGGTCGTGGTGTTGACTGCCACCATCGGTAGTCCCGCGGTTCGCGAGATGGAAGAAGCCGCAAAGGAATTCAAGATTCATGTTATCGATTCACCAGTATCCGGCGGCCGAATCGGCGCGGATGCCGGCGAACTGACGCTCATGATGTCGGGCAATAAGGAAGCCTACGAGATGTGCCTCGATGCCTTCAAGGCCATCGCGAAGAACATCAACTATATCGGTGAGGAAGTCGGCAAGGGTCAGGTGATGAAGGCTTGTCTTCAGGGTCTTGTCGGTTGCATCTACTCCGGCATCTTCGAAGTGCTTGCACTCGGTGTTAAAGCTGGCCTCTCCGCTGAGTCGATCTACAACGTCATCGGCACGAGCGTCGCCAACACGCCGATTTTCCAGAACACCGTGCCCGCGATCATGGAGCGCAGGTTCACGGGCAGCGGTTCCAACATTTACAACACCTACAAGGACTTGACCATCACGATGGCGCTCGCGCAGGAGCACGGCGTACCGATGATGGCTACCGGCGTGGCGACACAGTTCTTCCAGGCGGCCAACACCCGCTATCCGACGGACGACAACCAGTGCCTGATCAAGCTACTCGAAGAAGTAATCGGCGTTGAAGTGAAGAAAGCAACTACGTGAGCTTTTAAGCGGCGGGACAACAGTTGGAGGAGATGACAAATGAGCACGTCAACAGAACGCGTTTCAAGCAACAGGTCTCAGGTCAACAAGGCAGCAGCCAGTGGCTGGATGGGATCCGCACTGGAATACTACGACTTTTTCGTCTACGGCTCTGCCGCGGCGTTGTTCTTCCCGCAGTTGTTCTTTCCCAAGGGCAATCCTACGGTCGCGATCATGACCTCGCTTGCGACCTATGCAGTCGGCTTTCTCGCGCGTCCGTTCGGCGCGTTCTTCCTCGGGCACTGGGGTGATCGCCACGGTCGCAAAAGCGTGCTTGTATTCTCGATGATCCTGATGGGGATTTCGACGGCTTGCGTCGGGTTGCTGCCGACTTACGAACAAATCGGCGTCTGGGCGCCGGCAATGCTCATCGTGCTGCGCCTGGTGCAAGGCTTCGCGCTCGGCGGAGAACAGCCCGGAGCCAATTCCATGGTCCTGGAACATGCTCCATTTGGACGCCGTGGCTTTTATGGCAGCTTCATCGCGCAAGGCACGCAGGCAGGACAGATTCTCGCAGCCGGTGTGTTCCTGCCGCTCCTCCACTTCATGCCGCAACAGATGTTCTATAGCATCGGCTGGCGGATTCCGTTCCTGTTCTCGGTAGCCATCGTGATCGTCGGTCTCTTCGTGCGAAGGAAAGTCGACGAGACGCCGGAGTTCACCAAGGAGGTCCGGTCCGGTCAGGTGTCGAAGGCGCCGATCCTCGAGACGTTCCGCTTTGCGTGGCCGGATATGCTGAGAGTCATCGGGATGGCGCTCGCCTACGTCGTCCCGGCGACGATCACGGTGTTCGGCGCCGCTTACGCCGCTCAGCCGGCCTATGGCATCGGCTTTCCGAAGGAGCTGTTCCTCTGGATTCCGGTACTGGGGAACGTGATAGCCGTCATCACCATTCCGTTCGCTGGCATTCTCTCGGACAAGATCGGCCGTCGTCCGACGTTCGTCGTCGGCATGATCTGCTCCGGCATCGCCACCGTGCTCTATCTCTACGCCATTAGCATCCACAGCATGATGCTCACATTCATCGTCTCGATGATCGCGTGGGGCGTAGTGTATCAAGGCTACAACGCCATCGTGCCGAGCTTCTGGCCGGAACTCTTCCCGACGAGATTCAGGGTTACCGGCAATGCAATCTCCCACAACATCGGTGTCGTGCTGGGTTCGTTCATTCCGATTCTGCTCGTGGCCGTCGCGCCGCCCGGATCGTCGAACATTCCGCTGAAGGTCGGCTCGATTGCCTTCGCGGTCGCCTGTCTCTCCGCGTTCGCCGCATGGAGTGCACGGGAGACTTACCGCATTCGCATGGAGGACCTCGGAAACAAGCATGCGGTACCGGTCGACGAAATCGAATATGAACGCATTCGCATCGAAGCCAGCCGGAAGATTGCCGTCTAGCCAGCCGTTTGCCGAAGGGCATGGACACTCCTGATCCATGTGTGGAGTGCAACACGAAGATCCATCGTTTAGACAGGAGACGCTAGATGGCAGCAGAAGACACTAGATCCGTTCGAATCGCGGTTGCCGGTGCTGGGCTCATTGGCCAGGAACACATCAAGAGAGTGCTTGCGGTGCCAGGCGCGCAACTGGCGGCTATCGTTGACCCTGCACCAAAAGCGAAAGAGCAGGCAGAAAGCCTCCAGGTATCGTGGTACCCGGATCTCGAGGTCATGTTGGCCAAGGAAAAGCCGGATGGCGTCGTCATCGGCTTGCCGAACCAGTTCCATTTCAAGGCTGGCATGGAGTTGATCAGACACGGCGTGCCGATGTTGATGGAGAAGCCCGTCTGTGAGTCCGTCGAAGAAGCTATTCGGTTCGCCGACGCCGCCGAGGTTGCCAACGTCCCGGTCCTCGTTGGTCACCATCGCCGTCATAGCCCACTCACACAACGCGCGAAGTCCATTATCGACTCAGGGCGTCTGGGCCGCATCACCGCGGTTCAAGGATTCTGCTGGTTCCTCAAGCCAAAGGACTACTTCGAAGGCAAGACCGCGTGGCGCGGGCAGCCCGGTGCCGGCGTACTGCTCCTCAACCTGATTCACGTCATCGACGACCTTCGTAACCTTTGCGGCGACATCGAAAGCGTGCAGGCATCGTCCTCGAATGCGGCTCGCGGCTTTCCGGTCGAGGATACGGTCGGCATCATCCTTAGATTTCGCAATGGTGCAATCGGCACGTTAGCGATTTCGGACGCCGCTGTGTCGCCTTGGAACTGGGAGATGACCGCCGGCGAGAACCGGGCCTTCCCGCGAACCGATGAAGCCTGCTACTTCGTGGCCGGCATGGAGGGATCCCTGTCGGTGCCGCGTCTCGAGCTATGGCACCACGGATCGGACTTGAGCTGGTGGTCGCCTCTGCGCTCGGAGCGGGCTTCAATTCCGGAGCAAGACCCTTTCACGTTGCAGTCGACCAGCGACCCGCTCACGAATCAAATGCAGCACTTCTGCGAAGTCATCCGTGGGACAGCAAAGCCGCTGCTCGACGCACGCGGCGCGGCGAAGACGCTCGCGGCGACCCTCGCCGTGAAAGAGGCCGCGGCAACAGGCTGGATTGTGCCGCTTTCATAGGAGCCGTTGAATGAACGCCTTTTGCCCTTCCATCACTCGTCTGCCGCGAACGATAAAGAAGCAGCGTCATCGAGGCAAGCGAGAAAGTCTCGTCGACGGACTCAACCCTTGCAGAGGTTATCAATGAAGATCGGACTTGTTTCCGACAGTCTGTCCCACCTCTCGCTGAGCGCTATGCTGCAGGCGGCACAGGAGATGGAAATAGCGGGCGTGGAGATAAACACCGGCAATTGGTCATCGGCGCCTCATATCGATCTTGCGGGATTGCTCGCGAGCAGTGGCAAACGACGCGCATTTCTCGATGCCTTCGAAGATCGCGGGCTTTCCCTGATTGCCCTGAATGCCAATGGAAACCCGCTCCATCCGACGGACGGGGATCGACAATCGGCTGTGGTCCGCGACACCATCCGACTTGCCGCCGAGCTGGGCCTCGACAGGGTGTGTCTGATGTCGGGCCTGCCAGGCGGTGCACCGGGAGATCGCATGCCGAACTGGATCGTGTCTTCCTGGCCGCCAGAAACGCAGCAGATTCTCAATTGGCAATGGAACGAGGTCCTGTTGCCGCATTGGACGTCGCTCGTGAGGTTCGCGTCGGATCATGGGATAACGAGTCTGTGCCTCGAACTGCACGGCAATCAACTCGTCTACAACGTCCCCACACTTTTGAAGCTTCGAGCGGCGGTGGGCCCCGTCGTCGGCGCGAACCTCGATCCGAGTCACCTCATGTGGATGGGTGCGGACCCGATCGCCGCCGTCGATGCACTCGGCAAGGCCATCTATCACGTGCACGCGAAAGACACGGGGATCAATCCGACCCGGTGCGCCACGACGGGTCTGCTCGAAAATGGTCCGCTCGATGACATCGCGGCACGCGCATGGAGCTACATCACGCTAGGCTACGGTCGCCCGGAAGCATGGTGGAAAGACTTCTGCTATCGCTTGCGCATGAACGGCTACGACGGATGGATGTCCATCGAGCATGAAGACGTGCTGATGTCGCGCGTCGAAGGAGTTCGTCGCTCGGTTGCTCTGCTGAAGGCCGTTGCGCCGGTCGAGCGCGCCGACTTCGCACCGCAGTCAATCTGATTTCAGTGGAGCAAACCATGTCTGAACCTAAGCCCGCGATCCTGATCGGCTTGATCGGCACGAATCTGCAGTTTTCAAAAGCGCCGCAAATTCACATGCAGGAAGGAGAAAAATGTGGATTGCGGTACATCTATCGTCTGGTCGATCTGGCCGCCCTCGGCTTGAGCAATGACGCTCTACCTACTCTTCTTCAGGCGGGCGCACAACTCGGCTTCAACGGCTTTGCAGTGACGCATCCCTGCAAGGAAGCTATTCTGCCGCACCTCTCCGAATTGTCGAGTGACGCGCGGCTGCTGGGTGCGGTCAACACCGTCGTTCTCAAAGACGGCAGATCGATCGGTCACAACACGGACTGGTTCGGCTTTGCGGATTCGTTCCGACGCAACATGACAGACGTTAAAACCGACCGGGTCGTACAACTTGGCGCGGGTGGTGCGGGCAAGGCTGTCGCGCACGCACTGCTCGCCTGCGGGGTCGGCCACGTAAATCTCTGGGTTCGGAATCCGGATAAAGCGAAGCCTGTGGTCGACAGTCTCGCCGCGACTCATGGAGCCGACCGGATTAGTATCGTCGAAGACTTGACCGAAGCCCTCGCCGGCGCGGACGGCCTCGTGAATGCGACACCTATTGGCATGGATGCACATCCCGGGTGCCCACTCCCAGCGCGTTTGCTACGCCCGAATCTGTGGGTGACCGACCTGATCTACTCGCCAGAAGAGACCGAACTTCTTAAAGCTGCTCGTCTGCTGGGAGCGCGGACAAATAACGGCAAAGGCATGTTCTTTTCGCAGGCCGCCGAGCAATTTCGTCTGTTCACAGGAATAGCCGCGGACCAGCAACGAATGAGAGAACACATGCAACTGCTGACTAGAACGCGGTAATGGAGTTTCGTACATTCGTAAGCCCGCTGGCTCTTTGGAAAATCGGCGATAAAAGCATTTTGCGGCAGCGAACGGCCGAATTATTAGGAAAGCCATCATCTGAACGTCAGGTCGACGCGCCGGGCGAACGTCCTTTGCTGGCCGATGACCGCCTGATGCGATCGGCATATTTCGACCCACAACGGTCAGATAACTTTCTCCAAACCGGTCAGTCAGCAGAATCAAGTTTTTGCAAACTCAAATGCCACTAAGCGGCCGTTGGCGACCTCAACGAATCGGCCACTACCTGCCCTTAGCTCGGCTCCAGTTTCCGGACATTCGAGGGCTAAGGGCTCTGAGACCACTCAGCAGAAAAGCGGCGCTCTCGGATTGATTGCGCCGCTTGCTGCTCGCCTTACGGCGTCGCTGGCCTTACAATTTGAATCAGCGCGTCAGCGCGCAACGACGAACTGAGGGCGCATGAAGATTGCCAAGGTCAAGATCACGAACTTCAAGTGTTACGAGGAGACCTTCACTCTCGTCTTGAACGACGGCCTGAACGTCATCGTCGGTGCCAACGAGTCTGGAAAGACCACGATCCTGGAAGCGATCCATCTGGCGCTGACGGGGCTCCTGCACGGCCGGCCCCTGAAAAGCGACCTGACAAGCTATCTCTTCAACTTGGCAGCACAGACCAAGTACGTGCAGAGCCTCGTCACCGGTTCTCCGCTGCCGCCGCCAACGATCACCATCGAATTGTTCTTCTCCGGGGATTCAAGCGAACTGGCTGAACTGGAAGGCGATGGAAACTCAGAAAAAATCAAAGCCAGCGGCGTGGTCTATCGCGTTGAATTCGACGAGGAGAACTACAAGGGGCCGTATGAGGCGCTGGTGGCGGCCGGCGAGCTGACCTCCATTCCGGTCGAGTACTACACGGCGACTATGCGCTCGTTCGCGCGCAAGGGCATCACCTCGCGCAGCATCCCGATCAAATCCGCCTTGATCGATTCATCGAGCGCCCGTTTGCAGAATGGCTCCGACGTCTATGTCTCTCGGATCATTCGCGACGTGCTTGAGGAGACCGAGCGGGCGTCGATTTCGCAGGCCCATCGAAAACTGAAGGAGGCTTTCGTCGAGGACAGAAACCTGCAGCTAATCAACGAGCGGATCACCAAGGCCGCCAAAATCAGCCAGAAGTCGGTCAGCATTTCGGTCGACCTGTCATCCCAGACCGCCTGGGAGAGCAGCCTCATGACGTACATCGACTTCATCCCGTTCCAGTATATCGGCAAGGGCGAGCAATGTGTGATCAAGACCAAGCTGGCTCTCAGCACCAAGAAGAGCGCCGAGGCCACGGCCATCCTGCTGGAAGAACCTGAGAACCACCTGTCGCACGCGCGGCTCAACGAACTGATTACCGACCTGACCGATCAGCACGGGCAGAAGCAGATCATCATTTCCACCCACAGCAGCTTTGTGGCGAACAAGCTTGGTCTCGATCATCTGATCGTGCTGCGTTACAGCAAGGTGGTGCGGATCTCGGAGCTGGAGGCCAGCGATTTCTTCAAGAAGCTGGCAGGATACGACACCTTGCGCCTAGCGCTGGCCCGAAAGGCAATCTTGGTGGAAGGCGACTCTGACGAGCTCGTCGTCCAGCGGGCCTATATGGACGCCCACAGCGGACGGTTGCCCATCCAGGACGGCATCGACGTTATCTCGGTCGGCACCGCCTTCCTGCGCTTCCTTGAGCTGGCGACGGCGCTGAAGATTCCGGTGGCTGTGGTGACCGACAACGACGGCGACACCGCCGCCGTCGAAAAGAAGTATGCCGCGTACAAAGGCGAAGCTCTCGTCAATATCTGCTTCGATCCCGTCGTAGACAGCGGATCTCTGACGGTTAAAGGCAAGGCGTTCAACTACAACACGTTGGAACCGAAAATTTTGAAGGCGAACAGTCTCGCGACCCTCAACAGTGTGCTGGGAACATCGGCGAAAACGGACGACGAGCTTCGCACCCATATGCGAGCCAACAAGACTGAGAGCGCTTTGTCAATTTTCAAATCAACGACCGCGATCGCCTACCCTGACTATATCAAGCAGGCCATCGCGCCGTGACAGGCGAGAACAAGATCGTCATCGCCGCGGCCGGCTCCGGCAAGACGACTTACCTCGTCGAGCACGCGGTCAAGATCAAGAGCGAGCGGGTCCTGATCACGACCTACACAGAGTCCAACGAGGCGGAGATTCGCCAGAGGTTCTTCGACCTCGTGGGTCGTGTGCCGGCCAATGTCGTGATCATGACTTGGTTTAGCCTCCTGATCACCCACGGCGTAAAGCCCTTCCAGGGCGGCCTGTTCGATTTTCCCCTCACGGGCATGCTGCTGGTCCAAGCGCAGTCGGGAATTCGCTTCCGCAACAACAAAGGCATAGCAGTGCCGTGGCCCGAAGAGGAGATCGGAAAGCACTTCTTCGACCCAACCGGCCGGGTCTATTCGGACAAGCTCGCGAAGCTCGTTATCCGGTGCAATGACAAAAGCGGCGGCGCCGTCATCGATCGGCTTAGCCGCGTGTTCCCCCACGTCTTCGTCGACGAGGTCCAAGACCTGGCCGGCTACGATCTCGACATTTTGGCGGCGCTCGCCCGCAGTTCCGCGCACTTGCTAATGGTCGGCGACCCGCGGCAGGTGACCTATCTGACCCATCACGAGCGCCGCCATGGGAAATACGCCGATGGCGGTATCGTCGCCTTCCTGAAGCAGGAGCTTCCCCGGAAGGTCGCTGTCGAGATCGACGAAACGAGCTTGAGCCGATCGCATCGCAACAGCGCCGCCATCTGCGCGGTCTCCTCGCGTCTGTTTCCAGCGCTTGCCGCCAGTCAAGCCTGCGAGTGTGTTGAGTGCCGCAAAGGTTCGCCGACGGGCGCAGGTGTCTTCGTCCTCAAGACCGCCGATTACGCGCATTATCTGGCGAGTGTCAGACCGATGCAGTTGCGCGATAAGATCACCAGTAGTGGCGTCGACGAGAGGTCACCCGCGATGAATTTTGGAGAATCCAAGGGGAGAGGCTTTGACCATGTGGTCATCCTTCCCACGGTGCCGATGCAAAAGTGGCTGGTCGACCCGTCGGCCGAGTTGAAGGCTCAGAGTCGAGCCAAATTTTACGTCGCGCTCACGCGGGGTCGCCTTAGCGTGGCCATCGCGATGAATTGGGGGGCCGCGCCCCTGCCTGCAGGCTTTTCGCTCTACGAGCGCGCGGCGCCAACGTAACGTCGGCCCCGTCCTCCGATCCGCGACGTTGGGACGCCGCTCGACTGTCTGGCCGCGCTCGGCACCCATAGCTGGCGCTGCGGACCAGCCTCCAATAGAATGGATCGCGACTGTTCCACTGATCCGCCGATTCCCAACAGATGCATTCCAAGCGCCGCGCAGCCCTCATCGAGACAATCGCCCAAGGGGTGGAGCAGGTGGGTCCCGAGTTCGAACGGTTCGCCGGGATCGTGATGGGCGCGCGTGCGCATGTGCGCATGACACATGCCGGAGTGAACCTTCGCGGCTATCCCGTTGCTGGCGTCGTCGACAGCGAGAGCGACGATGGCCAGGAGGCGGTCGAATATTCGGATCGCCGCGGGTATTTCGACGGGTCCATGGCAAAGGCCGAGAGGGATCTGCTGAAAGTTCTGGAGGACCGGCCGGCGGCCAAACAGATCTACTTGGTGGCTGGCGAGCGCGCTCGCCCCCAGAAGGTCGCCGACTTCAAGGCGCGAATCCGCGATTGGCCGCAGATGGCTGGCAAGGCTCTCTCTTTATTCGGCAGTGAGGAGATCGCGACCGAAATCGTCGATCATCTGCTGCTCAACGAGCAGATAGTCGGGCGGCTGACGCCCTATTTGTCCGATCTCCACCGCATTGTCGACGAGGAAGTGGCGGCGGCGCTGGTGCCCTCCTTGCCTTCCGACACTCTGGCGCGGCCGAATGTGGACGTCGAGATCGTGGCCCGCCTGGCCGTGCAACCCGTACTGACGATCGCCGGCATGGGCGGCCTGGGCAAGTCGGTCGCGGCGATGGCTTACGCAGACGCACATCGCGGTACCTACCAGATCCGCCTCTGGCTCGACGGCGACAAGATCAAGCGGGCCGAGAGCCTGCGGGCCTTTCCGTTGGTGCGGGCCGGCGACCCCCGCAACATCGCCAGCCTGCTCGAAGCTGGTGGCTGCCTGCTAGTCATCGACGACGCGCACCAGGATATCTCCGTCGAGGCCCTGACCAAGTACTGCGGCAAGGGTTCGCACGTGATCCTGACCCGCCGTCTGGCTCGACACGGGGCCTACGAGCCGCCGTTGCTAACGCGGGACGAAGCACGGGCGATATTGGACGCGTCCGGACCGCCCTGCCCGCCGGCGGTGTTCGAGACGATCTGGGCGAGCGTCAACGGCTACCCCCTATGCCTGAGCCTGCTGCGGGCCGCTGCCCGGTCGGGCGTAACCTGGGACGATCTGGCTGACGATTGCCGTGCGGTTGGTAAGCTCTTGGACGAGGACGGCATACGCCTGGTCGACAGGCTGCTCGACCGCTTGAAGAACCAGCTTCGGCAGGAGTTGTCCGTGTTTCTGTGGGCCGAACTGCCGGCCGTCGACACGGCTTTTCTCACCCACGAGGTCGCGCGGGTCGGCGTGCGGAACTTAAACGCCTATGGTCTGACGAGTGTCGATCGCGGCGGACTGGTGCGTCTGCACGACGTAGTGTTCGCCGCTCTCAAGAGCCTCGACTGGTGCGACGCGGCCCGATCAGCGAAGCTCGACCAGGCGCTTCAGGCCTTCATCGTTGAGGTCGCTAACGAACCGGGCCTGCGCCTGTGGACCCTCGTGCGCGCCATGATGCCCAAGCTCGAGGCCTTGGTAGCCGCCGGCCTCGACGAGGGTCCGTGCCTCTACGCCCTGCTAGAGGTATGGGAGCCGGACGAGGTACGCCCCGACCTCGTCGGCAACCCCGTGACCGAGGCGGCATGCTTGCGCCATGGTCCGCGTGGTCCCCTCGCGGTAATTACCACCATCGAAGCGGTGGAACAGCTCTTCCTGGTCGACAAGCGTGAGGGCGATCGCGTGGCGCGTAAGCGCTTGGAAGAGCGGATGCCGGTCTTCGCCGCCCTGGCCGCCTTGCCGGACCTAACGTCGCGCGAATTGGCCCAAATCCAGCATCACGAAGCGAAGGCGCTCAAGCGCCTGAACCGCCCGGCAGAAGCGGCCGAGCGGTTCGAGGCTGTCTTGGCAGGGCCCTTTCCCATGGACGAGGCGCGGCTGCAGCTAGTTACGATCTATAGGTCCGATCCAAAGAAGACAGCCGAGACCATCGCGCTGGTCAACGCGGTTTTCGCGCGATGGGGCGCGGGCGAGGACGTGACCTATTCGGTGATCCTGGGCCTCATCGAACGCCTGCCTGCCGGCGAAGGCCACTGGCGCAACGACATCATCGCCCGCAACGCTGAGGCGATCAAAACCACCATCGTCGAGGCCTCGAACCAAGGCGTTGGCCAAGGCCCGCGGGCTTTCGCCCCGCTGGGCCGGTTCATCTCCACCGAAATGCCCGACCTCTTCATGGACATCTTTCGCCAGATCCCGGTGCCGGTGCTCGAAGGTCTCGGCACCGACGCCGACCGCTTCGCTTGGGCAGAAATCTTCGCCGAGGCTGCGAGGATCCCGAGCGTGGACGCCGTGGCCCTGCGGGCCGAAGCGCTTCGTTTCTACGACGCTATGGTCAAGCCGACCGACTTCCACGCCCAGCGGCGCGCTGAACTTCTGATAGACATGGTCCGGGCGGCTGAGGCCGAGACGGTGCTGTTGGGCTTAGTGGAGAAGGAGTCAACGGCATGGGTCGAACGCCTGCTGGCACGCACGCGACTCGCACTTGGCGATCCTGCCGGGGCACTCGTGCGGATCGACGCGGCACTGGCACTGCTTAAGGGCGAACACTTCAGGAGCGAATTTCTGGAGCTACGCTACGATATCCGCTCGAAGCTCGGAGACGCAAATGCCCGGCAGGACCTGGAATACGCAGTCGCGGCGAGCCAGAAAAAGGCTGAAGGCCACAGGCTGTCCGCGCGACAAGGGCTTTAACTCGAAGGCTGAGATTAGACCGCGCCGCTGGGCTTCGTCGTTGGTCAGAGCAAGGAGTGGCCGGCTCCGAACCGTTCTCGACGAGATTGTTGGCATGCTACGGCAATCTGGGTTGCCGTCCAAAGGCAGACGCTGCCTAGGTCTCCGTTGGGCCGCGTCAGTCCGCTCTTCAAATCCATCGCGCGAAAGCGGCCAGTGACATTCCGCTGCCCGGAAGCGACCAGTCGCCAGTGCGTATTTCCGACCCCAAGCGGACCGCCGATCCCATGACTTGTCAACGGCGGCTGCCAAGCTATAACGGCCGGTCAGCCTGCGTTTCTCGCGGTCAATCTCGTCAATCCGCACGACGCGATGTTCGTCAACACCGATCCGCCCGGCTCGGACCTGCAAGACAGTAACAAGCCGATGCTCGGCAATGCGCGGCCGCCGGAAGACGCGCTCTATCAGCAGACGTGGGATCGTACGCCGCTCGCGGCCTCGCGCCATCAACCTTACGACGAACCTGGCAGGCCGCCTGCGCACGGCATGTTCAACGCGGCGCACGCGAATCTCGTCGGCGCCTACCCGTTCACCGACGAGCGCATCCGCACGTACCAGAACAACTACTTCAACTGTATTCGCGACTGCGATACCCATGTCGTGCGGCTGTTGCAGACCTTGCAAACATTGGGACTCGACGAACGCACGATCGTCGTGATGACCGCGGATCACGGGGACCACGTCGGTGCCCATCAACTGGTGGGCAAGGGCGCGACCGCGTATCAGCCGCAAAACCATGTGCCGCTGGTGATCCGCCACCCAGCCTATCCCGGCGGCAAACAATGCAACGCGCTGACTTCACATATCGACATCGCGCCGACATTGTTGGGACTGCGCAATCTCGCCACGGATCGCACGCGCAACGGGGAGCTGCTCCTCGCGATGAACAGCAAACTCAACGACATGATTGCGAACGAAGTGGGCGAGGACAGTCCGGATGTGATGCCGATTCGCGACGGCAAAGTGCAAGTGCAGATACGCAGGCACGGTTGAGCGGGCGGGGCGTGTGGTGCAGTCTGCAGAGACGTCGTGCCCGCCTGCGCATGTCAGTGTGTGGCTGCCATGCTCATAAGTCTCGTCCAGGCCGCCATCAAGCTTGACCGATGACTTCCTCACGCCGCTGGTTGCCCGGGCCAGCGGCCCCTGTCGAGCGTGGCGTCTGGGCGAGCACGGCCGTCGTTGGCGGTCCCAAGTCCATGACGGGGTTCGCGCAGTTGATGAAAATACGCATCATGCAGATCAACGCTTTTCGCGGCTTGCTCTACGAACTGCCATCGTGCGATAGACGAAGAGGGAACGCCCGTGGACCTACCAGACTGGGTAGGTTGCGGGCTCATGCGTCATCCCGCCAGCTTGCCGTGGAAGGCTTCCAATCGCGAATTCTCGCCGCAGAGCGTCCGCGTATGATCGAGAGGTATTTCAACATGGAGTCGCGTGCGCCTGAATGCCTGCAGTCGACCCCAAGGAGGTAGTCGTCACAGTGTGATTCTGACGGCGGGTTCCAGGGGCGACAGCAGCCATTCGTCCAATTGCTATGGCGGGCAAGCGTATCTCACTATCTCCGCCAGATCGTTACCTTCTGGCAGACCCAACCACGGAAAACTGCCTCGGTGCATCGTTCTGCTATTTGGACAACGCGAGATGATCAAGCAGCGAATGCGCAGCCACGGACAACGAAGCCAGTTGCTTGAAACACAGTACAAAACGCCGCTGGGCCCAGTCGTCGGAAAGAGGAACAAAGCACGGGCCGCCTGGACCAATATATTGCTCGACGATTTCTCTCGGCGCTACGGCGAGTCCGAGGTTGGATCGAGCAACCCGAATTGCTGCGTCAAAGGTACTAACGACGACGCGATAATTAATTTGCTGCCCGGATGCGGAAGCTTCGTGATCGAGAGCAGCCTGGAACGCGCTCGACGGGGGCATCCCGATATGCTCATAAGGACGTGTCTCTTCGAATCGAATCTCCGACCGGTTGGCTAGGGGATGACTTTGAGCCACGGCGATGCCTAGTTGGTCGGCCGCATAAAATCTGGTTTCCAGGCCCGTGAGATCGACCACATCCCAGCAGATACCAATCGCCGCAGCACCGCTCCGTACTTCAGAGGCGACCTCGTGGCTTACGCGTTCTTGAATTTCAACCCGGACGGAACGATGGAGAGGATCGCGCAGAAAACTGGCGATGGCATCTGGCAGCGATTCCGCTATTGCTGTTGCGGCCGTAACAAGCTTGACGTTTCCGTCGATCGCCTGCGTATGGGACGCCATATCGCGCTCAATTTCCGCCGCCGTGGCGAGCATTGTTTTTGCATGTTTAAGTAGCGTTGCCCCGGCTGCCGTTGGCGCAATCCCGCTCCGTTTCCGGACAAGCAACGTCGTTCCGACAACATCCTCCAGTTGGGCCAGACGTTTGCTGATGGCTGACCCCACGATATGCTCGCTACGCGCGGCTTTCGTAATCTGTTGCGCTTCGCAGACTGCGACGAATAGTCTGAGCGAATTTAGATCGAGATTTTTCATAAGTCTCTGTCGTATGCGTGGCCGCGACCCTGCCCGAGGGTCTGCTTCGTAAGTATGTCAAACGTGCAACGTTAGCATCGCGCCGACCGGGTCGCCACTGGCATCCCGTTCGGTGATGCCGCCCATGTGTGTTCCAAAGCGGAAAATAACGCGTTCCAAGATATCGCAGAACAGAAAAATCAAGCCACTAAACTTGATTTCGAAGGTAGTCGTGCAAGCGCGAGCTTGCCAGCAAAGCACCACCATCTGAGGTCAATTGTGAAAAACACCTACGAAATCGCGGTAATGCCCGGCGACGGAATCGGACCGGAAGTAACCGACGCAGCAATGAAAGTACTTCGCGCAGGAGCTGAGGCGTGTGGCTTCGCCCTGAACTATACGTTCTACGATTTTGGCGCCGAAGCTTATCAGCGTACGGGTAAGTTTATTACCCCCACCGATATGGATGTCATTGGCAAATCGGATGCCATTCTGTTTGGCGCCATGGGACTTCCTGACGTCCGCACTCCAGACGGTCGTGAATGGGGTGCTCAGGTCGAAATGCGCGCTTACTATGGACTGTTCGCGAGCCTGCGTCCGGCAAAGCTGTTCGAAGGTGTGCCCACCAACATCCGCTCGTCAGACGTAGACATGCTTGTTATCCGTGAGACCACGGAGGGCATGTTCGCCGGCCTGAAAGACCCGCAGGAAGAAAGCGATGAACAGATGAGTGACCGGATGACGATCACCCGCGCAACAAGCGAAAAGCTGTTTCGCGTTGCATTCGAGCAGGCCCGTGCCCGCCGACGTCTCTATGGTACGCGTGGCCATGTCACCCTTCTTGACAAGTCCAATGCACTACGCAGCAATGTCCTGCTTCGGAAAGTCTTCCTTGAGGTCGCCAAGCAATATCCAGACATTCAGACTGACTGCTTTTATGTCGACGCTGGTGCAATGTACATGGTGACCAATCCGGAACGCTATGACGTCGTCGTTACTGAAAACATCTTTGGTGACATTACCTCAGAGATTGCCGCAGGCGTGGTGGGCGGACTCGGCATCGCGCCTTCGGCAGATATCGGCGACAACCACGGAGTTTTCCAGCCATCGCACGGCAGCGCACCTGACATTGCTGGAAAGGGGCTTGCCAATCCCGTCGCGGCTATCCTATCCGCCGCAATGATGCTTGAGTGGTTAGCGGGAAAGCATGATGACCATCGCTGTGCCATGGCATGCGTTGCGATCCGCAACGCAGTCTCCAGTTCTCTCCTGACCGGTCCACGAACGGTTGATCTTGGGGGAAGTAGCGACACATCGACAGTGGCGACCGCAATTGCGCAAAGCCTGGCTTTGCATGTTCCCAAAAACGCTCACGCTGCCGCATAACATCTAGCACCGGCGAAGCGCGAACCGACACACGGTTCGTGCCCCAAGAATTCATATGTCGCATCAAGAAGAGCGCGAACGTGTCTGCGTTACGCGCCCGGATCAGCCTGCGGATCATTGGTGCCTCGGGCACTGAACAAGATTCGCCCCAAGGAGACAAGCATGTCAAATTTAGCCCGCTCCACAGGGGTACCGCTAACAAAAACATCGATAGGTCGATTTCGATGGGTGGTCATTACTCTCGTTGTTGTCGTTTACGCGGTGGCGGCGGCAGATCGTGCAAACATCGGTATCGCACTACCCTACATCAAACATGATTTCGGACTGACCAACACCGGTGCCGGTAGTCTCGCGAGTCTTTTCTTCTTCGCATACGCATTCGGACAGATTCCATCGGCATTTATCGTTAAGCGATTCGGCGTTCGAACGGTCTTGCCCGTTGCGCTTCTCATGACTTCGGTATTCACAGCGATGCATGGGCTCGTCTCTTCAGTTACGGCACTGAAGCTTGCGCGGATTGGCTTGGGGCTATCGGAAGCGCCTTTGGCAATCAGTTGCATAACAACCATCAACAACTGGTTTCCATATCGGGAACGAGGCACTGCTGCGGGACTATTCCTTTCCTCAAACAAGATCGGTCCAGTGCTGGTTCCACCAATCGCCGCACTCATCATAACGATCTGGACCTGGCATCATATTTTTACCGCGTTCGCGCTACCCGGTCTCGTCCTTCCCTTCGTCTGGTTGCTCACTGTTTCGAATAACCCGCGGGAAAGCCGCTTCGTAGGACCAGGCGAGCGAGACCTGATTGAATCGTCGGACAGTCCTGCCGAGACAGCTACGCAGCGGGAAAGCAAGGGGCATTTCCCCCGGCTGGACAGACTCATCCGTGCGCGAAGTGTTGAACGCATAACGACCATCCGACGTCTGTTGACAAACTGGAACATCATCGGCGTATCGCTCGGCTATTTCCTGCTGGCGGGGATTATCAACTTCATTCTTACCTGGCTTCCGACCTACCTCAAGAATGTACAGGGCCTAACCATCGTAGATGTTGGAATGATGTCCGCAGCGCCGTTCATTGGGGCGGTGCTCGGGAATCTGGCTGGCGGGATCATCTCAGATCGCATGCTTGGCGGTCGCCGAAAGCCGCTAATGGTTGTCAGTTGCGTGGCGACGATCATCACGATGTACGCACTGAAGTCCGCACCGCATCAACAGCAAATGCTTGCTGCATTGCTTTTCGCAACCGGTGCGTTGCTCAGTCTCGGGTACTCCTCGTTCTGCATCTACCCGTCCGGATTGACGGATAGAAATCTCTTTCCACTTGCAACCGCGTTGGTTAACACGCTTGGGCAACTTGGGGGCGCCTGCACGCCGATTATCACTGGCGTTCTGCTGGATCATTACAGCTGGTCAGCGGTCTTTACGACCATGTCAATTGCGGCTGCTGTCGGCTTCGTACTGCTGCTGACGATCATAGAACCGGTCACTACCAAAGTTGACTGAAGAAAAATAGTCCTTCTCCGACCGCAGGAAACAGCTTGCTGGGACCGGCAGGTCGGCGCGCGTCTGGACGCTGCTGGCTGGCGCGCACATTTCAATGACCCATCCGACAAACAGAATATACGGAGACAAAAAAATGAAAACTTTTCGCTACTGCGCTGCCATTGCTTACGCCGCGCTAGGCACGACGGCATATGCTCAGAGCAGCATTACTCTATATGGTGTTGTCGATGAAGGCCTGGAATATGTCAGCAATACAAAGGTAGGGCCCAATCAAGGTAAATCCGTTGTGCAATTGGATTCGCTCAGCGGTCTCAGTGGGTCGAGATGGGGATTGAGAGGCGCGGAAGATCTCGGGGATCGTGTCCGCGCGGTCTTCGTTCTGGAAAATGGGTTCGACGCCAATACAGGCAAACTTGGGCAAGGCGGGGCCATGTTTGGGCGTCAGGCATATGTTGGCATCTCCACTGGCAAATTCGGTACGGTGACAGCGGGGCGGCAGTATGACAGCGTGGTGGACTATGTCGGACAATTCGGCATCTCTGACAAGAATGGTAGTCACCGCGCAGCTCATCCTGGTGACCTCGACAATCTGAATAACTCCGTTCGAACGAATAATGCCATCAAGTATGCAAGCGAGAATTACAAGGGATTCTCTTTTGGTGGCTTATACAGCTTCGGGGGGCAACCGGGTTCGATTTCGACAAACCAGGTCTATTCCGCCGGAGCAAGTTTGCAGTTGGCCGCTGCCTCTGTTGGTGTAGCGTATCTGAACGTGCGAAACCCGAACGTCTCTTTTTTCGGAGATAATCCGAACGGCTCGGCCACGGCGAACAACATCTCTGCCACAACGAATCCGGTATTGTCCGGATATGCTTCGGCCCGCACCTATCAGGTTATAGCCGCAGGCGGTCTCTACAAGATAGGCGCCGCAACGCTGGGCGCAACCTACTCGAATATCCGCTTCGACCATCTTGGTGATAGTGCCGTGGTGGCAACCAATCCAGAGCACTATACCGGCAACGCGACATTCAATAATGCAGAAGTCAACGCAACCTATCAGGTAACACCGGCGCTGCTGGTTGGCGCTGCGTATGATTACACCAAAGGAACCGGGGCATCGAGTACAAACGCAACGGTCCACAACGCTGGCGTGAAGTACCATCAGTTCACGCTTGGCGCAGATTACTCCCTGTCAAAGCGCACGGATGTCTACCTGCTCGGCATTTACCAAAAAGCATCTGGCATCGACTCGACAGGGCAGCAAGCCGTCGCAAGCATTGCGAGTTTGACCGCCGCAGCGGGAAACCACGCTGCTCTCGTTCGGGCCGGGTTTCGCGTGAAATTTTGACAGCTCCGCGGACAAGGGAACGCGCTGCGCGATGACTAGGGCTAGCGCGAACTCTGCCCGTGGATGCTGCGGGCTGGTGGCTAGATCTTGTACCAGTCGTCAACATTGCTTTTTTTGGCCCGCAAGTTCTGGCGCGTAAGGCCAGCTTGCGTGGTCAATCGGCGATCGTCTCATATCGGAGTTGAGCCGACGCTCGAACGTCCGAGCGAAAGTGCAGGCGAACGGCCGAAGTTGGCCGGCTTGCGACGATGCTTCCCTGTCGAATCCGACAGCTAAGATACATAGCCGAATAGGCGCTGGCTAACTTATTATTCGGTAGCCGCGCATACCCCGCGCGGAGCTTTCTTTCGACAAGTTCAATCGCCCAGTATCCTCCGAATCGCACGAGCGAATCCCACCTCGAACAACGTCCGGCCGCGCTCGTTGAGAATTTCGCCGTGACTGCCTTCCCGCAAGCCGCACCGTTCGAGATAGTCGGCCGACACGGCTTTTTGCAATGCTTCGCGCTCTGACGGCGTGAGTTGGGCGGCCGGTGCGAGCACGGTAACCGGCGGCAAGCCGGGCGCACCTGCGACGGTTGCGCCAAGTGGACGGCGATCCACAGTCACCTGCGAGTTTGCCTTCAGTACGTTAAGTTGCGCTCTGAGCTTGTCGCGCTCCGCGATGATGGCCTGCATGATGGAGCGGATGGCCGGGTCCTCGATGCGCATCAAGTATTCGTGGCTCGCCAGCGTCTTCGACGGCTTGGGCGCAGGCGGCCCGGCATAGGCCGCCCACGCTTCGATGAGCGTCCTGTAGTCGGCGGACTGTGCGTTGTAGAGCGCGCGGCCCTTCATGATGCTTTCGGCTTCGGCCTGGCGACCAATGGCGGGCAGGGAGAAGTCGCGCGAGCCGGCTTCATACTGCTTGCGGCAAACCTCGTGCATATTCGCCAAGTTCGCGCGCCTGTTCGAGCGCCCGCCCTTCGCGAGCAGCGACTCCAAGACCGCCTCGGGGTGGATGTCCGTTGTGCCATTCATGCTTCATCTCCCGTGAGGGCCTGGTGACGAACAGGGAACGCTTGGACGCGATTTGTCGTGGGTAGCAGCAAGGCGAGGTCAATGTCGAAGTACTGGCTGAGTTTCAAGCCTGCATCCATCAGGCGAATCACTTCCCGTTTGCCCACCCCGTGATTCGCCGGGTTCATCTGCTGGGCAAGGCGACGCATGAAGGCGTTGCCGATACGAAGCTGCTCGTCTTCGCTCAGCAGCATGAACACTGGCGGCCGGACGTCGCGGTAGAGCGCCGCGTCGAGCAACTGACTGCGGCGGAATACAGCCTTGCCGGGTTCGAGGTCGGGGTAAACCTCGACGTTTTCGCACACGCCCGCGAGCTGGAGCAATTCCGACTCCGTTTCCTCGAAGGCGACATGCACGTCGCCCATCGTGCCGGCGGCCACCAACTGGGTACCGTCGCCCTGCAGCGCATCGAGTGCCACCTTGCAGCGTTCGAGGAGACGCCAGCAGGCTACGAGGTCTTCGGCGAGGTCGCTGAAGCGCTTCATCGTGCTCTCCCACACCCGCTCGGCCTGCCGGTAGGCTTCCATCCGAGCGAACGGTTGGCCCGCGTCTTCCGCATCGGCTCTCTGTTGCTTCAGGTCCCGCAGCTCGTTTTCACGAGTGAGACAGTCGTTTCGCGCCTCATCGAAGTGATAGGCGAGCGTGTTGAAGTGGGCGGCCAGTGCCGGCAGATAATACGGCTCCGTCACGAACCAGCGACAGCGCACGCAGTTCCGGCTGCCGCCCGGCACGGGCCCGTACTTGGGATTCGCTGACGAAGAGCCCTTGGCAATCATCGGCCCACCGTCGTAGCAGCCGCCCACCGAGCCGTTGTCCTCTACCTCGCTGGTGTTGCCGCCGACGAGACACAGGCCGTGGTGCATCGGCATCCAGCCCACCGCGTTGCGCGCGGCCGGATGCTGCGGGATCGCGGCGGCGAGGCTAGGCACGCTGTTGCAGATCGCCTTTTGCAGGAGTTCGTCGTGCTCGGTGTCGAGCAGGAAGTTTTGAATGCTAGCCTCCTTGTTTGCCTCCAGTCGCTCCGCTGCGTCACGGAGCGCGTCGCGGATGTGGGTCGCGCCGGGTTTCGTGTAGTAAAGAGTCATCAACAGGCGGCCGTGTCCGACGAGCTTTTGAAGCACCGGAAATGGTACCTGCCCCTCTAGGGCCAGCGCGGTGATAAGGGAAACACGCAGGCTGTGCAGGGGAAAGAGAGTTGTCCGTCCCTTGTTCTGTTCTTCCGACGGCGGAAGAAAACGAATTGGCGTACCGTTGCGATGCATTTCGCCCCGGTCAGCCAGCCGTACCTCCAGTGCTTCCAGCAGGCGGAACCAGCAGCGATTCAGGCCCCTGTCTCGGATAGGCAGATGGTGCTCGCCCTCAGCGGCCTCTCGGGTCCTGAACAGGAAGCAGGTGTCCGGGTAGCTGGCTAGTTGTACCTCGCTCTTCGCGTTGATGTGTCGACCATCCAGTTCTGCCCAAGTCGTGCGCCGCGAGACGGGGTTGTACTTCTCCTGCCAGTTACACAGTTTCGCCAGCCAATAGAAGACGTCCTGATGCACAGGCCCGCCAAAAGACCACGGCAATAAGTAGCCCTTCTCGGGACCGGACCTAGCGATGTCGGCGGTTTTGTTGGTGTTGATATGGAGGACGGTCGAGTCGGCCTCGCCATTGGCGAGCGGGTCGCTACGGCGGAACACTCCCTGTTGCAGCGGTCTCCGTTCACTGCCCTGCGCGAGCCGGCTCGAATTTAGCGTCCAGTTCCCCGCCACGTAGCGCCAGGTATCTGCTTCGCCCGAGTCGAGCATGCGGACCTGGAAGGTGCGCAGCGGCAGAATGAGTTTCACGAGCAGGGCCACCCAGCGCACTGGGCTCCACATCTCCAGCACCTGCCCACCGCGATGATTGTGGGTCACCTTCCGGACCCGCCACACACAGTCCGGGTCGTTCCGGTCAATCTGATCCTCGGCCACTTCGAACCAGCCGGGCGCGACGCGCCAGCCTTTACTGATTTCAGCACCGAGTGCACTCTGCGCCCAATGCCAGTCGCGGAAGTGCGGGCCGGCCGCGAGCATCTGCCTCAGTTCGTCGATGTAGCCGTAAGGCAGCGGCGAATGCACGCTTTCGTCGCGCTGGGGCAGACCGCTCTTGGACATCCTGGGCACCGGGTTGTGAAAGGCCGGAGTGACCATCGGTTGGCCGTCATCGTCGAAGGCGCTGAACTCGCGCAGCAGCACGAAGTGCAGGAATGCGTTGATGGCGTTGCTGTACTTGATGCCCTGTTCCGAGTCAGGGCAGGCCGTTCGATAAAAGTCGGGCAGGACAGCGGTGCGCGCCAGGAAAACTGCCGGGTCGAGTGGCAGCACCTGCTGGACAAGGTAGCGCTCAAAGAAGGCAGCCAATGCTTTGAGCTTCGAAGCGACACCGCGTGTTTCGCCTTTGAGCCACTCCACCGCCAAGACTCGCCATGCGGCGAGCTGCGGATAGTCTCGCTCGACCCAGCTAAGAGTGGTATCTGTTTCTCGGGTTACGCCTTTGTTCTTGGACACCGGCAGCGTGGCGGCCTGGGACGTAGTCTTTTTCTTTTTGTCGGGCATGAGGTTCCTTAGTTTTTGAACTCGATGCCGGGCACCAAAAGGCCGGACACCGACTGAGTACCCCGGTGCATGCCCCGAAGCCATTGCCCGGCCGCTTCGAGCACCGCCTGTGCCTCGCGGGTGTTCGCCTGCGTATAGACCTCCTGGCTTTCCAGCGAGGCGTGATGCATGAAGCGGCGGATGAGCGCCTTGTCGACGCCGGCGTTGCGCAGTCGCCGACCATAGGAATGGCGGTGGCCGTGCGGCGTCGTGCCCAGCGCCTTGCTTACGGTGAGCCCGATACGCTCGCAGGCAGCGGCGTGCGCCTTGTTGTACTGAGTGAGCGTGTACATGGCGCCGACGGGCTCGCGGTTCAGGTTGATAAAGGCGAAGGGGTGGTCGCGCTCGATACATGCGACCTGTTCGAGGTAGCGGTGCCAGAGGTGCAGGAACCACTCGCCATACTCCGGCAGGAACCAGTACGCCTGCTTGTAGTAGGGACCATCGTGTGTGCCACCCTTCCACCCAGCATGACGACGGTCCATCAGATCAGTGCGCGGTGCGAGGGCGAACTGGTGGGCGAGGTATCCCGCTCGGTTACCTTGTCGCGCCCGTCCGCGCTCATCGCGCCATTCGGGAGGTGCTCTGCCGTGGCTCGGGTGGTGGATGAGGACCTTCGCCTGGCGCGGGTTGGCTGGGTCAGGGAACACGTCAGGGATGTAGAGGTGGAAGGGCTCGGATTCGCGGAAGCCCGCACCGTGCAGCAACAATGTGATGAGCATGCCCCGATAGTCTTGACGTCCCGCCGCGCAGAATCCCTTCACCAAGAGTTCCTCGAAGCGCTCTTCCGGGAATGCCGGCGGTTCGCCCTTTTCGACCTTGGGCAGGCGTCGACCTCGCACACGGTGCCCGATCTCGGCGGGGGATACGTTCGCCGCCCAGGTGTGCCCAAGGAAAGCCTTGCTGCGTCTGTACTGGTAAGCAGCCTCGTCGGTCCGTCTGTCGAAAGAGCCGCCCGAGTAGCGGGGATTCACGTTGGCCGCTTCGGGACGCATTTCGCCCAGCCAGTCGAAGAAGTCGGTGAGGAAGGTGATGATGTGCGAGGCATCCTGCGGTGATCTCGGGTGCCAGCATAGGCCGCATGGATCGAGGCCCGAAGCGCGGTCAAAGGTCCCGGTATATAACCGTTGGGCGAAGTTTTGGAACAGCCGGTAAGAGTCAACCTCAACGGGGTTAGTGTGCAGGTATTCGAGGAACATCCGCACAGCGCGGGTCACCTTTGCCATCCATGTCAGGCTGCGGTCATGGCTGCGAAAGAGACAGTAATCAAGTAGCGGCTCCAGCGCGCCAGCAGGTGTCAGCAGCACAGGAAGTTGCGTATAGACGCCAGACGTGTCGGTGTACACGCGAGCTTTGACTGTTACAAACACGAGTGACCTTTAATCACGGGTCTTTCTGGTCAGACTGACCAGAAAAACCGTTAACTGGTGCAGATCGCCCCATTAGCTATAGCGTGCTCGCGGCTGTACGTAATCGCCAAGCGACTCACATGTCCATTCGCACCCTTCTTCAGTGATCTGATGAGTATCGTTCACCACAACCAGCGCCTTGCCTCGGTGCACTAGGCAGAAGCACGACACGGCTTCTGCGTTGACGCCGGTCACGGGTGTAGCGTCGCCAAGCTTGCCGACCCAAACGTACCGGTGTGTTTCCAGACGCGCTTGGCAATAGTCGAGAGACATCGCGATGCTCCAATCGATGAAGAGGTGAGGACTGGGAGGGCGACGTTATACATGACGAATGCGGGCGGTGCAATGCACTCAAGCGACTGTGCTTCTCCTGTTTGATGCCGGCCAGACGACGAATGACGGCAAGGAAAGCCCATTAGGGCTGGGACATGAATAGGCGCCAGTGAAGCGCACTGAGCGAGGACCGCGAGGAAGATTTATCTGGGCGCGGGTGGTAGCGCGGCATTCCATTGGAGCACCTGACTTCTACACGCGATGCAGCATTAAGGTATAGCTTTAACCTAATCACGCCAAAAAAATACCCCTCAGAGAGGGGTACCGGTGTCAAGTTTGCCTCTTTTGCCCTGAACTATGTATTCCGAGTTGGGGAGAATAACTATGGGGATCGTTCCCCACAGGGTTAAAAAGAAAAATGTGCTCAGGCGGCGAGCGCCTCAACGTCGATCACAGCATCTGCTTCGCTGACCAGATCGGGCGTCTGGGAGATAAAGAACTCACGCTCATACCGACCCTGCTTCAGCACCTCCCGCTTCATCCGCATGAACTGCAGCTTGCGCTGCGGATCGAGCGGACCATCGGACTCGTCGCTAAAAAGCGTCTGGTAAGGCTGCCCGGTGTTCTTGGCCTGATACAGCGCAATGCCACGCGTGAGGCACTCGTTGATCCAGACTTTCTGGCCACCGGACATCACCGCCACGGACTTCGTGCTGTCAGCTTCAGCGTCATGAACAAGGATCTCGAAACCCTCACGCAGCTCGCCGTTTGCAAGCGCGCGCTGTGTGCGGATCTCAACCGTGAACCGCGTGCCGTAACAGGCGAGCAACAACCTGTTGACCGTATCGGCCAGTGCAGGGCCAGCGTCGTCGATCGTCAACGCAATGACGCCGTCGTTGCCGAGACCTTTCGCAAGTAGCTTCCACTGCGCAATTTCGTCGGAGAGCCGGTCGGCTCGCCGTTGCGTGGCAGAAAACCCGTTCAGGTCAGCAGCAAGTCTGTCGGCTTCGGCCTGGAGCACTGTCTGGGCGCGAATCGCACCCTCAGTGCTGCCCTCGAGCGCTGCCACAGCTTCGCGGTTCGCGGCCAGGTTCCGGTCGATCTCGGCAATTGCGGCTGTCACGTCGACGGCTGCAAGCTGCTTCGATTCCTGCTGGATTCTGGTCATCTCTGCCGTCATACGTGCCTTTTCGGACTCGTATCGGGCAGATCGAACAGCAGCTTCCTCCGCAACGTCCCTCAGTTCCGCGTTAGCGGTCTCAAGGCCCGTCGCAGCCGCATCCAGAAGTGGCTTGCTCGCTGCAAGCTCTGTCGCCGCCTGCAGGTCACGCCGGGCGTCACCCAGGGTACGGGTCAACGTAGCAAGTTCGCTGCGCTTTGCAGCAAGCTCTGCGACGACCGGCGCAAGCAGATCGGCCTGGGCTTTCTTTTCGCGATACTGCGCGCGAAGTTCGGCCACCGACACCCGTTGCTCTTCTGCCTGCGATCTCGCCTGAAGTGCCTGACTGAGCAGCGGACACGTGGCATGCATGGCTTGCCCCACGCACGGCACCTGGTCGACGACTGCCGCCTGCTTCGTCAACGTCTCGAAGTGGGCGGCTTTCGTCTGACCCTGTGTCATGAGGCCCGAAAGCGCGGTCTGGAGCGTGGCATGAGTGACCTGCTTAGCCTCAAGATCCGCGATCGCACGCTGCAGAGGTTCGAGCTTCGCCTCCTCGCGACCGATCAGCAGTTGCGCTTCATCGCGCTTCGCCGCCGCTCCCAGAATCGCTTCCTTGCGGGCAAGCGTCGCCTGATGAGTCGCCAGCGTCTGCTTCAGGGCATTCACGCGCTGCTGGGTCCGAACGGATGCTGCCCGTTCGTCACCATCCAGCGCCTGCACGCCCTTGACCAGTTCGTGCGCGCGCACCGACAGTTCGCGCAGTCGCGCTTCGGCGGTTGCCGATTCGCCTGCCTTCGCTGCCAGCGTCGCACGCTCCTGAGTCAGCTTCCCAGCCTCCTCAAGCTTCAGATCGCGTTGTGCACGTGTGGCGCGCAGGAGCTCGCCTTGTGCCTGCACTGAGCGCTCAACGTCAGCTTTGCGCTGCCGCTTTCCTGCTAGTGCCGTCAGATCCGTCTGGATTTCGTCGAGCGCACGGCCAAGAATCTTCGCCACGTCGCCGGCTTTCACCGACAGCGCTTTGAGGCTTTCAATGCCGAGCATCTCCGCGAGCAGCGCCTTGATCTCTCCAGCACCATACGACGCGAGCGGCCGCCGGTCCTGAGCAGAAAAGACGCTGGTAAAGAAGCTTTGAAGCGAGCCGTTGATGGCTTCGACACAGCGGTTATACGTCGCCGCCTTGCCGTCGGACACCGTGCCATCTGGCAACGTGACGGGATGCCACGCGCCATCCGAGCCGCGCCACGCAAGGTAGTACTCCGCCTTGCCCGTCTTGCCGGGCTTTCTGAAGGAAAACGTCGAGCGGTACCGGATACCGTCGTGCTCCCACTCGAGCTCTTTCAGCGCACTGGTCCCACAGATATGGTCCCAGTACGAAAAGGCATCAACCGATAGCATCGAAGCGTGTGACGGCATGATCGGATATGGATGCAGGTTGTCCATGATCGTTGTCTTGCCCGCCCCGTTAGGGCCGACAAGCGCGATCAGGCCTTCCGGCAGCGTCTCCAGATCGAGCGTGATGCTCTCGCGCTTCATGCCGTCACGAACGCCGTAGAAGCCTTCGAGCGTCAGTTTCAGAGGACGCATGGCGGCACCTCCATCGCTTCGGACATCGCCGCCATTCGCGAATAGAAAGCGACGTCGTCATCGTCGGGAAACGGCTCGATCATGGGATCGACTCTTCCTACGACAGCTACAGGCGCTCCAAGCGTGCCCGCGATCGCAGCCTCGACTCTCTCGCAGGCCCGGGCAAACTCCCGCCGGGCATTCGTGAGCAACTCGTCCCATCCGGCGTAGCCGGTCAGGGTGCGAATTTCCATCGGGGACCACTGCGTCGCCATGCCCGTTTTATACGACCAGAGCAGGTGCTGCATTTCGACGGCAGGGGTGACGACTACCTGATTCGCACCAGGCGTCGTTGCACGCAGAACAAGCATCGGGCCGGATTGCGCCAGCACTGCCCCACGGTCCTTACCGAAGGGTTGATGAAGAATCGCAGGCGTAAAGCCAGCGTGGTCAGCGAGTGACTTCTGCAGGTCGCGTGCGTCCTGATCGTCCATTACGAACACGCGAACCCACTCTGCACCTGCAGGATAAAGACCAAACATGATTGCACTCCGTAATTGACAGGCGGAGTGCTCCCGGTAGGGATCGCTCCCCGCCAGGGTAAAGGAAATGAACTGCTGAGAAAGGTGAAGCAACGACTACATCGATGCGTCGTGAGACGCGGTGAAACCTCGTTTCGATAGCTCAGGAGCTATCGGAAACAGGGCTACTGTTCCACTGCGGGGAGAGCCGTACCGGCCTCCCCCGCGTTCGGGCAGCAAACTACGCTGCAAACAGATCGTCTTCGAGCCACGACTTCTGTGCGACGGGCAAGACCTCGACCGTCGCATCAGGCACCGTATCGCTTTCACGCTCGGCAAGCACGGCCGTAAGTGGTTCGAGTGACGAAACAGCTGGCTCAGGCATCGGTTCCGCCAGAGCACCACCAGCTTCGCCATCCGTGAGATCGGCCAGCACCGCGGCAGCAATCGCTTCCGGATAGCCCGACTCAAGCAGCCGGAAACGCTCGACAATGGGCGCGGCATCCACGTTCGCATGCTCGGCCCACCGCTCGATCTTTCGATCGACGCTCGGCTCGATACTGATGCCCTGCGATCGCGAGCGAGTCACAGGCGAGATGCGCGGCTCCAGCTTCAGAGCCGAAGCGCCTACAAACAGCGCTTCAATCGCTTCCCGATCCACGGATTGACGATGCTCTTCGTCTATCTGCCAACGAACACGGACGAACTTGTCGCCCGCGTCCGCGGCAATGGCCGCGAGTCGCTCCATGTCCGGAGGGCCGTCGAAGTCAACACAGACCGTCTCGCGCGCCGGCGTCGGAACAAGCAACGCTCTCGCGCTGCCCGCCTCGACGTCCCACGCCAGGTAGCCCTTGTCGCCTTCCTCGCCGTAGTGAAAACGTCCAGGCGACCCCGCGTAAGCCACCACCCGGCCGCCGCGTTCCCACTGCTGCGACTTGTGGATATGGCCGAGCATGAACGCATCGCATTCGGCCTCGAACAACGCACCGAGGGAGAACTCGTGATCAAAGCCCGCCATCGTGACGCCATGCTCGGTCGTACACCCGTTGACCGTGCCGTGCGACACGCCGGCCGTCCGAATGCCGGCCGCCCGAAGCTGGGCATTGATGCGCCCGGCAGCTGCCAGATAGTCGCCCAGCACTGCTTCGAGCCCTGTCGCGGCATTCTTCGCGCCGACCGCCGCCGCCAGTTGCCCCTTGTTGATCGAGGGCAGACAGGTGAAAACGACATCGGCGCCGAGAGTTAGCACGCTGTGCAGCTCCTCATCGTCGAACACGGGCCCCGCCGAACCGAAGAACTTTCCTTCGAGAAGGCTAACCTGCTGCACGCGCTCGGCAATGAAAACCGGGTGATTCGTTCCCATCAACGCAAAGTTGCGAAGCGTTCCCGGTGGTTCATGCGAGAACGTGCCTTGCAGCATCAGGACCGGCATCGACAGGCTCAAATGGTTGATGTTCCACGCCAGCCGGTTCAGGGCGGGCGCGTGGGCATCGAGTCGATGATCAGTCGAGTCGCCCGAAATGACAGCGACATCCATGCACCGGTTCATTGCGTCCTGCACCGCGAAGGAAAAGCACCGGTCCGCCTCATCTCGGTTTTCCGGCGAGTAATGCAGGTCAGACATGTGAGCGATTTTCACGTCGCCTCCTGAAAAAGAAAAAGGCCGCCCGCAGGCAGCCTCAATGGATTTCGCGCCGTGCGGCGCGTTCGAAAAATGGTTATCGGGACAGCGTGTCGCGCACCTTCATCAGCGTGACGCCAAGCAGGTTCGTGCCCCGCCAGTTTGCCTTGTCGAGAATCAGCGGGTCGCGCTCGCCAAGTCCTACTCCCCAGATGCGGTCGTAGGGACTGGCTTCGACAAGCTCGGTCGGCGCGGTCGCCAGTAGCAGCGAACGCAATCCCGGATTCTGGGCAAACTTCTCCCGGCATCCGACATAGACGATCGACTCGCGCTTCGCTTCCCACGCTGCAAGGTCAAAACCTTTGACGCCCCGTCCGATCGCCTTCTGATCTTTCGGGTGTCGTGCCGCGAGGATCGCTTCCGCCGCTGCCTCGTCGCCGAAAAGCTTGGCCTTGGAGAACATCATGAACTGTTCAACGGACGTGAAATTCACGCCGTGATAAGCGAACTGGCAGCGATGCCAGTTACTCAGCGCGTCCTGCTCACCAAAAAACAGCGTGAAGTTTGCGATCTTGCGCATGGTTGAAGCTCCTAGAAGACTGTCATGCAGCCGTCGCCCTCTCCCCAATTGATCTGCAGCTTCGCAGGTTCGGGTTCGATGAACGACGTGCTCATGCACTGCTGACATTGGACAACGATCCGCTGCGTCCGATCCGCAGTGAAGACCTTGAACAGGTCACCACCACAACCGCCGCAACGCATCTGCTGCAGACCCGTGAGGGTGCCCAGATCGTTCGACATGAAGCTGATACTCCATCAAGACAGGGAAATGATCCGCCGTGATGGCGGAAGAATTCGATGCGCAGGGGTGCGCGGTCGAAAACGCTTTAGCAAGTTCGCTTGCTGAAAAGCTCTCGGGCGCCAGAAAGAGGGTGATGACTAGGGGTGACCGCCCCCCCTTGAAGAGGGGGCCGATCAGGTTCAGACGAAGCTATTCGCCTGTTTCATTTCATCGTCAAACACGACGGGATCATCGAGCGCTGCCGCGAGGCGTGCATTCATCTGATCGACGTCTGCCGGCCTTTCCGCCCAGCCGCGCCCGTACGTGACATGCGCGTATTTGCGAAAAGACTGCTGACGATCCGGCTGGCTGATACCGAGCCGGTTAAGCAGGTCAGACATGCGGTGCCGCTTGTCTTCAAGGGTTTCCTCCGGCTCCGGTTGCCCGGTCAATCCGCCGTCATCGCCGTCCGCACCACCGGTGCGATTAGCGTCCCCTTGCATTGACCCGTCTGTTGCCGGTTCGCCGGCCTCAGACTCTTCGAACGACTGCGTCAAAACTTCGACGTTGCCTGCTGCTTCGATCAAGGCCACTGCACGATTCGCCGCATCAAGCGCCGGTTGTGGCTCGTCGCCTGCATCCAGTAGCGCCCCAAGATCGATGTCAGCATCGAGCACCGTCAGCATCTGCTTCTGACGCACTGCCTGTCCGTTGTCGTCGATCCGCGTGATGTCGAACTCCTTCTTCGATAGCCAGAAGCGCGTGCCAGTCAGCCTGCCTCGCGCGAGCGAGACCGTCTGCATGGCCGAATACGCTTTCTGCAGGACATAAATCGAATTTGTTGGAAGCTCGATCAGTCCGAGGCCTTTGACGTCCGGGATCGCGAACACGAAGTTTGCGCTCAGGTTGCACTTGCGTTCCTGATACTGCGGGCACACGTGCGGATCACAGATGCCATCGGGAATGTCGTCATCCTGCCGCCGGATGACAAGGCGTCCGCCGAAGGATCGCCGCACCCGCTTCGCACGCTCATCGCGCTCGACCGGTGCATACGTCTTGCAGTAGCGCTTGCCGTCGCGACCATACTCCGAGAAATACTGCCGTCCCGTCGTCGTATAGGCGGCCATCTGATTGGGCACATTGCGCAGCCAGTCGTCGAAGGCGAACATGACCGGAAAACGGTGCAGCTTCAGGCCGTCGCCGCGGTCCTCGCCGTAAAGGCGAAGGATCTCGTCGGCCGTGTCGGGATTGGAAAAGTCCGAGCGTCTGCACGTGAAGTGCCCGACGTTTCGAGGAACAAGCGCGTTGCGCAGCTTGAGTTTTGTCTCGATGACCTTACCGATCGTCTCGTACGAGTCGCCGGCGGCCACCATCTCGTTATACATCCTGACCGCGTCCGGGTTGCCCTGCGCGTTTCGCGTGAGCACCTTGATACCGGGTCTGATCTTTCCAATGATCGGTGGGCGGATTGCGCGCTCCTCCACCAGACTGCGAGGCGCGTTGTCGAACATCTGGACGACTGCGTTCATGAAGGTTTCCTTGCGAGAAAAAAGATGGCGTTCGTGCGGAGCGTGCTGGCCTGGAATTCGATCTCCCGGGCGGCAACGTTTCCGCGTCGTTCGCTGACATGGTGGATAAAGACAGAGCGCTCGGCGTCGCTGAACATCGCAACCCGTGCAACCTCACAGCGACTGCGCCAGGCGTCGGACGACGTGTCTGAAGCGGCTCGCTCGTTGTCGATCTGATGCTTGATAGCCTCGGCAATGCGATCGTCGAGGCGGTCGGGCAACAACATAAACACCTCCAGTTGAGAAAAGTCCATCGGGGAACCGATGGACGAAAAAAAGGCCCGCTCCGGTCAGGGAGCGAGCTTCGTGAAATCAGGATAGATGTGACCTACGCGCCACGTCCCTTCTGGGGACGTGGCGTGCAGGGAGCGGCACCGGCAAACCGGCGCGCTCTGTCAGAGGACGTAAAGTCGTCCTCGCGCAGCATGGTCACGCTGCGCAACAGCCCATTTTCGGAAAATACATTCCGCCGCAGGAATCACGGATCAGCCAACTTCGATCGTTCTACCCAGATCAGGCTCTGGAGAGAGAACACCCGAAAACCTGGGTTCGAACGATGTACCGGCGCAAATGAATGCAGGCCAAGGTACGAGTATCACAGCTGAAATAGGGGAATCTGTAGCGGGCAGATTCGGCACAAGAAATATCCACACCGGTAGCTATCCGGTCGGAGCATGCGCAAAAGCACGACTTGGAGAAAGAAGATGGACTCCGGGCTTGGAGTCGAGGTCGATGCGTCAGAGACGCGGGGAATGGATTGAAGTATCCGGGCAAATGACAGGTGTGGGCGTCTGAAAGCTCGCGAAATTGATATAGCTTTTGCCCGCTTGACTGAGCGGTGTTCAGTGAGAATTTATGTGAGAGAGAACACATACACCGAGAACATGTTATGTCTGGCTTCGACACGGAAAAGCCCGATGCGGCTGACCCAGCACGGCTGATTTCCCCTTCTAGTGCGACCGAACCGGTCGCGGGCGGACTGCGTCCCATCAAACGACTCACCAGCGATGACCGCTTGGCGCGCATTCATCCCGAGACGCTCGCAAAAACCGAGTTGTTCTATTACTCTGACTTTGCCCGCACGTTCGTCCGCTCCGACTACAACTTCTGCGCAGCGAAGATGACAGTCGCCCGCAGCGGCAAGCTGCTCGCACTCGAAGCGGAATTCCGTACGGCCGAAGAGTTCTTCCGCAAGGCGCTGGCCTGGGCGAACCGCCTGCACGGCCGCAGCACCGGTCTGGAGCCGGAGCGGGTGACGCTCGAAATCAAGCACCCAATGTCGGGGCGACTGGTCCGACTGCTCACCATCTACGACCAGCTTTTCAGCAAGACCATGGAAGCCCTCGTTGCGCGATCTGTCATGGCTCACGAACGTAAGGCGGCACTAGACGCTGCTGCGGCACGCATCAAGCAGATACCCATCCTGTGCATGCCCGACAACGACCGGTACGCCCCCGAAGGCGTCCTGCTTCCCGACTCCGACGACACCCACTGAACCCGCTGGCTTTACGCCCGCTGATCGACGTCGCCCTAGACATCGCGCGGCATCGGGCAGGCTGTAATCGACACAACGAGAAGAGGCTTCTTCATGGACATTCGCGAGATCCAGCGACTGCACGCGCAGTTTGCCCCGGATTCGATGGTCATCGACCTTCCCCGCCAGATCGCCGCACTCCCCGGCCCCGCCGACCTTTCGCAGTCGGAACCGGCCCGCGCTACGGGCGGACGTTTCACAGCTCTTGCGCCCCGCGCACGGCTGGCCGCGATTGCGCTCGCCGTCGCCGGCATGGTCGGCATGGCTGGCATGGGCGCAGCGTCGCTTTACACCGACGTGAAAGCGCGCCATTACACGGCATCTGCGGCATCGACGGCAGCACCCGCGCCTAGCGTCGCCAGCAGGAAAGGCGACGAACTGATTGCAGCAGCAGGCAAGTCGGAGGTGCCGGCCTACAGGGAGGTCGATGCGACGCCCACCCACCCGGTCAGCGCAGCGCCCGCATTGAGCGCCAGCGACTTCGCTTTTGCGCGCTCGCTTGGGCTGACTGCGGACCAGTTCCGTGATTCCCTGAAAGCACCGACGCGCAGCGCACAGGCCGCGACGCCAGGCACCGCGCCCATGCTGACGGGCGAGGCGCAACTCGCAGCCGCCTCGCCCATCCATCGCGCGGGCGCCAGCCGCGAAACCGCAACCGTCGCCCAGCCATTGGCGACGCCAGTGCAGGTCGCGCCCGCCCAGCCTGTCGCCGCTCCGAAGCCGGCCGCACCCGCGCAGAGCGCGGCGCAGCCAGCACCGGGACCCCAAGCCCCGCTCGCGGCAGCACAGGTGCCCGCGCCCGCGGTACAGGCGGCGCAGCCAGCGGCGGCCACCCCGCAGCAACCGGCCGAGGCGGTTAAACCGGCGCACGCCGCTCGTCACCGCATTTCGCGTCCTCGCGCGGAGCAGAACGCCGAGTCCAATACCGATGCCAGACCGTCGGCCGATACCCGTGCCGGGTCTGCCGAAGTGAAGATGTTTTAGGAAGCCCTGACATGAAAAACGAACTTTCTATCACCCTTGTATCCGCCGGCTGCACGATCAGCGGCGACATGATCGTTGATCACGGCATCAGCTATTTCGGCCTGCTCGACGGTGGCCTCATTTCCACGCAAGGCCTGTTGCACGTCGGCGAAGGCGGCCTGATCAAGGGCAACGTCCAGGGCGACCACGTGCGCATCGACGGCCGCGTCGACGGCAACGTTCATGCCCGCGGGACACTCGAAATCAACGGACACGTCTCGGGCGACATCATGTATTGCGGCACGATCCGTCTCGGACCCCGTGCAGCGCTTAACGGCACGCTCAAGCGCGTGGCGCGCATGCTGACGGTGGAACCCGGAACTAACGAGAGCGCGAATGCCGATCTGGCCAGCGCTGCCACAACTGCGGCAGCGCCAGAGCGCGCGGAATCCAATGTGACCGAGCTCTCGCGTGCCAAGGCTTAGAAGCTTGGAAACCTTTGCTATTGCTGGCAACGAACCGTCCAGCCAACCCTTTGCTATCGTCCACGGCGGATAAATCGAATGAAAAAGGCCCTCGCTATCGTGTTAGCCGTTTTTGCCACCAGCGCACTCGCTGTGGAAAACTCACTGCCCACCGACCCGCAAAGCGCGGCAACCCACGACGTGCGCGAACCATCCCTTGCAATCACGAGCGACCAGCCCGGCCGGATACCCTCCGCGACCTCGCAGGTTTTTTACCAGGTGACTCTTTCGCGGGACGGAAAAGTTCTGAAGTCGTTCAACCTCGTGACGGACAACGGCAAACAGGTAACCGCAACCAGCGAGGAAACCGTCGCATACCTAGCCTCGTGCGATGCGGCTGACGGCTGTTCGACCGGCGCGATGCATTCGGGCCTCTCGCTGTCTCTCACACCTCGAGTCGGAGCAGACGGGGTCATTCTCACTTCCTGCAAAGTTGACCTTCAGACATTGAGCCGCGCCGACGACTTGAGCTCCGCTAGCGATTTCTTCACCTATCGCGGACAGGAAATGACCATCTCGCATAACGGACTTCTCCTGACAATCAAGGCAAAGGTCGCTTGAAGACCACTGTCCGGACTGCCAGGCCGTCGCCAAAAGCGACATGTTCGGGACTATCTCGATAAGGATAAAAGCCATGAAGTTACGCGTTCTAATCAAGTGGATTGCGGTAGCCGTCTCAATTGCGATGCCCCTAACGGTGGTGAGCATGGTTTCGGCCTATGTCGACAACGGCTTGGCTTTGGCTCGAGCCTCGCTCATTCAAGCTGATGTCGTGCGGCTTGCCGAGCTTGCTGGCGATGTCCGTCTCCTTCCACCTGAGGATGCATCGGTCCTCCTGGCAAGACACGGCCTAAGTTCATCCGAAAGTCTGCAGAAGAAAATCAAGCTCGCGCAAACCACCTTTGCGCAGACTCGCGCAGACGTCGAAAACACAGCGCGCCGCGTCTGGCGCGATACAGCAATAGGTTTCCTTTGCGTGGCGATCAGCAGCTGGCTCGCAGTGACGCTGGCTATCGTGTTCCCACCCAAACGCCCAGACGGCTCCGCCGCTGCGGCGTAACGCTCTCTAAAAAAAGCGACGTGGATTACCGCACCCGCGACTGGGAAGCTGCAGCGCAGGAAGCCGCCTTTGACGGGCTGTGCTTCTGCATGCTCAGCGATGGCCGTTTCATCAACCGGCAGGCGATGCCGGATGACACGTTGCACCGCAGCCGCTTTGCTTTGACCGCTGCCTTTCTCGAACAACACACCGCTTCCCTCAACCCGGCGCCTCAAGTCTTGCGGGCATGACGGCCGACGACTGACCCTTTCATCGAAACGCAGACCCACCATGAAATTCGTGCGCAAAACACTGTTCGCCACGGCGATCGCTGCAATTCTCATTACGGCGCCAACGCGGCTACGCCGGTGACCGTCCAGACGCTGGACGTGACCTGGTACAAGGGCGGTCAGGTGATCGACAAAGGCCAACACATCGTGAACGATGGATCCAGTCTCGCAACCTACCTGCATCGCAGCGGAAAGGATATCGGCTACGCCAGTTGCACTGGCGCCGCAGGATCGATACGCCTGAGTGCCGAAAACAAGTTCGTCGGCCGCTCGCTGCTCATCAGGCCGGTCTCGGCGAACGCCGGGAAAGTCCAGCTCTCGGTCTCTGCAATCGACACCGCGCTTGACGGCATCCGCAAGACGGAAACCGCGGACTGCACCTCGGAGGTGGTCGACGTCCACGGCTACACCGCGTCCGACATTCCCGTCGAGCTCGCTGACGGACAAACGGTTGAAGTACCGCTAAACAATCCGCAGTACAGGCTGGTGCTGAGTCTTCACCGCGACGCGCTCTGAGCGCGAGGCAGAAAAGGAAAGGGAGCCAAGGCTCCCTTTTTTTTGTCTGTCTCACCGTTTCTCCGACGCCCCACCCCGTTGCGGACCATCGGACGGGGCGCCTGCAGAAAAGTGGGCTGGGGTTATACTGACGCCGTCTCCTCCATGTCCTCCATCATGGATTCAGGCCCGCCTCCCGCGGGCCTTTTTCTTATGCGCGGCGTCGCGCGGCCGCACCGCCGGTTACTTGCTGAAATCGGCCGAGTCGATCCATCCATCGCTGGCCAGAACGAGCGTGCGCGTTCCTTTGGCGTGGTCCGCCAGTCGCGCATTGAGCCCGTACGCCTTCTGGACGCCATCATCTTTCGCCCACGACGGCACGTCGGTCGGGCTGAAAGTGAACGACACTTCAGAGATGGTGTGCCCGAGCGCGTTGCTGGGCTCCGAAAAGCGCGCCACCTCATCGACCTTGTAATGGCCGGCACACAGCGTTAGTTCGTCCTCGCTCACCAGCGCCTTTTTCCCGGCGTCAGTCAGGGAGTAAGTCTTTGTCGGTGCTACGTACTCGCCACCGAGCCAGCCGCGTTTCTTCGCTGTCCCCTCTGAAACCGACAGGAGCCCCGCATGGACGAGTACGTCCAGCGGACGGGTGGCGGACGCGTTAGCCTGCTCTACTCCGGCCTCAAGGCTCGCTATCGTTGGTTTGGGCTGGAGGGCCACGACCAGCGGGTACCGCCTGTTTTCGGCCATCACGAACGGCTGGACAGGAATGCACTCCCTCGCGAAGTGGGCGTTGAGCGCCTTTTCGAAATTCCCATTGTTAGCGTCTTTCGGAGAGCCACATGCTGCAAGCGCGAGCACGGCGGTCATTGCAGCGGGGGTGACAAGCTTTCTGATCATTGCTGTTTCTCTTTCGTAGAACGGTGGCCTGGCCACGGTGGAATAAGCGCCCTGTCGCCGAGGACTGATTCGCCTTCACGCAGCTTGCGCGGGTTGCTCGATCTGGGCCTCAGCGACAAATCGCGAAGCGAAGTTCTTTGCGGTGCCGGAAAGCATCAGCGTCTCTCGCGCGCGGGTCATCGCGACGTAGAACAGCCGTCGCTCTTCAGGTTCGGTTGACTTGGCGTCGGGGACGATAGTGTCTTCGGACCGGGCGATCCAGACGTGGTCCCACTCAAGTCCCTTCGAACTGTGCATAGTCGTCAGGACCAGCGCGTCCGGTGCGGGCTCGTTGTTGTCCTGTCGCAGAAAGAGCAGCCGCGCGGCGAAAGTGCCGTTCAGACGTGAAAGCACGTCATACGTTGCCTGGATCGTGCGGATGCCGTTTTCCTTCTTCGTGTACTTGAGCAACCACTCGTTCACGCCTGAGAGCACCAACGAATAGAACTTCCGCTCACACAGCCCTCGCCACTCGGCGAGCCGCTTCATGAACTCCCGGTAGTTCGTCGCCACGTCTTCCGGCAGGCCAAGCTCGACGAGCTCGCCGCGCGGCTTCTGGACGAGCTCGGCGCCCATGCTCGCATGCAGCGCACGGAGATGGTCCGCATGAAGGCCCGAGTGCGCCAGAACGGCGTCAAGCCCCGTCGCCTTCACGCCCTCGATAATTTCGAGGAGATTGCACAGCAGTGCGCCCTCAGGGCGGTTCAGGACCGATGCGCCCGACGCACGGTGATACTTCACGCCGTAGGAGCGGCAGACCGCCTCGAGCGGATCAAGGATACGGTTGGTTCGGGCGAGCACCGCGCAGGTTTTGCCAGTGCGCAGTAGCGGCGCAAGTGCCTCGATGGCGGCTTCCGCTTCAATGTACTCGTCGGCGTGCCGCGAAGTCTCAACCCGGCCGCCCACACCCTTCTCAGCACGCAGGACCTTGGGGATACGGTCCGGATTGTTGCGAATCACCCGGTCGGCGGCCGCGAGAATCTCGGCGCGGCAGCGATAGTTGCTCCCGAGCACGACCGGCTTGGCCTCGAATTCCTTGATGAAGGATTCCATGCCCCGGTAGCCGAGCGCTTCACGGAAAGCATAGATGCTCTGATCGTCGTCGCCCACGACCGTCACCACCGAGCCCGCCTTCGCGTGAAGTTCGATCCAGCGGTATTGCAGCGGGTCAGTGTCCTGAAACTCGTCGACGAGCAGGTAGGTGAAGGGATATGGCAGGATCGTGCCGTTCTGCATGCCCTCGACGGCGAGCCGCAGCATGTCCTGAAAATCGATCTTGCCGTTGCGCGCGAGCGCTTCCTGGTAGGCGCTGTACAGCTGGCCGTCGGCGCTGTTGACGTCGCACCGGCCGAAATTCGTCTTGATCTTTTCGATCGTCGGAATCACGTCCTCGGCCTTGCCCTCAAGCCCCAGGTCCTGCATGACGCGAATCAGCAGCCCAAGACGGTCGCCGTCGCTTGCGATGTCGGGCGGCCGGCCACCGGGGCGCTGAAGCTGCTTGAAGGCAAGCGAATGGAACGTGCCTGCAATCAGCCGCTTTTTTGCCGCCTTCCCTGCAACCGTCAGAATCCGCTCGCGCAGTTCGACCGCAGCATCTTTCGAGAATGTCACCGCGCCCACTACGGCCGTGCTTTCCTGAAGAAGCAGCGCGGCTTTCGTGGCGATCGTTTTTGTCTTGCCCGCGCCGGGGCAGGCAATCGCCACGCAGTTCTGGCGCAACTGGGCGACTTCCCGCTGTTGCGGATTGAGTTCGTCCAGCATGACGCCCCCTTACAGGCCGCGAACCGTGGTCATCAGGCGCAGGTGCGTCATGTAGCCACGAACGCCGAGCGGGTTCACTTTCTTCAGGAAGTGCACCGTTTCATCATCGACGTCTGACTGATCACGAATGCCGTTCCAGACCATGAAATCGAACTGGTCCATCACCCTGTCGAACTTCATGATCGCCGAGAGGACGCGCATCGAGAAACGCGAATACACCTCGACGGTCATGTCCAGCGCAGGCATCGGGATCGAAGGCTCGAATACGAATTCGCCGCCTTCGCGAAGCTCGACCTCTTTCTTTTCGCGGAAGCCCACGGCCACGCGCAACGACTCATCCACGTATTCTTCGATCGACTTGATCTGCTTTTCGAAGAAATTATTCACCGCGTTCTTGTCGCCCTCGCCGAACGTCGAGTCGCCAAATCGCTGCATGTTCACGCTCATGCGGTTCAGGTACGGCCACCATTGTTCGAACAGCGGCTTCAGGCGCGTATGGTTCAGGCGGACCTGCGCGGGCACGACTGCCGCGCCGGAAAGCTGACGCTCCATCAGTTGGCGGCCGATCTCGCGGCGGCGCTTGATGATGGCGATACGCTCAACCGCTGGCAGATCCCGGAACAGCTTGCGGGTCTTCTCGACCTCGGCGCGCTTCATGTTCGCGTCGTCGGGCGAAATAACACCTTCCTTCTGCAGACGATCCGCGTCCGCTTCCATCTGCGTCAGCTCGCTCTCGATCTCGCGCTCGCCTTCATCGGCGCCGTCGTGGCCTGCATCGCCGCTAACGTGCGATGCGTGGGCCAGTGCGTTCAGACCGGCCGCAGCATCAGCGGCAGTCGCAGCCGACGCCTGCGAATCTGCCGTCACAGCGTGTTCCAGTTCGGTATCTGCCACAGTGGTGGTGCTCATGCCCGTTTCTCCTTGGTGGACCTATGTCGTTTCATCGTTGGGTAATCGGGCACGCGCAACGCGTCCCCACAACGCAATTGTTGCGGCCTCACCCGACGCACAACGCCCGAAACACGTGTTATTTCAGAAGCCTTTAGCGGCGAAGTGCCCGTGCGACTGGCGGACGACCGTGAAATGAGGACGTCTCGTCGGCAACGCAGGGATGCCAACGAGCAAAGAAGGAAACGGACAGAAGGGGGAGATCGGGAGGGAAACGGACGCCGAGCAGGTCGCGGCATCCGACCTGCTTTCCGAGGCTTTATCTTGCCGACTGGAACGACTCTGCGGCCTTCCAGAGCAGCGCGCCAAGGAGCGCCGCAACGGCGAGCCAGTAGGCCGCCAGCACCGGCACCGGCACAAGAAGCACGCCAAGGAGCGTGCCTGTAACGATCAGCAGGCCGTGACCTGCAAGATGGAAAGAGAGCGGGCTGACGAATCCTGCTGCGGCCGCCTTGATTTTCCTGCGCGCCGCACCGTCGATGAACATGCCGAGAGCGAAGCACAACGTTCCGACGATCCACATCTTCATCACCATCGCGCGGAATATCGCCCGGTAGGCGAGCAGCCAGAAGTTCTGCGTCCACGTGGCCGAGAAGTTCGATATGCCGCCGTCATTGAAACCGTTGAGATTACCCGACGCGGCCAGCGTGCGGTGCAGGAGGCCGTTATCGACAAACGAACGCTTGAACACTTCGTTCGCCGAGCGCACTGCCGCGTCCGCCCTCTCCTGTCCAACCGACGCGACGAGCGATTCGGTCTCGGCGTCGGGCACTTCGAACAGCTTGCGCTCGGGAATCGCCGGCATCACCGCAATCGACAGTATCGGCACGAGAAGAAACCAGACCTTGATGTGCGATCCGAAGCGGCTAGCCATGGATCAGCCTCACCACGAAGAGAAGCGGGACCACAGCAATCGCCAGCAATCCGCCCCAGAAAAGCTGCGGGCGGTTGACGGCGATGGAGGCCAGCGCATAGCAGCGTGCGCCCGCGCCCCATGTGAACTCCTCAGGCGGCGTTGCGCCCGGCTCGTCGAAGGCGCCCGCGGTATTGAGGGCGCGCCTCGCGGTGTCGGAATCAACCCGCGACAAGTTCGCTATTATCGTAGCGGTGAGCGACATCATATTCCTCGAAGTAGCGACGGAACGCCTCGCCTTGCAGCACGCGTGACGCCAGTTGGAAAGCCGCGGTGCGCTCGGTGATGTGTTCCGGGCAGCGCTCATCGACCGTTTCAATCTCAGCATTCTGGTGCCTATCCTCGAAGGCTGGAATCGGCTCCAGCATGGGCGACCAGACACTAACTTTGTCCCCGCGACGCGCCACATAGCGGCGCGCATAGAGCGACTTGGCAGGCTCAAACAGTCCCTGCATGAACGCGACATGCTGATCGCCCGAACGCTTGGCCCGCTTGAAGCTGGCCAGCGCCGATTCGATCATCTCTGCGGCCAGCGGACCCTTTTCTCCAACGAAGCGTTCGCCAACGAAGTCAGCAACCCGCGAGCACGCAAGCTCCAGATCGGGCGCGACGTTGAAAACGGGGATCAGCTTGTGGGAGAGCTTGTGATCGCGAATGATGTTTTTGAAAACAGCGGACATATAATGTGGTTCAGCCTTCGATAATTGGAATTCGGCCCTGGTAGACGGCACCGCCCGAGATGCGCATGAAGTACTGCAGGTTCGGCAAACGATGGATCAGAGGCATCGGAATCAGCGGCACCTTCTCCAGTTGAAGGGTGCGTGACTGGGATCCACTGAATTCCATTGCATGTGCTTCGGTCGTGGTGTTCGTGCTGTTCGAGATGTTGACCACCCGAATCGCTGTCTCCCCCACCTTGTCCGAGAACCACTTGGCGGTATCGCTATCTTCAAGTCTAAGGATCACCTGGTTGTTCAGGTTGCCCAAAACCTGCAACATTTTCGCGGCGTTTCCAAGCTTCGCTTCGAGGTCGGCCCGCGCCTGGAAAGCGACGAATGCCTTGAAGCCCGCGCCACGGCCCTTATTCAGAATCTGGATCACCTGCTCGTTGATCGCCTCGGCGATCTCGTCGATGATCAGAACGACGTCGGGCTTCTCCGCATAGAAGTTGTAGATCGAGCCGCAGACCGCCGCAACGTCCGACAGCGCCATCGACGCGATCGCTTTCTGCACGATGTTGTTCGACAGCGAGTCGAGGCCCATGTACAGCACGGCCTTCTGCTTGATGATCTTGTCGATGTCCCAGATCTCGCGCTCGTCCTCGAAGTCGTCGGCTTTCGGCGCGAGCATCAGGCCCGTTTCGCCTGTCGCCAGCATCTGCAGCAACGGCAGCGCTGACGCGATGATCCGCATGTAGTGCTCTCGGTCGTGCGTGTGCGTGGCGATCAGGCCATCGATGGTTTCGTGCCCGCGGTCGTGCGCCGCAAACCGGTCCATATAAAGCCTGGCCATCCCGTCGACGAGCGAGATGTCATTTTTGCGCACAGAGTCCTTCACCGTCTGGGCGACCGTCAGCTCTTCCCAGTTCGCCATACCGTTTTCGAGGAAGAAGCGGCGCAGACCGCGCTCCAGCAGCGTACCGATGCCGGATTGCGCGTACTTCAGGATCGAGCGCAGGTTCGGCTTGTCGCCGACATACAGTTCGCCCTTCACCGCACGGTCGATGAACAGGAACGCGAAGTCGCGAAACGGTCCCTCTTCCATCAGTTGCGCGATCCGCGACGGAATTTCGGAAGGCTGCGACCAGTTTTCCAGCGGATTCAGGCGGATCGACTCGTGCGGTTTGGCCTGATTGAAGTACAGGAACTTGCGGCCGGCGCGTGCACACTCCTTCTCCACCCGCTTTTTCCAGTCATCGTCGTTTTTCGGATCGACAATGATCAGCACGTCTTTCGGGTTGTGGATGACCTGCGTCGAGATCACCTCGTAGGTGCGGGTTTTGCCCGCGCCGGTCGTGCCACCAACCAGCGTGTGCCCGCCCATCGCCTTGTAGTGGAACGGCACGCGGACCTTTTTCGGCTCCATGCCATGAATCCACGACGAGCCCTGAGGCATGCGATCGCGGATGCTGTCGCGCGGCGCGAAAAGCAGTTCAATCCGCTCCTCGACCTTGCGACCCAGCTCCGTCTTCTTGAGCCATTTTGGCAAGGACGGAATGTCGGTGACGGGCATGCGCAGAATGTCGTGCGCGATCTGCGTGTGCTTCTGGGTCCACTCAAAGCCGGTGCCGAGATACATCGAGTCCTCGCGCTCGCGCATCTTGCGCTGGGTGTCCAGCAGCTTGCCGATGTGAATCTTGCTGAGCCATTTGGTCGAGATCGCCATGCGGAAGCTAAGTGCCCGCCACACCTGAATGCCGCGGACGATCAGGATCGCGAGACAGACGAGCGAGAACGCCCATCCGTACGGCATGCCCGATGCGAGGATGCCCACAATCGCGACAGGCCAGACGATCAGCGGGCGGAACTCGTAGATCGGGCGGAAGTGGTTGATGTAGTTCATGGCGCGGGGCGCTCCGAAATCAGGCGACCAGCACGCTCAACAATGCAGATGTCGTTGCCGGCCGCTCGCAGCAGCAGGCTGCGCTTCCTGAGTTGCTCAACAAGCGTATCGCTCGTGATGCCGTAGCCGCCGATCAGGCGCTTCTGCACGGCCAACCCTTTTTCTTCCCACGTGACCTTTGCCTTGCCCGCCGCGACATCGCCCGCGAGCGCCCTGAAAAACTCGCGCATCATCGCGGAGCCCGGGCCGAGTACCTCGGTCAGTTCCTCGTCAGTGGGACCGTTGCGGCTCGGGCGCCCCGCTGTCGGCACTCCTGCCGCCATCTGCGACGAGTCTACAGCACCTGCGGGCGTGGCGCGCGCCGTGGGTTCGACGGGGCCAGTCGCGGCCGCGGTGGAGGCCTGGGCTTCGCTGCGCTCCAACGCATCGAGCAACGACTGGGAAAGCTGTGGGCCGCCTGAGGCGGAACCGGGCGTCGACTCTTGTGCCGGACCGGTCGTATGGGCCGCAGCAGGCGGTGCGGGCGCCGCCGGCGGCTCATTGGCTCCATGCGCGGATGGGGCGAGCGGTGCAGCTTCCGCCGGGGCGGCCGGAACGGGCGTTCGGGGCACAACCTGCGGCTGAAGCTCGAGTGCCACATGCACCGCGGACGGCACGTCGAACTTAACCGGCGCAAATACGCCGCGCTGCGCCTTGCGCTCAAACTCGACTGAAACGTCCATCGCCTGGCGCACGACCTTGTGCACCAGCGCTTCAAAACCCTGCGGGCTCTTTTCCGGATTGATCGCGCCGAACAGATCCGCGAGCACCGCGCTATCCAGCCCCGACAGCAATTCGGGCGTAATGACGGTCTGCGCGAACATCGCCGTGCGCATCCGCTCGCCCTTCAGGGATGCCGCGCGACGCTGCACCAAATAGTCGCCATCGCCAATCCAGTTGCCGAAAGCGCCATGAGCCGCCGGACTCCACGGCATGTGATCAGCCGCGCGCACCAACTCGAAATGCCTGCATGGCTCGTCAAGCGACGAGCAGGCCGCAGCGAGAAACACCGCGTAGATGTACTGCGGTTCAAGCCGTCGACGCTTGTCCGAAGTCATGTCAGCCGCAAACTTCTGGCCGCCGGCCAACCGCATCGCATAGAAGGTAGACTCGATGGTCGCCCGGAAAGCCCCGCCCGGCTCGGCGTGCAGTTCGGGCGTGAGCGGCATGGAAGAAAACCACGCGGCGCACCGGCGCAACACCGACAGCCATTTGCGTTCGAACTCCGCGTCGGTGCTTTCATTGGCGCACTGCCGTACAAGTTCAATGCGCTTGCCGTGAGTCGCCAGCAGGTCGCCTGCCTTCATTGGACGGTGGACGGCGCTCATGGGATAAACCTCATAGCTGTCTTGAGCGCGGTGGTACCCGTCGCGCCCGAGCCGCCACCAAATATGCCGGCGAGCTTGGGGATCTCGAAGGACAGCATCAGGAGAAATAGCGCAAGATCGAACGCAAAACCGGCGCTCAGCTGCGTCGCTGTACCGTTGCTGGTTGCCTTCCCGACAGCGCTGGAAATCGAACTGCCCATCAGCTTGTACAGGACCGCCACCATCACGACGTACATGCCAGCATTGATCATCCAGTCGAGCCAGCGTTGGAAGTAACTCCGGGTGTAACTCGAAAAACCGAGCGCCATTGCGATCGGACCGAGCACAATGCCGATGGCCGCATGAATCTGGCCGATTGCCGTGTAATACGTGAATACGATTGAGGCGACGCACATCGCCAGGAAGGCAAGAAAGAGCGCAACGACGTCTGTGAGCGTGCCGTTGAAGTCGGTCAGCAACTTGATGTTCACAATCTTTGACTTCACGGCATCCAGGAAACTGCCGCCAAGCGTCGTGAGTTGCGTCGATATGTCGTTGTTAGCGCCGCCGCCTATGCTTGTCGCCAGATCCTGAAACCAATTCCAGAAGCCCGGCGCGGACGTGGTATATCCGAGATACAACGCGACGAAAATACCGAGAACGGCAATTTCCTCAAAGAGGCCCACCCATGCCGTTACCGCGTGGTGCGTCCCGGCGAACCGCACGCCCGCCAGAACGAGCGTGATGACTCCCAGCCCCCACGCAAATTTGTTCGAATACTGCAGGACGTTGCTGCTTGCTGTGACGGCGTTAGGTATCAGGTTTCCGACCAGCCCTGAAATCTGCCGCTGCGCATCGCCCGCCCCTTTCGCGAACTCGCCGTTGGGGCTTGAGAGAGGCGCTGCTGTTGACGACCCCGATGTAGCTGTAGGACCGGACGTCAGCGTCGAGCCGTCCGGCAGCGTCAGGTCGTCTGCAAAAGCAGCGGGCGCTGCGAGCGCCGCCCCAAGCAGCAGGCAGACCGAAAGCAGCACGTAGCGCACAGAAGCAAAAGAAAAGAGCCTCACGACTTATTGCCCCAACACATTCGATGAGCCTAGCGTGGCGTTGTAAGCCGCCCGCTCCTTGTCCAACTGGATCTGCAGTGCGGCTTTGGCCGTATTGCGCGTCTGGTCGTCGGCCGTTTTTGCGGACTGCGCGACGGCGTCGCTCTGCTGCTTTGCGGCCATCATCTGCAGCATGTCAGTGTTTTGGCTCGCGACAATGTCCAGCAGGTGCGTCGTCAGCTGCGCGGTAGCCTCAGCCGTCGGCGACATGTTCAGCTGATCCTGTATTTCCTGACGGCGCTTGGCGAGTGTGCTCACGTGCGAGACAACGTCGTTACCCATCTGGAACAACTGTTTGGCCGTCTTGTCGTCATTGCTGATGAGCGTGCTCTGATCAGAAAACCACTGCGCCGGAGTCTTGCCGGACTGCGTAATCAGCGCCTGAACCTTCGTTGCGTATTCCGCGTTTGACTGGAGCCCCCCGTAGAGCGACTTCAGCGTATCGGTGTACTTGCCCAAGCTGCTGATGTCGTTCGTGATGGAGGTTGCCTGGGCGAGCATCGCGGACGGATTCAGGTTCGTCGCCTGCTTCAACTGGTTCAGCATCATCTGATACTGATACATGATGTTCGTGTCCTGATACACCTCGCCCTTGACCGCGCCGATGGCAGTCATCGTGTTCTGGATCAGGTTCGTCGGGTCGATAACGGCAAGCTGCGCGTGACCCTGTTGCATGAGGCCGAAAGTGAGCGCGGCCATCGCCGTCGCGGTGCGGAGCAGTTTTTTGGTCATGGTGAGGATTTTCAGGAGTAAGACTGTCGTTATGCGTTTGCGAGGACGTCTCGCACGTACTCGTCCTGCCAGTTGTCGACGCCCGACTTCACGTGCTTGTCGAGGATCGCCTGCGCGCGGCCATCGGAGCGCAGGTAGGCAAGCGATTCCTTCGGGAAGCTCGCCTGCAGCATGCGCGTCTGCGTGGACGTCACCCACAGGTAGTCGCGGTTGGGCACCGCGTTCGAGATCATCCTGATCTGGTGTTCGGTCAGGCCGAAAATGTCCCGGTACAGCGTCTGGTTGTTGATCGCGTCGCTGTTGGGCAGATAGATGATGTTCGGGATGTTCTCCTTCATGATCTCGAAGTTGGCCACCCGTGCGAGCTGCCCGAGTGATTGCGTCGCCATGAGGAGCGCCGCGTTCAGCTTCCGGATGGTCACCGCCCAGATTTCAAGCCGCGCGTAGAACTTCGGATAGGTGAAGAAGAACCCAGCCTCTTCGATCTCGATCACGGTGTAGCGCTTACCGTCGAGGATCTGGGCGATCCGGTAGAAGGCATAGTCCATGAACAACGCGGCCGCCACCGGAAAATTCTGGAACAGGTCGCCCATCTCGATCGACAGGTCGTCGGACAGCGCGAAGCCATCCTCAACGTGGTCAAAGAACCTGCCGTTTTTCTGCCCCTCAGTCCAGACAGCCAGTCGTTCGCGCAGGTCGTCCGGCAGGAGCGTAATAAGGCCGGTCAGCCGCCACTTTTCAGGGCCGTACGCTTTCGCAAGCGTCCGGATCCGCTCAAAGATGATCGTTTCCTGCTGTGGCGTGCACGTGTAGTCCTCGCCCTCGATGACGAGCTTTACCCACTCGGCCACATACGACCAGTGTTTCTCTTCCCCGATCAGCGAGAGCGGGTTGACCGACGTTGCCGCCTCAAAACGCCCCGTGGCGTCGATGAACTTGCCGCCGCCGAGCAGCGTCGGGATGCGAGTCGAACGGTCCTTGTCAAAGCGGATGCGGCGTGCGCCATGCCGCCCGGTCTGCGACATCAAGTAATTGAGAATCACCGACTTGCCTGCGCCGATCGGCCCAACCACCAGGGTGTGCGCCTTGCCTCCGGGGTGATGGAGGTCGACGTTTTGCAAAGTGCGATGGCGCGTGGGCAGACATGTCAGCGGCCCGGTCTTCTTGCCAGACTGTTGAGTCAGCCATTCGTTGAGGGTTGAGCCTTCGCCCACGCTGCACAACGGCGCAATGTCGGATACGGCGGGTGTTTCGACAAACTGCAGGCGCTTCTGCTGGTCCCAGCGTCCAGGTAGCGTGGAACACCACGCGGCGAAAAGGTTGTCTTTCTCCACGATCACGCCGAAGCCCGCATTGCCGATGACTCCGACGACCTGTCGGGTTGCGTCCTCGCATTCTTCGGGGGTGTTTCCGTAGACGACGACAGAGATGTTTGCAAAGCCGTACTGCTGGCCTTCCGCCTCCAGCTTCGCAAGCGCCTGACTGGCCTCTTTCGCCAGTTGCTCACGGCCTTCGTCGTTCTTCTGCTCTTCCTTGGTGGCCCACTGCTTGAGGATTGCGACCGGGTTGAAGGCGGCCGCCTTGTAAAACCCGCGGATTTTCCGGATATAGGCGCTCGCGCGGGACGTGTCGAGAAAGCGGAACATGACGCACACGTCGAGTTCTGCATCAACCTGTGACAGCACATCGAGCGCCGCCTCCTGGAAGCCCATCCATTCCTTCACGCCGATGATCCGCGCGTAGACCTTGCCGTGGGCAGATTCGAACATCAGCTGCTCGGCACCGATGGTGACCCGCGTCTCGGTCAGATGCGTGTCAAGCATCGTCACCGGGTAGCGCACGCGCCGCTTCGGCGTGCTCGGGTTGGCGCGCTGATGCAGAAAGGACAGCGCATTCTGCAGTTGCAGCCGCTTCATCTTCAGGCGAGTGACCCCGCCAGTGAAGCCGTCGATGACAGCCTCAAACCGCTTGATCTCGTTCTGGAGCTTGGTGAGATCGAACACAAACGCACTGCGCGCGAGCAGCATGTCCTTTGCGGCTTCGAAGATCGCGACGCCCACGTTCTTGCCGCCAACGGTCATGTGGTAGCCGATCTTGTCGAAGATGCGCGAGAGGCCTGTCTCCGGTGTGAACGCGAGCGCGAGGGAGTGCGAATTGCGGAAGAACTTGCCGCTACCGATGTTCGCCTGATTGATCGCATCGATTCGCGCGTCTGCATCCGTAGCAAACTCGCCCTCGACGCCGCCTTTTACGCGCCTGTGAGAGACCCGCCACCACGCCGTGACCCGATGATCGAAATTCCGGCACGCGTGGTCCAGATTGTCGCGCGCGGCCGTAATGTCGCCCGGGTTCGGCGTGTCCGCATCGATGCCGTCGAATTCGAACACCGTGACGAGAGAGCCATCCTTGTCGAGCACAAGCTCGGGCGTGACAAGCGTCATCCACGGCGCAACTTCCTGCACCGCGCGCTTCGTGAATGGCATTTTCAGCATGGAAGGTCCTGATCGAATCCGTAGGGGCGCTTGAAACGGGCGCTGAACTTGCCGTGCGGCTCCGGCGCATAGACGTCCGGATAGCGGTTGTAAATGAGCATCACCAGCCGCCACCAAGGATCCTTGGAGCTGCGCCAGCGAAGATAGAAATGGACGATGATGCCGAGCGCAAGAAACGACGGCGTCCAGCTCGTGTAAGTGAGCAGCGCCGTGAGCGTGCCATTGAGAATCGCCAGCATCCGGTCCGCCCCGCCCATCTGGCGTGGCAACGAGAGCCCGCGGCTGACCTTGTGCTGGCGCATATCAGCAGGCAACGGCCATATGAAAGTGGTCGCGCATGATCGGCACCGCTACCGATGCGATACCCAGACCCACCAGCACGACCGAGAACGTCTTGGCGATATTGCTTTCCGAGTTTGCAACGGCAACGCCACCGATCACGATCAGGATGATGCCGATGCCGTAGAGATACGGGCCGCTGATGAGGTTACTGATCGTGCAGATGATGTCCGTCAGCCCTGTAAGCGACGAAAAGTCGCCTGCAGCCATCGCTGCCGCCGACGCGACGCTCAGAAGCGCGCCGACGACCATTGGTTTGCCCGGTCGCAGCTTCTTCGCGACTGCTGCGGCGGTACTGAAAAACTTTCCTTGCTTCATTTGATGCTCCCGTTAAAAAACGCGACGTAGGTCATAGTCGTTGTTGTGAAAGCCTCGGATTTCGAGGATTTCGGAGACGTGGCGCATCTCACCCGTGCGTTTGAAATGCACCACGTAGTTAAAGCAGTCGGCGATGTTTTTGCGCATGTCATCAAGCTCCCAACGTGAACCGGTGGGAATGCCGAGCATTGCAAGGCTTTCAAGACGGCTGAGTGCCGTGCGGGCGTTGTTCGCGTGTAGGGAAGCCAGACCGCCGTCGTGGCCCGTGTTCAGTGCCTGAAGCAGGTCATAACCTTCACCGCCCCGGACTTCGCCCACGATGATGCGATCGGGCCGGAAGCGCAGACACAGCGCGACAAGCAGCTGCGTCGTGACATTTGTGTCGGCATTGGAGAGCAGGCGCACGCGGTTTGGAACCTGGACCTTCAGTTCCATCGTGTCCTCGATCGTGATGACGCGCTGGTCTTCCGGGATAACGCCCACCAGCGCGTTGAGGAATGTGGTCTTGCCCGCGGACGTGCCGCCGGCGACAAGAACGTTCTTGCGCGATTGCACAAGGGCCTTCAATGCGCGCATGAGCGATTCGTTCTCGATGCCTTCCTCGAACTCGATGGATTCAGCCTCTTCCGGTCGCGCATGCGCTGCCGAGAACGCGCCCATGCGCACGTAATCGTCGAGCGACAGCTTCGTCTCGCGGTGCTTACGGATGCTTAGTGCGTGCCCGTCGATGGCGGTGGGGTTCATGACCGCCGCGATACGCAGGTTCTTGTGACCGGCGTTGATGATCCCCTTGTCACTGCCCGCGTGTGCCGACTTGTCGACCGATGACGCGAGGGAATGGATCGCGCCTTCGAGATGCTCGGGGCGCAGATCCACATTCACCCGCGACATCACGCCTCGGTGCTCGATCCAGACGTTGCGGTGATCGTTGACCATAATTTCGGCGAGGTCCGGCGCTTCGAGCAGTTCCTTGAGCGGGTTCAGCGCGTCGAAAAACATTGCGACGGCCTCCGCCTTCAGCGGCTGGAGCTTCAGTAGGGGGTTGTCGTCGAGTTCCTGCATGCGCGGCTTTGTGGGCGGTCTAACATGCGACTATTGTTCTCGCTGGCCTCACCAAGAAGGCTTCAAAAGGGACACGAAATAACGCGGCTTTCACCGGTGCGACAAGCTGGAGCTGATGTGCTCCCGCTGCCGCAACTGAGAACTTAACGACCTCTGCGCGGCGGTTCCCGTGTAACGCGTTACGGATGAAAACCCGGAAAGACCCCCAAAAACGTATAGCTTTTCCGCCTCACCGTCGCGATAACTCGTGGTTTGGCAAGCGCCGCTGGCGAATCGGGATAGGGGCAGGCCTCACGTCCCGACCCCTCCCACACCACCGTGCGTACGGGTCCGTACACGGCGGTTCGGATCAGTTAATCCGCGAAGGACCCACCGACGGAAGACCCAGTGACCGGAAGTAGCGATTAGACAGGGCCATGCTCAGCGCCGGGCTACAACTGAGACGCCATGCACTGTGTGGCGAGCCGGCCGTCTGGGCGGCAAGGTGACGGCTCACGCCCCGCGCAACCAGTTCCTGGAATCGGGTCCGGCCACGCTTCCACTGCGTCCAGAGGAAGCAGCGGATACGACGTCGTATCCATTCATCCAGTTGCTGGAGTACACGAGGCGTTTCGCAGAAACCAAAGTAGCCGCGCCAGCCTGCCAGATAGCGTTTCAGCGTGCCGGTCATCTGATCGACGCTGACCCCGCGCGTGCGTTGAGTCAATTCCCGGATTCGCGCCTTGAAGCGAGCCAGCGCCTTGGGCGCGATGCGCCGCCTGACCTGTGCCTGCGCCGAGAAGGTAAATCCCAGAAACTTGCGCGTGTGTGGCCGCGCGACCGCACTCTTCGTCTCGTTGACCTTCAGCTTCAGCCTACCGGTGAGGTAGGCCTTCAGCCCCCCCATCACCCGCTGGCCTGCGCGTTCGCTGCGTACGTAGACGTTACAATCGTCGGCGTACCTCACGAAACGCAGCCCGCGTCGCTCAAGCTCCCGGTCAAGATCGTCGAGCAGCAGGTTGGATAACAACGGTGACAGCGGACCACCCTGGGGTGTCCCTTCGTCCGTTGCACCAACCAGTCCGTGCTCCAGCACGCCCGCCGTCAGGAACGAGCGGATCAGCGTCAACATCCGTTTGTCGCTGACACGCTTTGCTACCCGGCTCATCAGGATATCGTGGCTTACGCGATGGTGGGTAGAGACGGGCCTTGAGGATTGTCCTCTTGTACCCGTCCCCCCTCGCAGAACCCGCCGTGCGGAATTACCGCAACGGGCTCCCCAGGTTGCACTCATGGGAGGCGAGTCATACCGTCGCATGGCGTGTCGAGCCCGCCTGAGGTAGTTCGAACCAGGATCGACTCTTAAGGTAGCTCCAGTACATACGATGGCGTTGACTGCGCCGTCGCAGGGTGCGAACCCACTGTAGCTGGACCTCCCGACGGATGACGTCGAGCTTCCGTTGACAGTGGTGCAGCCCGAAGTACTGATAGAAGCCGCGCAACATCGTCGTGAGTTGACGCTGCTGATCCCGCCGCTTCCAGTGCCTGTGCCCTTTGAGCCATTCCCTGGTTTTGGCCAGGAACTTCCGGCAGCTTTTGACGCAGGGAATCCGCACCAGGGCAAACTTGCCACCCCGGTCAACTCCGCACACGTGTGTGAAACCCAGGAAGTCAAACTTGTCTGGCTTCTCGCCAGTCTTCGCCAGGTCGGCCCGGACAAAACGCCCGAACCGCATCAGCCGCGTCTTTTCTTCAGCCAACTCCAGACCGAATTTCCCGAATCGATCAGTCAGGCTCTTCGCGAACCTGTCTGCGTCGCTCCGATATTGGAAGTTCACCACAAAGTCATCCGCAAACCTCGTCAGGTACGCCTCGCCCTCGCACATCCTCGTGGCCTTCTTCTCGAACCAGAGGTCAAGCACATAGTGCAGGTAGATATTTGCCAGGATCGGGCTGATTGGCCCGCCCTGGGGCGATCCTTCTTCCGTTCGCGTCACGACTCCGCCCGCCATGAAGCCCGCGTTCAGCCATTTGCCAATCAGGCGCAGGATGACCGGGTCACCTATTCGGTGAGCCACCATCTTCTGGAGCCATTCATGCTGGATGTGGTTAAAGTATCCACGGATATCGGCCTCGTACAGGTGACCGACCTTCTTCGTGACGATGATCCCGCGCAACGCCCGAAGGGCGTCGTGGGGACTACGCCCCGGTCGGAATCCATACGAGCATTCCAGGAAATCCGCCTCGAATACCGCTTCCAATATCCGTGCGACCGCCCTCTGCAGCAGCCGGTCTTCGACCGTCGGAATACCGAGCGGTCTCGTACCGACCTTGCCAGGACCCTTCGGGATCTCCACCCGACGTACCGGGGGAGCCCGATAGGCCCCTTGCTTCAGGCGCCCGCACAGGTCTTGAACCCGTTTGTCGAGGTCCTGTTCAAACTCCTTCGTCGTCTCGCCATCAATCCCGCTCGCACCCCGTCGATTCATCTGCTTCCAGGTTTCCTTGAGGAACTCCGGTGTGAGCAGATGCGCCAGCGAGGTAAAGCGCAGCTTCGGCTCTGACTTTGCTTTTCCCGCGATCTGGTCCAGTTGTGTGGACATCCTTCTCCTACCTCTGCGTGCAGGGAATGTTTCCCCGGACCAGCAACTCAACCTGCCCCGCCGCTTCCCCATGTACGCGGCTTTCCCGCGCTCCGAGTACTACCAGCGAGTCCGACTTCCACCGTCGCGTTTGTCTCTCTCAGGATGGTCCTTTCGATTGACATACTCGGTCCGAATGCGGCCAGACCAAGACGGCGGTGGATCTCCCAGGTGCCATGACGCTTCCATTTCTGTCCATGCCGTGCTCTCAGACCCCGCCGGAGTCTCCAGCGACCATCGCCATTTGCGGTCGCCTACTGTTGCCTTCCAGGTTTTCGACCCTGTCGGCCTCCGGATGTATAACGAGGCTCTATCGCTTCACTTGCGTTACGGCCTGGACATCGCTCTGTCTACGCTTAACTCATGTCGTTACCTTCATGAGCCCAAGACTCGATTCCCGGTGAGGTGGCTCGTCCCCTTTCCGGGGCGGGAATTTCACCCGCTGAAAGCGCCGGGCTTAACCTGGCGCACCGAAGAATTTCTCGAGATCCAGGTCTACAACCCAGCGATGCCCTGCCTGGATATAACCCTGTGCGCGTTCCACAGCCTGATGCGCCGAGCGTCCCGGACGGAAACCGTAACTGGAGTCCGAGAACGTCGGGTCCCACTGCCTTTGCAGTACCTGCAGTACCGCCTGCTGGACGAATCGATCAAGCGCAGACGGAATGCCGAGCTTGCGCGCGCCACCTCCGTCCGGTTTGGGTATCTCGACCCGTCTCACAGGTTGCGGTTTGTACGTGGCCGCTCAGCAGCGTGGCCCGGATCGACGGCCAATGCTCCCGCAGGTACGCCGGTAACGCCTGAACCGTCATGCCGTCCACGCCCGGTGCACCCTTGTTCGCTTTCACACAGCTTCAACGCCTGCTTCAGGTTCTCCCTTTCACAGACTTCTTCCATCAGTCGGTCACACGCCGACGGGCTTTCAGACTCGGGGTTCGCCGCCATAGGTTCAGCCCCTCGATCAACGGCGTGCGGGGCTTCACCCCTCTCTCCGTCATCAAGGACGCGATGCGTTTTCTGCTGCGCTCCCATGTCGAGTTCTCCGGCTTACTTGCCGCTCCTTTCCGTTTGGGCCTTCAGGCGTCGCCGCCCTACTATGTCCGCTGCTGACTCCTGCGCGGCGATCAACGCCCCTTGCGGTTCGTCCAGTCCTGATTCCAGGACACCGCGCAGGCCTCCCGAGGTAAGCTCAACCGCCTTCACCACACACCTGCCAGATCTACCACCCCGGACCTTGATGGTTGTGGACTTCGCGATCATTTGCTCGCTCGTCCGCCCGGGTAGGCCTCATATCTGATTTCTGTTCGTCAGGTCATGGCTTTGCTACACGCTTCCTTCAGACCCCGCCTCGCGACGACGCCCTTGCGTTTCACTAGTCCTTCGCCCCATCAGGCTGGACAGGGGACTTGCACCCCCAAGCTGTTGCGCATGCTCGGCGCACAAAAAAAACCCGGCACGAGGCCGGGTTGGTTGAATGAGCTTGGAAACGATCAGCAGATGACCTCGACGGTTTCGCCGAATGGCGCCCGCCGTGCCCGCGCGAGCGGCGTAGTCGACGCCCACAGCACCGGATAGTGCGGCGCGGCAGTCGGAAACCTGCCGTCCATGTCCGTCAGATAAACCAGGAAGGTCGGATTGATCCCATCGGCCGCAACGCGATCGAACGGTTCGGTGAATGCCGTACCGCCTCCACCGCGCACAGGTTTGATCTCCGGCGAGTCGCCCCGCTCGAAAATCTGCACCTGCGTGACCCGAGTGTCGCAATCCATCACGACCAGCCGGGCGGGCTTGAGCGTGTGAAAAACCGACAGGATCTCCGCATCGAACTGGGCCTGCGTCTCGTCAAATACCGAGCCGCTGGAGTCACGGACGAAAACCACGTCGCCCACCGCCGGCGTGTGCAGCGAGGGCAGATAGAACCCCAGATGCAGATACCGACGATTCGGCTGGGCGAAGCTGTAGTCCGTCGGCGATGACTGCTGCGCGAAGCGATGAAGCACCGCGCGCCAGTCAACAACGGGCCGTACTGCCTCGCCAGCCATCGCCTGAAGGTCTCCCGGCAGCTTGCCGCGCATCTTCGCCGCTTTCGCGGCCTGCACGACAGCAACTTTCCACTCGGCCTCCTTCACAGGTTTGTCAGTCCCCGAGTACTGGCGGACCTCACCGCACGATGAACCAGCAGACGGCTCTGGATCACCCTGGCCGTCACCTGCCTGCGGCTGTGGGCCGCCACCTTTTCCGGCCGGCCCTGACGACTGGCCATCCGGTTCAGGTTGCTGCTGCGGTTGCGACTGCTGATCGGATTTAGGCTGCTGATCAGGTTTGGGCTGTTTCTGCTTTGCCTCCTGCGTCAGCGCGCCATAAATCTCTTCAACCGACTTTCCAGCAAAGCGTGCGTCGTTCAGCGCGCCCCTTGGCAACACAAAATCCGACGAAGTGAGAATCGGAGTGATGGCGTATTGGCTCGAGTCGCTCCACCGACCGGCTTCTCGCGCGCCCTGACGCCAGCAATGACCGTTGGCCACCTGCATGACTTTCAGCGCCAGCACGCCCCGCAGTTCAAGGTCGCTCAACTTATCGACATATTCGGGGTTATAGCCCAACGATTCCCCGTCTACCCAGCATTCCTTGGTCGACCTGTCTTCAACCATTTTCAGGCGCAATGCGAGCGACCCGAAAAACGGTTGTGACAGAACGAGCTCAGTTCGCTGTTTGGCAATGCGCGGATGGACCGCGCCATTGCCAGCTACCGTCACGGTGCGATCCATGAGCGCCCCCTTAAGCAACGAGGCGCAGCTGCGCGCTGTGGTCCGCGGGCTCGATCTCCGTTTCCGGAGTGATACCCATGAAAGCAGCCATCAGCCCCTCGATCTCCTGTGCCTTGCTGGCCACCTGGGACCGCAGGACATTCGACTCCTTCAGATCCGCACCCGTGTGAACGGCGAGATGAGTCTTCGCCTGATCAAGGATGTGCGTGAGCTTCGGATCGTTGGAGAAGTTGAGCTTCGGCAGCAACGCGCACAGGTCGCGCACGTTGTTGGCCACGTCCAGACGCACGTTGCCCGTCGCATACAGCCGCGACGCCATCTGCGAAACGGCCGTATACATCCGTTCGACGAGATCCTCGTTCGCGGTCGCGATCGACGCCAGCACGTGCTCATCGAGTTCGCTTTTCAGCGTCGTCAGCACGTCCGCAGGCAGGTCCACGCCGAACTGGCTGGCATCCGGAAAGGGCAACACAGCCATCTTCACGCCAAACTTAGTCGACAGTTCCGCGAGGGTCGGATAGTCCGCCTCGTTGAACAGGCCGTTCAGTTCCGCGCGAGCGCGCTCCTTCAGGTCCAGGTAGTCGGTGAGGAATACGGATACCGCCAGATCGAACTCGTCTTTCAACGAGCGCATCTTGTCGGCGAATTCCATGTAAATCATCGTCGGCAGCAGGCGCACCCCGAGCTGGTCGTACTTCAACGAGTGGTCGTAGAAGTATTTCCGGATGCGGCCGGCAATCGTTACCACCTCCTGGAAACTCGGAGAGTTTTCGGGTAGCAGGCGTTTGTTAAATCTGCCGATGCCCTTTGCATGATGCTTGTTCTCGACTTCTTCGGTGGCCTTGCCGTCGAATCGACGGGCAACCCACGTGGAGATCGTGACCGAGCAGAGCATGACTTTCGACTGGATGTTGGTGTTCATGAGAAAACTCCGTATAGAAAATGAATGGATGAGACGAAAAAAATGGCCCCGCGTGTCCTCGCGGACACGGCAGAGCCATGAGTGATGAAGCTGAGAAAAAAGTGGAATGGAACGGCGGATCAGTCGCCCTTGATGATTGCGCCGATCTCGCCGCCCTGCGCCCGGATAAAGGCGTAGGAGTTGGCGATTTCCGGCGTGCGCTCCAATGCGTCACGCACGAGTAGCGCCGCGAATTCGCGATGCCCCGCTTCGATCATGCGTTCCGTATAGGTCACGACACGATCGAAGTTGGCTTCCGTCGCGCGTGCAGCCAGAGCGGTTGCGATGGCGTAGAGCGTCGACGGCGTCTGAGGGATCATCGCCTTATCCGGCGTAGCCAGAAGCGCATCGGGGTTCGGCAGTTCTCGGTAGATCTGCAGGAAGCTGACGAGCTCCGTTGCAGCACCTTCGCCCACCGATCCCGCATGCGAGATGTGCTCCAAGTGTTTCGGCACCACGCCCATCGTCTTCGCGATGAAACCCCAACTGCGGGGACTCGGCGTGTTTTCGATATCGCGTGACGTCTTCTGCACCGAAAGCAGGTCCGGACGGAATCGCAGAAAAGCGATAAGTTCGGGCGGCACGTTGTTTCGCACAGCCCACTTGGTCCAGCCGTCGATCGTCGCTTCCAGCTCGACCACCGTTGCGAAGCGCGAAATGACGGGATCAAGAATCCCCGTCACGCCCGCGTTATCGGTCCGGCGGTTTGTCGCCGCAAGAAACGTCACGTGCGGCGGCAAGACGTGTTCGCCGATACGGCGGGCGAGCAGAAGTTGCATCTTGGCGGCCTGAACGGCGGGCGAGGCCTGCCCCAGATCGTCCAGAAACCAGATGAGCGGACGTCTCGCCTTCATCGCGCGTTCGAGATCACCGAACGGCAGGAACTTCGCGTTCAAGCCGTCTGGCGCCGGAAACGGCAACCCTTTCGAGTCCGTCGGATCTTCAACAACGGGATGGCTGATGAGCAGTTCGTGATCGGTTGCGTGCGCGACCTGCTCGACGATATCGCTCTTGCCGATACCCGGGCGACCGGTGATGAGTACCGGCAGACGCTTCGGGACGTACAGCGAGAGCAGTTCGGTCAGTTGTGCGGGCGTAACTTTCATGATGGCTTTCCAGAAAAGAGAAAGCCCCGAAAGGACTACGCCCTTAGGGACGTGGTCCCTGTGGGGCGAGAGAAAAATGCCGACGTGTCGGCGAGGTCGATGCGTCAATGACGCGGGAGATGACACTCAGTGTAGGGAGCGAAGCGCGCGTGCAATGCCCGAATGGTCGCGTTTTCATATGGGCTTACGCCCTAGGCGTCACGGGCAGGCCGAAAAAAACCCGGCGCGAGGCCGGGTTGTCGGAAAGGAGTGATTCGAGCAGATCAGGCGTGGTGAGCCACCTGCGTCCGGGCGAACACTGCCGGATGCACGCTGGCGGCGGCACGCGTCGCCTGATGGAGCTCGATGACACGTTGGCGGGCCTGCGGTGAGCCGGCCGATTCCCACTCTGCCTGACAGGCTTCGTCATAGCCTGCCAGGGCGAAGATGGCGCGCCGACGGGTAGCAGCGCGCACGCCGACCAGCTTGATACCGAACACTTCACGCACCGTCTGCTTGGCGACGCGATTGCGATCGTCAGGGCAGTCCATGATCTGCAGCAGGTAATGCACATCGCCGCTGTCGATCGCGTTCGACGTCTCATTGCCCAGCATGAACGTTTCCCGCCCATGCTCGAGAAGTGCAATCTGCGTCTGCTGATTGACCGTGCGTTGAGACATCCGCCCGGCCGCACGCTCCTTTTTCAGGCGGGCGATCGATGTGTCGCGCCGGTTGTCCGCCATGTTCTGCCGGTACACCTCAGCGAACTTCGAGACAGGCGTTCCGAGCGGCTGGGGCGTCGCATACCGGTCAGGCAGGTTGTACGCCTGAACGAGACCGTGATGGAACAGGAGATCGTCGACCTCCTCAAACGTCGGGGAGTTCGGCGCCAACCGCATTACCAGCGCGAGCAGCGCGGCGTTCGCCGAACTGATTCCGCCCTTCTCCTGACGCATTACACTCACGAGCACGCGAACCTTGTGCGGCGACATCGCCCCACGCAATTCCGGCACGTCGACCAGCACCCTGCCCCAGCTCATGTCAGTCGTGAACCGGTCCGGCAACTGGCGATACTCCTCCAGCACCGCCTCGGGAACAGCCCAGCCTTCCGCGAGCGCATAAGCGACGTGGACTTCGTGCCGCCCGTTTCGATCCCGCGTGCGCCCGTACTCGGGCCCCGCATAGCGAAAACCGAATCGCCGCTCGCATTCCTGCTGCAAAAGTTCATGGAGGTCGAGGCGACCCCGGCTATCGGCTGCAGCCTCGATCTGCTCGGACGAGAAGATCAATCTGGGCGTGGACGTGAGGTCGAACACGTCGTAGAGCAGCTTCCAGTGGGAACGCCGGATTTGCCATGCGGCCTGCAGAACGCCGTTCGGTCGGAAGTACGCGCCGTCGATTTCGTCGACCAACGAGAGGAAAACGTCTCGGGCGGTGCCCGGGCGGCGCACCGTGAGCGTGCCGTTGTGACGGATGGCCTGAACCGCCTGGCCGCTGTGCTTCAGAACGATGTCCGAAGATTCGAGGGCTAGGAAGCGAGGGTCGGTCCGGAAGACTGCCAATACTTCGAGCAGTGTGGCGAAGGGGAGAGTAAGACCAGCGAAGGAGAGTTGATACACGATTGCTCCGGAAAAAACGAAGCGGGCAATCGTTCCCTGTCGGGGCCGAGTGCCCGCAGAGGGATGAGTTGGGAATGCGTCTTACGACGCTGAAAAAAACGGGTTACGCGACGTCGATCGCACGGGCAATGAAGCGAGCCAGTTGCCAGGCCTGATCGGCGACGAACACCTTGGCGCGCAGCAGCGGCATCACGGCATAACCGCGGCCGGCCACATCCGGTATTTCGGTACGTGATATCCAGTCGACGTGAACGATCCAGCCTTCGGATCTGCCAATGTCAACTGAGACAGCCACGCGGTTCCAGACACTGTCCGCAGGCCACACCCTGTCCATGCGTGCACCGCTGGTCGCTTCGTTGGCATCGTCCAGCATGTTTGCGGCTACGAGCCATTCCGGCTCAAGCTCCGTGCTGCGCAGCACCTTGCAGAGCATCGAGCAGACATCTCCAACAGTCTTGCCTTCGACGTCCAGCCGGTCACCGCACGGAAACGCGTCAGCGCGTGCGCCGGCGATAGCGCCCACCACGGCTGCGTTGCCGGTCGCGGAGGCAACGGGCTGCTGGTATCCCACAGGCTTCGCAAATGCATTGTTCATTTTTTATCTCGGAAAAAGAAAAACGCGCTCGAGGGCGCGTTTGATCGTCAGGAAAGACGAAAAAAAACCGCACCCGAAGGTGCGGCTATACCTGTTTGACGCGGCCTCAGGCCATGTCGTTAATCACGTTTGCCCCAAGCGCGCTCATGATCGCGTTTGCGACCGTTGTTGTTTGTCCAAAGAAAGAACGCTTGCAATGGACACGCCCACGACGAGAGTGATGAGGTTTGCAACCAATTTCACTTGCCCCAGTCACGTTCGCGGTCACGCTTGCGGCCGTTGTCCGCGGACCACATAAGGAAACCAGCGATTGAGAGCCCAAAAACGAGCGTGAAGATTGTCGCGCCCATTTCATTCTCCTTTCATAATGTAAAGACCGGCATACCACAATACTACCCCAAGCCCGCCCAGCGCGAGCGTTCCAAGTAGCGTCTGGGTGTCCCAGCCGCTCGTTGAATGGGCGTAGCCTACGGCGCCGCCGATAGACGCTGCGGACAGCGTATGCGCGAAGCGACCATTCTGGAGGCGTTGCTCCTTCGTTGGAGAGGCAATTGCCTGAAGCAACTGGCGCGCCCCGGAATCCGCCTCAGGTGAAATCGTCACTTTAAAAGAGTTGTCGCTCTCGCTTTCGACGGGTACGACCACGCCCTTGTACTCCAGCGTGAACGACGGGGAGCACTCGGTTTCATCCATTGCATTCATCAGCGAATGCAAACGCGGAGGCAGCTGTACATGACCCGTATCCGGGTTAAGCATCACTCGCTCCGTGATTGTCGTACCGCCGGTGTATTCAACCTTAACCTTCGCAAGTTTCATCGGCGCCCCGCTGAAGAGGTGTCGATGCCACCAGCCAGGCGAAGCCCGTCGAGGAACGACTGATAGCCACGCGTCGTCTCGATCTGATCCAGCGGCACGTAGTTTTCACCGCCACCGGTAAGGTCGGAGCGACCGCGGCGCGTGCGGAAGCTCAGCGCAACCGGC
>NZ_JARESV010000043.1:0-72119 GCF_046026985.1 Paraburkholderia sp. RL18-101-BIB-B
GCCAACGGTTCGGGTGTGGTGGACAACGGCTCGATCAACACGTCGGGTAACGGTTCGACCGATATCTCCGGCAACTCGACCAACGGTTCGGGCGTGATCGTCGATCCGAATGGTTCGATCAACACCACCGATAACGGCACGACCAATATCTCGGGCAATTCGGACAACGGTACGGGCACCGACAACAACGGAACGATCGACAACTCGGGTAATGGCACGACCAACATCTCGGGTGATTCGACCAACGGTACGGGTATCGACGACAACGGCACGATCAACACGTCGGACAACGGCACGACGATCATCGACGGTAACTCGACCAATGCCTCGGGTGTGATCGACAACGGCACGATCAACACCACGGACAACGGTACGACTGTGATCATCGACAACGGCAACATCGCCGGCGGCGATAGCAACGGTACGGCCAATGGCTCGACCAATACCACCGGCGGTGGCGATAGCAACGGTGCCGACAACGGCTCGACCAACATCTCGGGTGGTGGCGACAGCAACGGTGCCGACAACGGTTCGACCAACATCTCGGGTGGCGGCGACAGCAACGGTACGGACAACGGTTCGACCAACATCTCGAATGGCGGTCAAACGGGCGGTACCGACAACGGTTCGACCAACATCTCGGGCGGTGGCAGCGACGCCGCTGCGAGCAGCAGCGCCCACGGCGGCTCGGGTGGTGCGGCTGGGGCGGTGGTCGGCGCGGTCGGTGCAGGCGGTCTGGCTGCATTCATCTGGGCCGACATGGATGCGCACTGGTACCTCGATCAGGCGCAGCCGCTGACGGTGGGGGCAGGTGATGCCGCGCTCTGGACCGACGCCGAAGTCGAGCATGTGAACGTCGACATGCTGATGCACTATGCCGATGTGCGTTTGCTCACGCACTCGGGGCCGGTGGACCGTCATCTGGTCTTGCGCGATGGCGCCGACGGCGTGAAGCATTTCACGTCCGAGGACAAGCAGTCGCAGACGAAGGCGGATCTGTCGGTCAATGCGCAGACGCATGAGTTCTTCTACACGGAGAGCGGCGTTAAGGATGGCAAGCCGTACGTCATCAACTCGCATGGCTGGCTTAAGCACGGCGTGGACCAGGCGTTTCCGGTTCATGCCTCGGCAGCCGGCGCCTGATCCTGCGGTCGCCCAACTGGCGTCCTGCGCCAGTTGGGCGGCTAGCGGGGCTGCAGGGTAATCGGGCTCGTTCAGGACGATCTACTCCGGCTCGCATATTTAGCTGCTTGAAAGGCGGTGCTCTACGCACCGCCTTTTTTATTCGGACCAAAGACTTGTACTTATTTGAGATTATTCTTAATCGAAAAATATAGGATTAATCCTATGCGAGAAAATTGAAGCGGATACGAATAACGCTCAGAAAAATATAAAAATCGCACTTTCAGACCGAATTTTAGGAATTGTCCCATCGCACTACGCCTGCACAAAAGGCAGTCACACGCCCTCAATCGGCATTGCTGGCCGAAACGCGGGGTGAAACGGCCCAAACACGCCATTGACTCTTAAAAATCGGGGCGCTTTTTTGGAATAGTCCTATTCGCTTCCGAACATCAAACTTTTACTCTTTCCAGTGTCGGCGGTACGAATCACTGGGATAAAAAATAAACCCACAAAGATCGTGTCGCCACCCTGTTTTAATCAAAGCAAGGATTGCTTCCATGTTGTGGCGTAGAAACTCAGTAAATCGGCAGATCACTCAAGCAATGTGGGTGTTGCCGTTGTTGATGACCGGCGTAGTCCATGCCGAGCCCGTCGCCGATACGAGCGCGGTGGTGACGGCGCAAAAAGCCATCGTCGATTTCAAGCTTCTCCCCGCAGGTGGCCAGGACGAAGCAGCGGTGATCCAGTTGCTGCGCACTCAGGCACAGCAACTGGGCGTAGCGCCCCATTCGCTATACGAAGTCAACCGCTGGTCGGATCGACTGACGGATGCGTTGCGTCAAGGCGGATTCCCGATTGGCCAGGTGCTGATGACCGAGTCGGACTGGCATGCGCTGCAACAAGGCGGCCAGCCGATGTTTTCCGTCTTTCCTGGCCGCATCAGCCAGATCGAAATCCATAACAAATCGCGCGTCGCGGATTCCCGCCTGCGCAAGCTGATCACGCACGCACTGTGCGGCAGCGATACGCTCGCCGGCGCGTGCTACCTGAAGACCTCGCGCCTCGAACGCTCGACGCAGCTTCTGCAAGACGTGCCGGGCGTCGCACTCGACAATGCGCCGCAATTCGGACCCGGCGCGGGCACAGGCGACGTAAAGGTCGTGTATGGCATCGCGCAGAAGGGCAAACCTCTCGCGGCCAATCTGATCTTCGACAACCAGGGCGTGCCGACGACGGGCACGTACCGCATGGGCGGCACCGTCTCCGGAAACAACTTTTTTGGCGCGGGCGAAAGCTACGCATTCACGCTGCTCGCTACCGACAAGAAGATGTGGACCGGCGAACTGGATGGCAGCGTGCCGATCCTGAATGACGGATTACGTCTGACCGGTGGCATTAGCCGCCAGCAATACACGACGAACACCATTACGCCGATGGCCGGTGTGGCCACCACGGCCTCCGCGGGCGTACTGTATCCGTTCACCCGCGGACTCGATGCCAATGTCTGGGGTGGTGTCTCGCTGCTGCACAGCCAGACCTCGACGGACATGAAAGAGTACGACACCTCGACGCACAGCAAGCTCGACTCCGTTCGCTTCTCCGTGCAGGCCGACAACGGCGACCGCGCGCAGCAACTACGTACGAATATCCTGACCGGTCAAGGCGCGATCACGCTCGGCCATCAGAGCAACGACTTTCCATACGGAGACTCGGTCGCCAACCCCGCCGGCAACTACGCGAAGTTCACGGGCAGCAGTTTCGGCACTTACGCCCTGACTCGCAGCGGCAATCTGTTCCTGTCGGGTCGCATTAACGGGCAGATGACAAACCGCAACCTCGACCCGAGTGAAAAGCTGGCCGCAGGCGGCCCCAATGCCGTGCGCGCGTACCGCTCCGATGAAATCTCGTTTGACGACGGCGTCGTCATCAACGCGGGCCTGTACCAACGTTTCCCCGTCGCGACAGGTCACCAGATCCAACTCGGCGTGTTTTCGGATTTCGCCATCGGCCGTGTCAACCACACACCTTGGGCAGGCTGGGAACAAAGCTATCCGGGCGTATCGGACGTCACCAACACGCGCACGCTCGCCGGCTACGGCGCCAGTGTCGACTGGCTCACGCCGATCGGCGCGACGGTCTCGGCGTCGGTATCGAAACCCTTTGGCTTCTCGTCGGCTTCCTGGGTCGAGCCCGGCAAAAAGCCGCTGCAGTACTGGCTGTCGGTCACCTGGAATCACTAACACGCATTGCATGAGACGGGGCCGCCGCGGTCCCGCCCATCACTCGCTCACGCTTTAACGATATTCAATCATCCGGAGAACATCATGAAATTCAGCATCAACAAGTTCGAACACCTCTGCTATCGCCGTGAACATGAGAAGGCGGGCCGCATGCTACTGGAGTTGCTCAACAAGATCGATCAAAACTATGGCGTATTGATGGACGTCGATACGTGGGCCCAGTCGGGCGAAGCGCACAACATCATGGACGAACACCTGCTCGCACGAATCACGTCTGCGATCACCGCACTGGCCACGGATCCGAAATTTACGATCTCGGACGTCGGGATCGGGCGTCTCATGCTGTTCCAGCGCTGGCTTGCCGCCATGTTCTCGGCAAGCCCATTCCGCAATGCGGACCACATTCTGCGTTCACTGGGCGTAGACGAAGAAGCGCGCAATGCGATTGAGCTTCGCAACAACGAATTCCGCAAGTTTCAGTTGTTCTATCTTCCGGAATCTGAGGTTCGCGTCGACTGGGACGTTCTGTGGAAAGCCAACAAGGTGATGGCCGCAAGCATGGCGACGACGATCATGTCTTCGCGCTTCCTCGGCACGCCGTCCGCGCATCAGAAGCGCGAGATGCTGCTGCGCTGGTTGCCTGAGCGGCTTGCGGAAATCGAAAACGTTGACGCGCTTCCGATGGGCGTGCTGCACGACATGTACATGCACTGCAGCTACGCGGACCTGCCGGGCAAGCACGACATCAAGAAGCCGATCAACACGCTGATCCGTCGCAAGCTCGCAAGCCTGGACATCCACGACGTACAGCGTGCCGCCGCGCCGGCTGTCGCCGGCGAAAAGCCGGTGGTGATCGTGGTGCTGGAATGGTTCTCGAAGAACCACTCGATCTACCGCACGCACTCGCAAACGATGGTCGCGATGCGCGACAAGTTCCACCTCGTCGGTATGGGCTACAACGGCCGTGTCGACGATGCGGGCAAGGCTGTCTTCCATGAGTTCATTCCGCTCGAAGGCGCAAACCTGTGGGAAACCGCCCGGCAAGTCCGCGATACCAGCGAAGCACGCCAGGCACAGATGATGTACATGCCGAGCGTTGGCATGTTCCCGATCACGATGGTGCTTGCCTGCCTACGCGTCGCCCCGATGCAATTGATGGCGCTGGGTCACCCCGCCACGACGCACGGTCATGCAATGGACTATGTGGTGGTCGAAGAAGATTACGTCGGCGACGAGGCCTGCTTCAGTGAGAAGCTGCTGAAGCTGCCTTCGGACGGCATGCCGTATCGTGCGCCGGCCGCGCTGCTCGAGTTGAATCTGCCGGAGAAAGCGCCCTCGGACGGCGTCGTGAAGATCGCCATCGCCGGTACGACGATCAAGCAAAACCCGGGCTTCCTCAATACGTGCGCCCAGATTGCGCGCGAATCGAAAGTGCCGGTGAAGTTCCATTTCCTGATGGGCCAGGCGAACGGACTGATCTATCCGCAAGTGCGCAATCTCATTCGCCGTCTGATGGGCGATGCGGCTGTCGTGCACAAGCATCAGAACTACGCGGGCTATATGAAGGTGATCGCGGGTTGCGATCTGTTCCTGAATCCGTTCCCGTTCGGCAATACGAATGGCATCGTCGATACGGTGTGGGCGGGTCTCGTCGGCGTGTGCAAGACCGGCCGCGAAGTGCACGAACATATCGACGAAGGCATGTTCCGCCGTCTCGGCTTCCCCGAGTGGATGGTCACGAAGACCAACGAAGAGTACAAGGCAGCGGCACTGCGTCTGATCGAAAACGCTGAAGAGCGTAACGAACTCTCGGCGAGGCTGGCGGGTCCTCAGGCTATCGAAAAGCTGATCTTCGCGGGCCGTCCGGAAATCCTCGGCGAGCGCATGCAGGCACTGTGGCAAGAACAGATCGACGTAGCAACGCCGGCAGCGGCTGCATGAGGCGAAGATGAACGAAACGAGCAAATCGGCACTGCGCCGCTCGCACGATCCGGCCTTCATACAACACTACTTCGTGGGCAAAGGCCTCGACATCGGCGCCGGGGAGGATCCACTGGCAGCGCACACGCATCTCTTTCCTCGGGCTCGCCGCATCCAGTCGTGGGGCGAGCAGCAAGGCGACGTGGTGCAGATGAAGGGCGCAGACGACGGGTCATTCGACTTCGTGCATGCCAGTCACGTCCTCGCCGAAGTCGCCAATCCGGGCAAGGCGCTGGCAAGGTGGCTGGATCTGCTGAAGCCCGGTGGCTACGCGGTCCTGACTCTCCCCGACGAGGACCTGTATGGAAAGGGTGCTTGGCCGAACCGCTTCAACAAGCGGCACAAGGCGAGCTTCACGATCTGTAAGCCCGAAAAGCAGTTGGCGCAATCGATCAATATCCTGGACCTGATACAGACGCTGTCCCACGTCGCATCTTGCGAACGTGTAAGTCTCCTGCGCGATCACTACGATGAAGCGCGCAACGACGCGGATCAGACCGCACGCGGTCTCGCGGAATGCGCGATCGAAGTCGTGTTGCGCAAGCGTGCCGTGCCGACGGCGCAGAACATGCTCGACGCCATCGTGAAGGCGCGTAGCGCGGAGGCGAGCATCGACGCTGGCCGACGCGCGGTGAAGACTTATCCGTACCGGTTTATGGTCTACCATCGGTCAATGATGGAGTGCCTCCGCTGGGACCGGGAGGATGAGGTCGATCGTATTTTGGAACAATGTGTCGTGCGTCTGCCCAATGAGCATCTGCCGCGTTTATATCGCGCGTTGCATGCAATTTCGCGCGGTAAGCTACACCACGGCTTCCGGTTGCGCGAAGCGGCGATGGCGTCGTTCGGCTGGCAACGCCGCACGACGGCGCAACCGCCTGCCACATTTCCCGAGTGGAAGGGCGAATCGCTTGAGGGCAAGTCGATCGTGATCTGGAGCGAGTTCGGGCTAGGCGACGAGATTTTCTTCTTGCGTTTCGCTCGCATGCTGCGCGAGCGCTGCGGCGCCGCGCGCGTGACGGTGATGTGCCAGACGCCGCTCGTGTCGCTTTTCGAAGTCTCCCGCGAAGCCGACGCCGTCATCGACGTGAAACATGCCGCACAACTGCCGGTGCACGATTGCTGGGTGTTCCCGCATGCCATTCCTGCGCATCTGCCGTTGGAACTAGACGCACTACCCGTATCGGTGCCCTTCCTGCGCGCGCCGTCCGACGAGGCGCCTGCTTTACTGCGGATCGAATCGCATGCGCTGAAGGTCGGCGTGGTATTCAAAGGTGCGCCGACGCACGAAAACGACCACGCGCGCTCGCTGCCGTCATTGTCCGTGCTCGACGAACTGTTCCAGCTCGAAGGCGTCGAGTTCTTCAGTCTGCAAAAAGGCGCGGGTGCCGACGAGGCCGCGCAGTACGCGCAACGATTGTCGAACTTTCATGATCTGGGCGCCGACATTCGCAGCATGGACGAGACTGCCAGTGCCATCGCGGCACTGGATCTCGTGCTGACGGTCGATACGTCGGTTGCGCACGTCGCGGGCGCGATGGGCAAGCCAACGTGGCTGATGTTGCCTTCGTACGGCGACTGGCGTTGGCACTACACGCGGGAAGACAGCCCTTGGTATCCAACGATGCGCCTCTTTCGCCGGCGCTTCGGCGGCAACTGGCCCGAAGTCGTCGCGCGCATTCGCGGCCATCTGCTGACGCTGATCGCATCGAACCTGGACAGCGCAGGCTCGTCAGCTCTTCCTGCACCTGCGATTTCCAGGTGACCGTGCGGCGGTTGCGTCCCTCTCAGGTGACCGAGTGAAGCGCGCTGTCGGCGTGCGCGAAGACTCTGGTGCAAATAGGTGATGGGTCGAGAGTTTCGTATAGATCGGGATACGCTCTTCAACCTTCGCCGTCGATCCTCAACCGGCCGATCACCCCTTTCGCCTGTCCAACCCGCTCGACCAACTCAGGCCCGCGCTTGAGCGCGACGCCGACCGCCAGAATGTCGCCGATCGCCAGATGCGACATGCGCGACGTCATCGGCGAGAACACGTCGTTTTCCTCGACCACGTTCGAGAACAGGCAGATCGACGCGACGCGCGCAAGCGGTGAACTGCCATGCGTGATCGCGATCACCTTCGCGCCGCGAGCGAGCGCTGAGCGCGCCGCTTCGATGATGTCGCGGGTTCGGCCGGTATTCGACACCGTGACCACGACATCGCCGGGTCCGAGCAGCGCCGCCGACATCGAGTAAGTATGCGGATCGGAGTACGCGACGCTCGGCATGCCGAGCCGGAAAAACTTGTGCTGGATATCCTGCGCGGCAATGCCTGAGCCGCCCGCTCCATAGAACTCGATGCGCGCCGCGTTCGCCAGCAGATCGACAGCCGCTTCGATGCTATCCGGCGACAGGCTGTTACGCACCTCGATCAGCGTGCCAATGGTCCGGTCGAATACTTTGGCGATCAGTCCGGGCGCGCCCTCATCCGGCCGCACATCCCGATAGACGGTCGGCACGCCCGACGCAATCCCTTGCGCCAGCCGGATCTTGAACTCACGAAACCCCGAAAACCCGAGCGCATGACAGAACCGCGCGATGGTCGGCTGGCTCACGCCCGCGCGGGCGGCCACTTCCGTCATCGACAGATCGAGCACTTCGCGCGGCGCCTCGATCACGTAGTCGGCGAGTTTGCGCTCGGACGGCCGCAACTGCTCGCGCATCTCTTCCACCTGAGACAGCATCATTGGAAAACTCGCACTATGCTGAAGAATGCGTGGACTATAGCTGATTGCTGAGAAGGTACAAAAACTACATTTATGCCTGTAGGTGTAATCCCTAGGTTTTAGGCGTAACGCACGAAAGCTAAGCCGGTTGGGCGTTTCAGGCAATCAAAACATGCCGCAGCGCAGCACCAGAGAACATTGCGATCATGTAGTTTTTCTACTAAGATGGCGTCGTCAACTGATTCGACATCCCCGCGATACCTACCTGGCATAGTGCGCGCACGCTCACGCCAGCGACGAAGGAGCTCCGATGGTTTCCCCGCATTCGCAATTGTTGAAGGTCACGCAACGCGTGGTCGAGCGCAGCAAACCCACTCGTGAGGCGTATCTCGCCCGCATCCACCATGCGCAGGGCAAGTTTCCGGCGCGCGGCGCGCTCTCCTGCGCCAATCTCGCGCACGGTTTCGCGGGCCTCGAAGGCAACGACAAACTCGTCATCAAGCAGATTCGCGAGCCGAACATCGGCATCGTGTCCTCGTACAACGAGATGCTGTCGGCCCACGCGCCGTACAAAAACTACCCCGACATCATCAAGCAGGCCGCGCGTGAAAACGGCGGCGTCGCGCAATTCGCGGGCGGCGTGCCGGCCATGTGCGACGGCGTCACGCAAGGCAATGCCGGCATGGAACTGTCGCTGTTCTCGCGCGAAGTCATTGCGATGAGCACGGCGGTCGCGCTCACGCACAACATGTTCGACGCGGCACTGTGCCTCGGCATTTGCGACAAGATCGTGCCGGGCCTGTTGATCGGCGCGCTGCAATTCGGCCATATCCCGACCATCTTCGTGCCGGCCGGCCCGATGGGCAGCGGCCTGTCCAACGACGACAAAGCCAAGACCCGCCAGCTCTTCGCCACCGGCCAGTGCGACCGCGGCGCGCTGCTCGAAGCGGAAGCCGCCGCGTATCACAGCCACGGCACCTGCACGTTCTACGGCACCGCGAACAGCAACCAGATGCTGATGGAAGTGATGGGTTTGCATCTGCCCAGTTCAGCTTTTGTGCATCCGCATACGCCGCTGCGCGACGCGCTGACGGCGCAGGCCGCGCGCCGCGTGCTCGATCTGACGGTCGAGCGCGGCAACTACATGCCGATCGGCCATGTGGTCGACGAAAAGGCGATCGTCAACGGCATCGTCGCGTTGCTGGCGACGGGCGGCTCGACCAACCACACGCTGCATCTGGTCGCGATTGCACGCGCGGCGGGCATCGTGATCGATTGGGACGACTTCGACACGCTGTCGCAAGCGGTGCCTCTGCTCGCGAAGATTTACCCGAACGGCAAGGCCGACGTGAACCACTTCCACGCGGCAGGCGGCGTCGCGTTCCTGGTGCGCAATCTGCTGGAAGGCGGCTTGCTGCACGAAGACGTCAACACTGTCGCGGGCAAGGGCCTGAAGCACTACACGGAAGAGCCCAAGCTGATCGACGGCAAGCTGCAATGGGTGCCGGGCGCGCAAACGAGCGAAGACACGGCGGTGTTGCGCGGCATCAAGGAACCGTTCCAGCCGGACGGCGGTTTGCGCCTGATGCAGGGCAAGCTCGGCCGCGGCGTCATCAAGATTTCCGCGGTCGCGGCGCAGCATCGCAAGGTCAAGGCGCCGGCCATCGTGTTCGATTCGCAGGAAGCCGTGCAGGAAGCGTTCGACAAGCACGAACTGAAGCGCGACTTCATCGCGGTGGTGCGCTTCCAGGGCGCGCGGGCAAACGGCATGCCTGAACTGCATCGTTTGACGCCGCTGCTCGGTGTGTTGCAGGATCAAGGTTTCCATGTTGCATTGGTCACGGATGGCCGCATGTCCGGCGCGTCGGGCAAAGTGCCGGCGGTGATTCACCTGTCGCCGGAAGCGTTGCTGCAAGGGCCGATCGGCAAGGTGCGCACGGGCGACATGCTGGTGATCGACGCCGAAGCCGGCGTGCTCGACATCGAGATCGACGCGGCCGAATGGGCAGCGCGGCCGAACGCCGTGCCGCAGCATCAGGCCGAAAACGAAGTCGGTTTCGGCCGCGAACTGTTCGGGGTATTCCGCGCGGCGGCGGCGCCGGCGGAGCAGGGTGCGTCGGTATTCGGCGCGATGGTGGGCGAGCGTCCGGCGCATCACGGCGAAGCAGCCAAAGCTCATACCGCAAAACACACAAGCACCACTCACGCCAGCTAAGTGCTGCAGAACAAGGAGTCTGACTATGACCTCGAAAACAGTAAGCGATATCGTGCGCCTCGGGCCGGTGATTCCGGTGCTCGCGTTTGACTCGGTCGAACAGGGGGTACACGTGTCTCGCGCGCTGCACGCGGGCGGCGTGAAGGTGCTGGAAATCACCTTGCGCACTGCAGCAGGCCTCGAAGCGATCGAACGCGCAAGCCAGTTGGCCGAAGACATCGTGGTCGGTGTCGGCACGATTACGAAGCCCGAGCATTGCGCTCAGGCCAAGAAGGCGGGCGCGCAGTTCGGCGTCTCTCCTGGCCTGACGAGAGACATGCACAAGGCCGCGCAGGATGCGGGCTTGCCGCTGCTGCCGGGCGTGATGACGCCGTCGGACATCATCGCGGCGCTGGAACTCGGCTACGAAATCGTGAAGTTTTTCCCGGCGCAGCAAGCCGGTGGCGTGCCGATGCTGCAAGCTTTTCACGGTCCGTTCCCGAATCTGAAGTTCTGCCCGACCGGCGGTATCACGGCGGAAACGGCGACGCATTTCCTTTCGCTGCCGAACGTGGTTTGCGTGGGCGGCTCGTGGCTCACGCCGAAAGCCGCGCTCGCCGCGCAAAACTGGGACGAGGTCACGCGCCTCGCGCGGGCCGCGAGCCAGTTGGCCGCGCCCGCCCATTGAGTTGAAGCGGTCCGCACGCTAAGCGTTATCAAGGTCCAGCGCAAAGGAGCCTCGTCGATACAGCCGCTCAGGCTGTCCTGGCGAGGCTCTTTTGCGATATGCGCGCGGAATTGGCGCACGTTTACAGACAACAAACAGTAAAATTCAGCGTCCGCGCGGTCAGCCCGGTTTCAAGGCGCCGCACAGGTCGCCGTGAGACGAAGTGCTGCCGTGTCCGCACGCACAAGAAAACGCCGGGCCGCCCGAAGTTTTCTTGTGACCCCCTCAGGGGGCTGGCGCGCAGCACCAGGTCGGATGCACTCAAATCAATAACGCAAAAGGAGGAGCTTCATGGAAGCTGTCCACGGCAGCACGCTGCTGGTCTTCGCGGTGATCGCCATCGCATTGCTGATCCTGCTGATCACGCGCTACAAGGTTTATCCGTTCCTCGTCCTGATCATCGTGTCGCTGCTGCTGGGTCTTGCATCCGGCATGCCGATGGCCACCATCGTCAAATCGTTCGAAACGGGTAACGGCAATACGCTCGGACACATAGCGGTCGTGGTGGGTCTGGGCACGATGCTCGGCAAGATGATGGCCGAATCGGGCGGCGCCGAGCGTGTCGCCACCACGTTGATCAACTTCTTTGGCGAGAAGAACATCCACTGGGCGATGATGATCGTGGCGATCATCGTCGGCTTGCCGGTGTTCTTCGAAGTCGGTTTCGTACTGCTGATTCCGATCGCCTTCAACGTCGCGAAGCGCACCAACAAGTCGCTGCTGCTGGTCGGCTTGCCGATGGTCGCGGGCCTGTCCGTCGTGCATGGGCTGCTTCCGCCGCATCCGGCCGCGATGCTCGCGGTGCAGGCCTATCACGCGGATATCGGCAAAACCATCGCCTATGGGCTGATCGTCGGCGTGCCGACCGCGATCGTCGCCGGTCCGCTGTTCGCGTTGCTAATCAGCCGCTATATCCAGCTGCCGAAAGACAACGCGCTCGCCGCGCAATTTCTCGGTCACGAAGACGCGGACAAAAACGGCACGCAAAACGCCGCGCCGAAGCGCGAACTGCCGAGCTTCGGCATCACGCTGCTCACGATCCTGCTGCCGGTGATCCTGATGCTGGTGGGAAGCTGGGCCGATCTCTTCACCACGCCGAAAACCTTGCCGAACGACCTGCTGCACTTCGTCGGCAATTCGGACGTCGCGTTGCTGATCGCGGTGCTGGTCAGCTTCTGGACCTTCGGTGCGAGCCGCGGTTTCAATCGCGAGCAGATCCAGAAATTCTGCGGCGACTGTCTCGCGCCGATCGCGGGCATCACGCTGATCGTCGGCGCGGGCGGCGGTTTTGGACGCGTGCTGATGGATAGCGGTATTTCGAAGGAAATCGTCAATGTGGCAACCGCCATGCATCTGTCGCCGCTGTTGTTCGGCTGGCTGGTGGCCGCATTGATTCGTCTGGCCACGGGTTCGGCGACGGTCGCAATGACCACGGCGTGCGGCATCGTCGCACCGATCGCTTCGGCTAGCGGCGTGCATGTCGAGCCGGAACTGCTGGTGCTCGCCACCGGCTCGGGCTCGCTGATCTTTTCGCACGTGAACGACGGCGGTTTCTGGCTGATCAAGGAATACTTCGGTATGACAGTGGGGCAGACCTTCAAGACATGGTCGCTCCTCGAAACCATCATTTCACTGATGGGCTTGGGTTTGACCTTCGCGCTCGCGACGGTCGTGTAAGGAGTTTTTGATGATTCTGATCGCAATGGGCGTGTCGGGCGCCGGCAAGACGAGAATTGGCGAAATGCTGGCGGAACGCCTGCATTGCGCGTTCACCGACGGCGACGCGTTTCACAGCGCCGCCAACAAGGAGAAGATGCACCACGGCATTCCGCTCACCGACGAAGACCGTTGGCCGTGGCTGCAAACCATCCGCGTGGCGATCGTCGAGAAGCAGAAGGCGGGCGAGACGGCGGTATTCACGTGCTCATCGCTGAAACGCTCGTATCGTGACGTCTTGCGCGACGGCGACCGGGACGTCTGCTTCGTGTATCTGAAGGGCTCGCGTGAAGTGCTGGAGCAGCGTCTGACCACGCGCACCGGACATTTCTTCGATCCGTCGCTGCTGCAAAGCCAGCTCGATACGCTCGAAGAACCGGGCCCGGACGAGGCGATCACGGTGAGCATCGAACTGTCGCCGGAAGAGATCGTCGTCGAAGTGCTGAGGCAGGTGGAAGCGCGTCAGTGAGTGTGCTTCGTCGCTGCAAATAAAAAAACCGCTCCTCGGAGCGGTTTTTTTTTACGCCTCGGGCTACGAGGATGTACGACTCAAGCCGGTTAAGCGATCCGCTTCGCCAGCTCGACCGCCTTGCCGATGTACGACGCCGGCGTCATCGCGAGCAAACGGTCTTTCGCGTCCTGCGGAATCGCGAGGCCGTTGACGAACGTTTGCAGCGCTTCCCGCGTGATGCCCTTGCCGCGCGTCAATTCCTTCAACTGCTCGTACGGATTCTCGATGCCGTAACGGCGCATCACCGTTTGCACCGGCTCGGCCAGCACTTCCCAGCAGTTGTCGAGGTCTTCGTTCAGACGCTGTGCATTCACTTCGAGCTTATCCAGACCACGGATCAGCGAGTCGTACGCGAGCAGCGAGTAACCGAACGCGACGCCGATATTGCGCAGCACCGTCGAATCGGTCAGATCGCGCTGCCAGCGCGAGACCGGCAGCTTGTCGGCGAGATGGCGCAGCGTGGCGTTCGCGAGGCCGAGGTTGCCTTCCGAGTTTTCGAAGTCGATCGGGTTGACCTTGTGCGGCATGGTCGACGAACCGATTTCGCCGGCCTTGGTGCGCTGCTTGAAGTAGCCGACTGAGATGTAGCCCCACACGTCGCGGTCCAGATCCAGCAGGATCGTGTTGGCGCGCGACACCGCGTCGAACAGTTCGGCCATGTAGTCGTGCGGCTCGATCTGGATCGTGTACGGATTGAACGTGAGCTTCAGACGCTGTTCGACCACTTCGCGCGAGAACGCTTCCCAGTCGAACTCCGGATACGCGGACAGGTGCGCGTTGAAGTTGCCGACCGCGCCGTTCATCTTGCCGAGCAGTTCGACCTTGGCGATACGGTCGATCGCGCGTTCCAAACGGGCCGCGACGTTGGCGAGTTCCTTGCCGAGCGTGGTCGGGCTGGCCGGCTGGCCGTGCGTGCGCGACAGCATCGGCTGTTCGGCGTGCGCGTGAGCCAGCGCGACGAGGCGCTGATGCACCGAGCGCAGCGCCGGCAGGATCACGTGTTCACGGGCGCCCGCCAGCATCAGGCCGTGCGACGTGTTATTGATGTCTTCCGACGTGCAGGCGAAGTGGATGAACTCGCTCGCGCGTTCCAGTTCCGCCTGACCCTTCACCGATTCCTTCAGCCAGTACTCGACCGCCTTCACATCGTGATTCGTCACACGTTCGATTTCCTTGATGCGCGCGGCATCGTGCGCGGTGAAGCGCTCGGCCAGTTGCAGCAGGAATTGTTCGGACGCCTCGGAAAAGCGCGGCACTTCGGCGAAACCGGCGCGCGACAAGGCGATCAACCAGTGGATTTCGACCGTTACGCGATTGCGCATGAAAGCGGCTTCCGAGAGCCAGTCGCGCAGGGCTTCGGTTTTCGAGGCGTAGCGGCCGTCGAGCGGGGAGAGCGCGTTCAGCGCGAACAGGGTGTCGGGGCGAGTGTCGGACATGATGGGGGCCGGGTGAGGGCAAAACGCAAGGGTGAAAACGCGGGGGAAACTGCCGGAACCGCGAATTTTACCACCGGACGCCGCTTGCCCCGATTTCGCCGCGACGCGTACGGCGCCCGTGCGGCGCTCGCATGGCGGCTGTGTGGCGGCTAGTCCGGATAGCCTTCGTAGCCGGGAAACAGGGTGGGCAGCGTGAAGGCCGGCATCGAGTAGCGCGAGAAGCAGCGTGAGGTGGACGCGGGATGGACCAGATGCAGGCAACTGGCTCGAGGATCGTCCACGGCGATCACGTTGCGGCCTGCCTCGACCACGCGCCGGATGAAGCTCTCGTCGTCGCACAGGTCGATATCGTCAAAGGCCGAGACCGCGGCAAGCGCTTTGTCGTACACGTACGAGAAACCATAGAACAGGATGAAATCCGCGCCGATCTGCATTTTCTCGTGGAACTCGATGTGGCTGACCGAACGCCCGCTCAGTTCGTAGTGCAGGCCCACCTTGGCGTTCAGGTCCATGTAGCCGAAGAACTGCGTGTGCGGCGCGTACATGAAGAAGCCCGATAGCTTGATGAGATCCGCGCGGTTCTCCTGCATCGTCCTGACCATGTGGGCGAGGTAATGCGGCGCGTAGTGGTCGTCGTCGTCGAAATGGGCGATCAGCGAGCCGCGCGATTCGGCGATCAACGCGTTGCGCTTCGCGCCGATCGACATACGCGCGGCGGAATGAAAGTAGCGAACGCGTACGTCCTGCGACGCCAGCGCTTGCATGGACGCGCTCGGCTCGGGGCTGTCATCGAGGATCAGCCATTCCCAGTCGATCTGCTGGCGAAGCACGCAGCGGGCGATGGCCGGCAGCAGACGCTCGCGATTGGCCGTCGGGGTGATGATGGAGACGAGTGGGGACATGGCGGGTTTGCGCGCCCTGAAAGGCGCGTTGTCGACGAAGCTTGGTGGAGGACGCGGCGCACTGGCCGCGGCGGCGTGAGCGCAGCAAGATAGCGGCTCGCCGACGGCCCGCCCATCGGCGCAATCCGATTTCGCATTGGCGGGCTATCACGCGCTCGCGCGCACCCTTGCCACAGACTGGCTCTCGACACCCACTAGAATGCTGACTTCCTCTCTCCCGTCGGCAGCAGGCCCCGCATGGAACTGAAATGGCTCGAAGACTTCGTTTCGCTAGCGGAAACGCGTAGTTTCAGCCGCTCGGCTGAATTGCGACACGTCACGCAACCGGCGTTCTCCCGGCGGATTCAGGCGCTCGAAGCCTGGCTCGGCACGGAACTGATCGATCGCTCGGTCTATCCGACGCGGCTCACGGCGGCCGGCCAGGTATTCAACGAGCAGGCGCTCGCCATGCTCTCGCAGTTCCACGAAGCCCGTGCGCTGCTGCGCGGCCATACGGCGACGCCGCAGGCGACCATCGAGTTCGCCGTGCCGCATACGCTGTCGCTGACTTACTTCCCACGCTGGCTGCAGCGGATCGAAGCCCATCTGGGCCCGATCCACACGCGCCTGCGGGCCCTGAACGTGCACGACGCGGCGTTGTCGCTGGTGGAAGGCGGCTGCGATCTGATGATGGGCTATCACCATCCCAGCCATCCGGTCGCGCTCGATCCGGGCCGCTACGACATGCTGACGCTCGGCAATGAGCCGATCAGTCCGTTCTCGGCACCGGGCCGCGCCGGCCGGCCGCGTCACACCTTGCCGGGCACGGCCGAGGCACCCACGCCTTACCTGTCCTACACGCCGAACGCCTATCTGGGACGCATGACCGAAGTGATCCTCGCCAACGCGCCGGAGCGCCTGTACCTCGACCGGCTCTACGAAACCGACATGGCCGAGGGACTCAAGGCGATGGCGCTGGCCGGGCACGGCATCGCTTTCCTGCCGCACAGCGCGGTGGAAGACGCGGTCGCCGACGGTAAGCTGATCCGCCTCGACCGCGCCACGCGTGGCACGCCGGAAGGACAGCTCACACTGACCATGGAGATTCGTCTGTATCGCGACAAGCTCGCGGCGAAGAGCGACGATGCGCGACAGATACTCGTGCGTCAGTTGTGGGAGGTGGTGTCCGAGGAACTGGCCCAAGGCACGGCCTGAAATCCTGCTTCCCTACGACGCGAATTTGCGGCTTCTTGATGGTTATGCAAAAAAAACATAATCGGATAAGGAAACGGCATTGGATTTCAAAACGGCGTTTTTCCACAATGCTGTTACTCGATCAACGCCGGAGCGTTCATGTCATCCCAGCAACAAGCAGCACAATCCGCATTAACGTTGCAGTCGGTTCCTTCCTACCTGAATAAAGACGATCTCGGCCCATGGGGCAACTACCTGCGTCAGGTCGATCGCGTCGCGCCGTACCTCGGCTCTCTGTCCCGCTGGCTCGAAACCCTGAAGCGCCCGAAGCGCATTCTGGTCGTCGACGTGCCTATCGAACTCGATAACGGCACGGTCGCTCATTTCGAAGGCTATCGCGTGCAGCACAACGTGTCGCGCGGTCCGGGCAAGGGCGGTGTGCGTTACCACCAGGACGTGACGTTGTCGGAAGTGATGGCCTTGTCGGCGTGGATGTCGGTGAAGAACGCTGCGGTGAACGTGCCGTACGGCGGCGCGAAAGGCGGCATCCGTGTCGACCCGCGCACCTTGTCGCGTGGCGAGCTGGAGCGCGTGACGCGCCGCTACACCAGCGAAATCGGCATCATCATCGGACCGAATACCGACATTCCCGCGCCGGACGTGAACACGAACGAGCAGATCATGGCGTGGATGATGGACACGTACTCGATGAACCAGGGCCAAACGGCCACCGGCGTCGTGACGGGCAAGCCGATCACGCTGGGCGGTTCGCTCGGCCGTCGCGAAGCGACGGGCCGTGGCGTGTTCGTGGTGGCCTCCGAAGCCGCGCGCCGTATCGGCGTCGACATTGAAGGCGCACGCATCGCGGTTCAAGGCTTCGGTAACGTGGGCGGCATCGCGGCGCGTCTGTTCCAGGAAGCGGGTTCGAAGCTGGTCGCGGTGCAGGATCACACCGGCTCGCTGTACAAGTCGACGGGTATCGACGCCGTCGCACTGCTCGAACACGTGGCCAAGACGGGCGGCGTGGGTGGTTTCCCTGAGGCGGACGCGGTCACGAACGAAGAATTCTGGACCGTCGAATCGGACATTTTGATCCCGGCGGCGCTGGAAAACCAGATTACCGAAAAGAACGCCGGCAAGATCAAGACGAAGATCGTCGTGGAAGGCGCGAACGGCCCGACCACCACGGCGGCGGACGACATCCTGCACGATCGCGGCATCCTCGTGATTCCGGACGTGGTGGCGAATGCCGGCGGTGTGACGGTGTCGTACTTCGAATGGGTGCAGGACTTCTCGAGCTTCTTCTGGACGGAAGACGAGATCAACCAGCGCCTCGAGCGTGTGATGCGTGAAGCATTTGCCGCGGTGTGGCAGGTGTCGAGCGAGCAGAAGGTGTCCGTGCGGACCGCGGCGTTTATCGTCGCGTGTAAGCGGATCCTGGAAGCGCGCGAACTGCGCGGCCTGTATCCCTGATCTTTCCGCGTCTTTCTGTTTCAAACGGCGGTTTCGCTATCCCGCGGATCCGCCGCCAATCCTTGCTTCAACGCGGTCCACGAGACGGCGTGTTCGACCCGGCGGGCGGCATCGTATCGATGCCGCCCGCCTTTGCATATGCGGAAAGGTTGACCGACCGGCCCGAAGCGCCGTAAACCTGTAGCGGCGCACACGCAACAACATGGTTTATAGCGATACTTTCAGAATAATTACTTTGCTAAACTGGCGCCGGTTCTTGCCAAGGAGATCACAAATGAAGGTTAAAAAAGCTGCGCTGCTGCTCGCGACTCTCGGACTGTTTACGGTTGGCGCGCATGCGCAAGACGCTGGTACGCTGAAAAAGATCAAGGACACGGGTGTCATTTCGCTGGGTCATCGCGAATCGTCGATCCCGTTTTCGTATTACGACGACAAGCAGAACGTCATCGGTTACTCACAGGAATTCGCCCTGAAAGTGGTGGAGGCGGTGAAGCAGAAGCTGAACATGCCGAACCTGAAGGTGAAGCTCACGCCGGTCACGTCGCAAAACCGTATTCCGCTGGTGCAAAACGGCACCGTCGACATGGAATGCGGCTCGACCACCAACAATGTTGAACGCCAGCAACAGGCTGCCTTCTCGAACACGATCTTCGTGATCGGCACGCGCCTGATGACCAAGAAAGACTCCGGCATCAAGGACTGGGCGGACCTGAAGGGCAAGACGGTCGTCACGACCGCCGGCACCACGTCCGAGCGCCTGCTTCGCAAGATGAACCAGGACAAGAGCATGGGCATGAATATCATCAGCGCGAAGGACCACGGCGAGTCGTTCTTGACGCTCTCCACGGGCCGCGCCGCTGCTTTTATGATGGACGACGCACTGCTCGCGGGCGAACGCGCGAAGTCGAACAACCCGGGCGATTTCGTGATCGTCGGCACGCCGCAATCGCATGAAGCCTACGGCTGCATGATTCGCAAGAACGATCCGGAATTCAAGAAGGTGGTCGACGACGCGATCGCCAAGGTCGAAACTTCGGGCGAAGCCGATCAGATCTACAAGAAGTGGTTCGAATCGCCGATTCCGCCGAAGGGCCTGAACCTGAACTTCCCGGAAAGCGACGACATGAAGGCGCTCTACAAGAGCCCGAATGACAAGGCAATCGATTAAACCTTAGCTGTTTTTTTGAAACGCCGAACGAAACGGAAGGGGCCACGCGCTTCTTCCGTTTCTTTTTGCTGGAGTCTTGGTCATGTCATATCACTGGAACTGGGGCATTCTGCTGAGTCCCGTCTCCACCGGCGAGCCGACCACGTATCTGGGCTGGCTGCTGTCGGGCTTCTGGGTGACGATTACGGTATCGCTGTCGGCGTGGGTGATCGCGCTGATCGTCGGTTCGTTATTCGGCGTGCTGCGCACGGTGCCGAACAAATGGGCCTCGGGCATCGGCACGGTCTATGTCGCGATTTTCCGTAACATCCCGCTGATCGTGCAGTTCTTCATCTGGTATCTCGTGATACCGGAGTTGCTGCCCCCCTCGATGGGCAACTGGTTCAAGCAACTGCCGCCGAGCGCGCAGTTTTTCTCATCGTCGATCATCTGTCTCGGGCTCTTCACGGCCGCGCGCGTGTGCGAGCAGGTGCGCTCGGGTATCAACGCGTTGCCGCGCGGCCAGCGCGCCGCGGGCCTGGCCATGGGCTTCACGCAATGGCAGACGTATCGCTATGTGCTGCTGCCGGTCGCGTACCGGATCATCGTGCCGCCGCTTACGTCCGAGTTTCTGAATATCTTCAAGAACTCGGCGGTGGCGTCGACGATCGGTCTGCTCGATCTGTCCGCTCAGGCGCGACAACTGGTCGACTACACGTCGCAGACGTATGAGTCGTTCATTGCGGTCACGCTGGCGTACATGCTGATCAATCTGGTCGTGATGCAACTGATGCGCTGGGTCGAAGCCAAGACCCGGTTGCCCGGCTATATCGGAGGCAAGTAATGCACCATTTCGACTGGAGCGGTATTCCGGGCGCAATGCCTACGCTGTGGACCGGCGCCATCGTCACCCTCAAGATCACGCTGATCGCAATCGTGTTCGGCATCGTCTGGGGCACGGTTCTCGCCATGTTGCGGCTGTCGTCGTTCAAACCCTTCGAGTGGTTCGCGAAGGGCTACGTGACGATCTTCCGTTCGATCCCGCTGGTGATGGTGCTGCTGTGGTTCTTCCTGATCGTGCCGCAAGTGCTGCAAAACGTGCTCGGTTTGTCGCCGGATATCGACATTCGCCTCGCGTCGGCCATGGTCGCTTTCTCGCTGTTCGAGGCGGCGTACTATTCGGAGATCATCCGCGCCGGCATTCAGTCGGTGCCGCGCGGGCAGGTCAACGCGGCGTTCGCGCTCGGCATGAGCTACTCGCAGGCCATGCGTCTGATCGTGCTGCCGCAGGCGTTCCGCGCAATGGTGCCGCTGCTGCTCACGCAGGGTATCGTACTGTTTCAGGATACGTCGCTCGTCTACGTGATCAGCCTCGCCGACTTCTTCCGCACGGCCACGAATATTGGCGACCGTGACGGTACGAATGTCGAGATGGTACTGTTCGCGGGCGCGTGTTATTTCGTGATCTGTGTGGTCGCGTCGAGCCTCGTCAAAGGTCTTCAGAAAAAGGTCGCAAGATGATCTCTATCAAGAATGTTTCGAAGTGGTACGGCCAGTTTCAAGTGCTGACTGACTGCACGACGGAAGTCAAAAAGGGTGAAGTAGTGGTGGTGTGCGGGCCGTCGGGCTCGGGCAAGTCCACGCTGATCAAAACCGTCAACGGCCTCGAGCCGTTCCAGAAGGGCGAGATCGTCATCAACGGGCAGTCGCTCACCGACAAGAAAACCAATCTGTCGAAGCTGCGTGCCAAGGTCGGCATGGTGTTCCAGCACTTTGAGCTGTTCCCGCATCTGTCGATCGTGCAGAACCTCACGCTCGCCCAGGTGAAGGTGCTCGGCCGCTCGAACGACGAAGCCACGGCGAAAGGGCTGAAGCTGCTCGATCGCGTCGGCCTGCGTGCGCATGCGGACAAGTTTCCTGGCCAGTTGTCGGGCGGTCAGCAGCAGCGCGTGGCGATTGCGCGCGCGTTGTCGATGGACCCGATCGCCATGCTGTTCGACGAGCCGACCTCGGCGCTCGATCCGGAAATGATCAACGAAGTGCTCGACGTGATGGTCGAACTCGCTCAGGAAGGCATGACCATGATGTGCGTGACGCACGAAATGGGCTTCGCGAAGAAGGTCGCGCACCGCGTGATCTTCATGGACAAGGGCTTGATCGTGGAAGACGACCGCAAGGAAGACTTCTTCGCCAATCCGAAGTCGGATCGCGCGAAGGACTTTCTGGCGAAGATTCTGCACTGAGTTTGTCTCAGGGCGACGCCGTTCAGACGGCGTCGCGCGGACAAAAAAAAGCCGCTTCGGAAGAAGCGGCTTTTTCGTTTCTGGCGATTCGATTCGATTCGAGCGAATGCTCGCGTGATTCAATGACTCAGGATTCGAACGCAGCGGCGTCGTCTGCCGCTTCGAGGTCGACCTCGGCTTCTGCGTCGGGTAACGCTTCAATCGATGCCGCGATCGTGGTCGCCGAAGCCGACGCATCCAAAGCCGGATTGCGCAGCTTTTCCAGCACCGAAGCCGGCACCGGCACATTGACGCGCCCGATCACATCGCCATGCTGGAACATCATCAGGTCGCCCGGCTCGAAGGCGGTCCAGACTTCGTTGTCGGTGAGCGGCTTGGTGGCGATCACCGCGACGCGGTCTTCAGGCGTCGTGTATTTGGCGAAATCGATCGACACGTCCGCGTCGACCAGATGCGCAGTGGAAAACGGCCAGCGCCGCACGATGTAATGCAGATGCGTGGAGCAATGCGCGAACAGCGCCTGGCCATTCGACATCAGGAAATTGAACACGCCGAACTGCGTGATTTCGCGCGTGAGGGTTTCGAGCGCGGCAAACAGTTCGTCGAGCGGCGGCTGTTGCGCGCCGGGAAAAGCCTTGCGCAAGCCTTCGAGCAGCGCGCAGAAAGCGAGCTCGCTGTCGGTCGTGCCGACCGGCTGATACACGCCCGTCAGTACCGGCGAATAATCCTTGAGGTCGCCGTTGTGCGCGAAGATCCAGTGGCGTCCCCACAGTTCGCGCATGAACGGGTGGCAGTTTTCCAGCAGGATGTGCCCTTGCGTCGCCTTGCGGATATGCGCGATCGTGTTCTTCGATTTGATCGGGTAGCGCTTGACCATTTCGGCGATCGGCGAGGTGGCCGACGATTGATGGTCGATGAACAGGCGGCAGGCTTTGTCTTCAAAGAAGGCGATGCCCCAGCCGTCGGCGTGGTGATCGGTGACGCCGCCGCGCGCCGCAAAGCCGGTGAACGAGAACGTGACGTCCGTTGGCGCGGCGCAGTTCATTCCGAGAAGTTGGCACATGTTGCGGGTAAGCCTGTGAACGGGGCGAGCCGTTACAATGATGATTTTCCAAGCATATCACCGAGCCAGAAACGCCAAATAGCAAAATTGACGTGTGTTTATGCCGCAACGTTGCGGTTTGACCGCATAGATTGGCTTTTGTCGTCGAATCTCGTCCCCCGCCGCCATGACCGCTTCCAACGCTTCTCTCGACTCCATCACGCTCGCCCGCCCGGACGACTGGCACCTGCACGTCCGCGACGGCGCGATGCTAGCCGCAGTGTTGCCGGACACCGCGCGCCAGTTCGGCCGCGCGATCATCATGCCGAACCTGAAGCCGCCGGTCACGACCACCGCGATGGCGCAGGCGTATCGCGAGCGGATCGTCGCCGCGATTCCCGCAGGCGCAAAATTCGAACCGCTGATGACGCTGTACCTGACCGACAACACGCCGCCCGACGAAATCCGCCGCGCGCGAGAAAGCGGCTTCGTGCATGGTGTGAAGCTGTATCCGGCGGGCGCGACGACCAACTCGGACGCGGGCGTCACCGACATCATGAAGTGCGCCAAGACGCTCGAGGTGATGCAGGAGTTGGGCATGCCGCTGCTCGTCCACGGCGAGGTGACGGATTCGTCGATCGATCTGTTCGATCGCGAGAAAGTGTTCATCGACCGGGTCATGACGCCGCTGCGCCGCGCGTTTCCGGCGCTGAAGGTAGTGTTCGAGCACATCACCACGAAAGATGCAGTCGACTATATCCGCGAGGCCGGCGTGGCGCCGGAACTGCTGGGTGCGACGATCACGGCGCATCACCTGCTGTACAACCGCAACGCGATTTTCCAGGGTGGCATTCGGCCGCATTACTACTGCCTGCCGGTGTTGAAGCGCGAGACGCATCGCGTGGCGCTGGTCGAGGCGGCGACCTCGGGCAATCCGCGCTTCTTCCTCGGCACGGACAGCGCGCCGCATCCGAAGGGGCTGAAAGAGCACGCGTGCGGCTGCGCGGGTTGCTACACGGCGCTGCACGCTTTGGAACTCTATACGGAAGCGTTCGACAAGGCCGACGCACTGGACAAGCTCGAAGGCTTCGCGAGCTTTTTCGGCGCCGATTTTTATGGCCTGCCGCGTAGTGCGGACAAGGTCACGCTGCGTCGTGAGGAATGGACTCTGCCGGCCGAACTGCCGGTCGGCGATACGCCGGTCGTGCCGTTGCGCGGCGGCGAGTCGATCGGCTGGCGCCTGGTTTAAGGCATCAGCAAGATGCAGGCGTATGAGGCGGAGCTGCCGGGCTTCGCTGCAATCGACTGGTCGAAGCCGTGGTTCGCGCCGTTCGCCCAACGCGGCAAGCGCTGGCAGCAAGCTGCGCTGACGAGCTATGAGGCGTTGCTCGCCGCAATGAACGCCGACGCCGGCGAGATGCGGCAGATCACCGGCCGCGGCCAGCGCCTTGCGTTCATCGCGCAGGACGATCTGCCGCCCGGCGCGGCGTACGAAGCGCATATCGCGTCGACCGGCTGCGTGCCGACGCGCCACAATCTGCACGACTTCTTCAATGCATCGATGTGGTTCGCCTTTCCACGCATCAAGGCGGCGTTGAACGCGCGGCAGTCGGCCGCCATTGATGTGTTGGGCATCGGTCCGACCCGCGGCGGCGTGCGCGATACGCTGACCTTGTTCGACGAGAACGCGCTGCTGTTCCCTTGCGCGGATCCCGCTTTGAGCGCGGCTTTGCGTGGCTTCGACTGGCACGCGCTGCTGGTGGCTCGGCGCGAAGCATGGGGCGCGAGTTGTGAGGTGCGCTGCTTCGGTCATGCGTTGATGGAAAAGCTGATCGCGCCGTTCAAGGCCTGCACGGGGCACGCGTGGATCGTCGATGTGCCCGCCGCGTATTTTGAGTGGGACGCTGTGAAGCGGGATGCGTGGCTGGACGAATCCGTCGCCGCCGCGCTGCTCAACACCGATGCGCTGACGAGCCGCATGTTCGCGCCGTTGCCCGTGCTGGGCATTCCGGGTTGGTGGCAGGAGAACGACTCGCCCGCGTTTTACGACGACACTTCCGTGTTTCGCACAGGACGGCGCGCGCGTTGAGCGCGCTGAGCTGCGTTCCAAGATCCCTTGGTCGTTCGGCTATTTGAACGGTAGATCCGGCTTGCAGCGCCCGCAGGTGTTAAAATCCGCACCAGCAAAGCGGGCCAGGCAGTCGCGGCCTTTGCGGCTTCGGCCAAAGAGGGCGAGGAAAGTCCGGACTCCACAGGGCAGGGTGATGGCTAACGGCCATCCGTGGCAACACGCGGAACAGGGCAACAGAAAGCAAACCGCCGATGGCCCGGCGCAAGCCGGGATCAGGTAAGGGTGAAACGGTGCGGTAAGAGCGCACCGCGGCTGCTGCGAGGCAGACCGGCACGGTAACCTCCACCCGGAGCAATTCCAAGTAGGCAGGCTAGCATCTTCGAGATGCAGGACGGGGCCCCTGTCACGTCTGCGGGTAGGAAGCTTGAGCGCGTCAGCAATGGCGCGCCTAGAGGAATGGCTGCCACGCGCGTCGCGTCTTCGGACGTTGCGCGTGCACAGAATCCGGCTTATCGGCTTGCTTTGCCACCCAACAAAAAATGCCGGCGTCCAGATGGACGCCGGCATTTTCTTTTTGTGCGTGACGCGCGCGCTGTGGCTAGCTCGGGCTCGCGCCGCAGCACGCGCAAGGCCGCGTTCAGCCCGCGACGATGTCGAACGAGTGCGTCAGCTCAGCCGTCTTGGCGATCATGATCGACGCCGAGCAGTATTTGTCGTGTGACAGGTTGATCGCGCGTTCCACGGTGGCCGGGTTCAGATTCTTGCCCGTCACGGTGAAGTGAAAGTGGATCTTGGTGAACACTTTCGGATCTTCGCTGGCGCGTTCGGCCTTCAGCATCACCGAGCAATCGCTGATTTCCTGACGGCTTTTCTTCAGGATCATCACGACGTCGTAGGCGGTGCAGCCGCCCGTGCCGAGCAAAACCATTTCCATCGGACGCGGCGCGAGGTTGCGGCCGCCGCCTTCAGGCGCGCCGTCCATTGCCACCAGATGGCCGCTGCCCGTCTCGGCTGCGAACGCCATCCCGTCTTGCCCCATCCAGCTCACTTTGCATTCCATGCTGTGCTCCACCGCGCTTTGCCATATCGAGACGGCATTGTAGCCCGGTGTTTGAGTGTCCGCCCGAGGCGACTTTTGCCGCAAGTTATGCGTGATGTCGGCTTGCGTGTTGCGCTGCGGCATGTTCAGCCGATTCGGGAATGCCCTGACGGATTTAGGGGTTTTACTCTAGATGATGTCTTGGCATGCTGCCGTTCCTGCAAGCTTTAGCCATTGATTAAAAAGGATATTTTACATTTCAAGGTCGATAAGTGCGGTTGCCACATTATGAAATCGCATTTCGCAATGCAAATGTTCTTGCGTCGCACAAGGTGGACTCATATAATCCGTTTTGTCTCCTCCACCTCCTCCTTTGGTGGATTAAACCCGAACCGCTCGTTCGGGTTTTTTTTCGCCCGCGCTCCGTCGGCGCCCGGCCGATTCACGTGCGAAAGACCGCCAGATCACGCTCCCGACTGCCGGATTGCCGCGAAATCTCGCGCAGCTCCCGTACGTTTTGACTTGCCGTAGCAAATTCCTTTATAATTCAGGGCTTTTCCGCATCCGCGCCCGCGGAGGAAGAACCAGGGAGAGCCTGCACGCGCCTCGATGCGCACACTACAAGCAGGAAAAAACACATTGGGCGCAGCAATTTTTTTGGATCGATCATGAAGACGTTTTCCGCAAAAGCCCATGAGGTTACGCGTGAATGGTACGTGATTGACGCGACGGATAAGGTTCTCGGGCGTGTCGCCAGCGAAGTGGCACACCGTCTTCGCGGCAAGCACAAGCCTGAATTCACTCCGCACGTCGACACCGGTGATTTCATCATCGTTATCAACGCCGGCAAGCTGAAGGTCACGGGCAACAAGGCTACTGACAAGAAGTACTATCGCCACTCGGGCTACCCGGGCGGTATCTATGAAACGACGTTCGGCAAGATGCAAGAACGCTTCCCGGGCCGTGCGCTCGAGAAAGCGGTCAAGGGCATGCTGCCGAAGGGCCCGCTCGGCTACGCGATGATCAAGAAGCTGAAGGTCTACGCTGAAGCAACGCATCCGCATTCGGCGCAACAGCCGAAAGCGCTCGAGATCTAAGGGGAGCCCACATGATCGGTAACTGGAATTACGGCACGGGCCGCCGCAAGAGCGCCGTCGCACGCGTCTTCATCAAGGCAGGCAAGGGCGATATCGTTGTGAACGGTAAGCCTATCGCCGATTACTTCTCGCGCGAAACGTCGCTGATGATCGTGCGTCAGCCGCTGGAACTCACGAACCACGGCGTCACGTTCGACATCAAAGTCAACGTGACGGGTGGCGGTGAAACGGGTCAAGCCGGTGCGGTTCGCCACGGCATCACCCGCGCGCTGATGGACTACGACGCAACGCTGAAGCCGGAACTGTCGAAGGCTGGCTTCGTTACGCGTGACGCTCGTGAAGTCGAACGTAAGAAGGTCGGCTTCCACAAGGCACGTCGCAGGAAGCAATTCTCGAAGCGTTAATCGCTTCGGGTGCGAGCCGGCTTTCGGGCCGGAGCGCTGCAAAGGCCGCCAACGCTTTCGCGAAGGCGGCTTTTTTCATGGGTTCGCGCCTCGGTGCGGTTCAGTGTTGCCGCAACGAACTCGTCGTCAAAGCGGCGAGATATCCCGCTCAGCCGGGCTGGTGGCGGCAGAACGCGCCGTCCATCGATTTTCAGGAAGAACCCATTGATTTTGTGGGCTTCAGCACGATATCGAGATCAGCCCTACAATAGCGGTTAGAAGCTTTTTGGAGAGTTCGAATGAACGCAGTCACCGATACACCCGTGACCGAGATGCCCGCCCCCTTCGTTTTTACCGACGCAGCGGCTGACAAGGTCAAGCAACTGATCGAAGAAGAAGGCAATGCGGACCTCAAACTGCGCGTTTTCGTGCAGGGCGGCGGCTGCTCGGGCTTTCAGTACGGTTTTACCTTCGACGAAGCCGTCAACGAAGACGACACCGTCATGAACAAGAGCGGCGTCCAGCTGCTGATCGATTCGATGAGCTACCAGTATCTGGTGGGCGCTGAGATCGATTACAAGGACGACATCAACGGCGCGCAGTTCGTCATCAAGAACCCGAATGCTACGACCACCTGTGGTTGCGGCTCGTCGTTCTCGGTGTGATGGCCGGTTGAGCGAAAGCATGTGAGAAACGGGGCTTCGGCCCCGTTTTTTATTGCCTGCGCCTTGGATCTCCCAAGGTGATCAGCGTGGATAGATCGCCCCGAGTACGCGCTCGGCCGACGCGCCCGTCACGGCCGGCAGATTGCCCGGCAGACGCGCCACGCAGCGCATTGCAAGCCAGGCGAACGCCAGCGGCTCGACCTGACTCGGCGGCACGCCGAGCGCATCGGTCGTCATCACGGGAACGCCGCTGACGCCGCTGTCCTCCAGCGCCTGCTGCAGCGCCTTCAGAATCTCCGGATTACGCGCGCCGCCGCCGCAGACATACACCGCTCTCGCATCCGACGCGTGCCGCTCGATTTCGCGCGCTACCGTCACTGCGGTGAGCGCGACCAGCGTCGCTTGCACGTCGGCGGGGTCGAGCCCGGCGAACGGCTGTAGCTTCGCGTCGAGCCATTCCGCATTGAACAGGTCGCGGCCAGTGCTCTTCGGCGGCTGTTGGGCGAAAAAGGGCTCATCGAGCAAGGCGTTCAGCAGCGTGCGATCCACCTGGCCGCGCGCCGCGAAATGGCCGTTCTCGTCGAAGGGTTTGCCGAGACGGCGCTGCGCCCATTCGTCGAGGAGCGCGTTGGCCGGCCCGCAGTCGAAGCCGCGCACGCTGCCGGTCGCGTTCAGGATCGTGATATTGCTGATCCCGCCGAGATTGCAGACCACCCGCGTTTCGTTCTTCGCGCCGAACACCGTGGCGTGAAAAGCCGGCACGAGCGGTGCGCCCTGGCCGCCGGCCGCGACGTCGCGGCTGCGGAAATCGGCAATCACGTCGATATGCATCATTTCCGCGAGCAGCGCCGGGTTGTTGATCTGCCGCGTATAACCCTTTTCCGGCCGATGTCGCACCGTCTGCCCATGCACGCCGATCGCACGCACTTCAGCGGCGGGCACGCGGCTGCCGTGCAGCAGTTCGTGGCAGCACACCGCGTAACGCGTGGCGAGCGCGTTGGCGGCCAGCGCCTCGCGCTCGATCTCGTTGTCGCCGGGCTGCTGGAGCGCGAACAATGCGTCGCGCAGGCCCGCGGCAAAGCCGACAAACGCCTCGGCCAGCACTACCGGTGGCTTCCCTTGCGCGAACTTGACGGCCACGCCATCCACGCCGTCCATACTGGTGCCGGACATCAATCCAAAGTAGACGCCGTCTGCGGGGTCTTGCGCCACGTTGCTGCTCCTCTCGATGGTTCGTTGCGATCCGTTGTAGCAGATTATCGGGCGAAGCGCGGTCGAATATAAAGCGTCGCGACGCCGGCGGCGGGCCGCCGAACGCGGAAAATCGCGCGTCGGCGGGGCGCTTGCGGCTGCGTCAGTGGGCGCGGCGGCGCGCATCTATGGGACAATCTCCTTTTTTCGCGACTTCACGTTTCCAGCATGAGCACCGAGTCCACTAAGCCCAGCCCCGCCTTCCCGATCACCGACGAAGTCCGTCACGCCCTCGCGGTCACCAAACGCGGTGTCGACGAACTGCTGATCGAAGACGAATTCGCGCAAAAACTCGCGAGGAGCGCGGCGACTGGCAAGCCGCTGCGCATCAAGCTCGGGCTCGATCCGACCGCGCCGGATATCCACATCGGCCATACGGTCGTGTTGAACAAGATGCGCCAGTTGCAGGATCTCGGCCATACCGTGATCTTTTTGATCGGCGATTTCACGTCGCTGATCGGCGATCCGTCGGGCCGTAACGCCACCCGGCCGCCGCTCACGCGCGAACAGATCGAATCGAACGCGAAGACGTATTTCGAGCAGGCCGCGCTCGTGCTCGATCGCGACAAGACCGAGATCCGCTACAACAGCGAATGGTCGATGCCGCTCGGCGCCGACGGCATGATCAAGCTCGCGTCGCGCTACACGGTGGCGCGGATTCTCGAGCGCGAAGATTTCACCAAGCGTTTTCAGGGCGGCGTGCCGATCTCGATTCACGAGTTCCTGTACCCGCTGATGCAGGGCTACGACTCGGTCGCGCTGAACGCGGACCTCGAACTCGGCGGTACGGACCAGAAGTTCAACCTGCTGGTGGGCCGCGAACTGCAGAAGCAATACGGCCAGGAACAGCAGTGCATTTTGACGATGCCGCTGCTCGAAGGGCTGGACGGCGTCGAGAAGATGTCGAAGTCGAAGAACAACTACATCGGCATCAGCGAAAAGCCGACCGACATGTTCGGCAAGCTGATGAGCATTTCCGACGTGCTGATGTGGCGTTACTTCGAACTGCTGTCGTTCCGTCCGATGGACGAAATCGCGGGCTTCAAGAAGGAAATCGAAGCGGGCCGCAATCCGCGCGATTTCAAGGTGATGCTCGGCCAGGAAATCGTCGCGCGCTTCCACTCGCAAGCCGATGCCGAGCGCGCGCTGGATGACTTCAACCATCGCGCGAAGGGCGGCGTGCCGGACGATATCCCGGCTGTGACGCTTGCGGGTGCACCGCTCGCGATCGGCCAGTTGCTCAAGCAGGCCAATCTCGTGCCGTCGACCAGCGAAGCGCTGCGCAACATCGAGCAGGGCGGCGTGAAGATCGATGGCGCGACCGTGGCCGACAAGGGCCTGAAAATCGACGCCGGCGAATACGTCGTGCAGGTCGGCAAGCGCCGTTTTGCGCGCGTCACGTTGACGGCCTGATGCGCCGCACGTCGCAACCGGAGTCACGCCGATGATCGCGCTGATCCAGCGCGTGCGGCGCGCGGAAGTGCGCGTGGCGGACCGCGTGACCGGCGCGATCGAAGCGGGCCTGCTCGCGCTCGTCTGCGCCGAACGCGGCGACACCGAGGCGGCTGCCGACCGGTTGCTCGCCAAGGTGCTCGGCTATCGCGTCTTCAGCGATGCCGCCGGCAAGATGAATCTCTCCGTGCAAAATCTCGACGGCGCCGGCCGCGCGGGCGGTTTGCTGCTCGTGTCGCAGTTCACGCTGGCCGCGGACACCAACAGCGGCCTGCGTCCGAGCTTTACGCCGGCCGCGCCGCCCGATGAAGGCAAGCGCCTCTTCGATTACTTCGTCGCGGCCGCGCGGGCGAAGCATCCGATCGTCGAGACCGGCGAATTTGGCGCGGACATGCAGGTGTCGCTCGTCAACGACGGGCCGGTCACGTTCTGGCTGCAAACGAACGCCTGAATTTTGTCCTTCAATGCGCGCCGTGGTGCGCGCATCCATCCTCCAGCCGCTTTTGCGACAATAGCGGCTCGGCATAACCGGCTAATGGCGCCCACTTTCATTCCATGACGACGCAGATTCTGTTCATCCGACACGGCGAGACCGACTGGAACCGCATCAAGCGCATTCAAGGTCACATCGACATTCCGCTCGCCACGACAGGGCTGGCGCAAGCGCAGCGCCTTGCGCGCCGCATGGCCGACGAGGCGAAGCAGGGCGCACGGCTCGACGCGATCTATTCGAGCGATCTGCAACGCGCGCAGCAAACCGCCCAGCCGATCGCCGATGCGCTCGGCTTGCCGCTGCAGTTGCGCGAAGGTCTGCGAGAGCGTTCATACGGAGCGTTCCAGGGCCACGACAGCGACGAGATCGCCCTGCGTTTCCCCGACGAATACGCGCACTGGCAAACGCGTGACGCGGGCTTCGCGCCGCCGGAGGGCGAGTCGCAACGCACGCTCTACCATCGCGTGCTGCACGCGATCGAACCGCTGGTCGCCGCGCATCCCGGTGGACGGATTGCGTGCGTCGCGCACGGCGGCGTGCTTGATTGCGTGCGACGTTTTGCTTGCGGTCTGTCGCTCGACGCGCCGCGTGACTATCCGCTGCTGAACACGAGCGTGAACACGGTGGATTTCGACAATGGCAAGGCGACGATCGTGTCGTGGGCGGATGTTTCGCATCTCGATGCGCCGAGTGCGGATGATAGTTTCAAGAAGGTGCCGGAGCCGGGGCGTTGATTGGCGCGAGCCGACTACGGGCGTGAACACGCTAGATGCCGATAGTGGCAAAGCGACGTTCGTATTGTGGGCGAACGTCTCGCACCTAGACGCGGCGGGTGCCGCCGACAGTTTCAAGACGGTGCCGGAGCCGGGTCGTTGGTTGACGCGGACCGATAATGCGGCGCGAGTTTGAGCGGTTGACTCGGACCCTTCGCCCGCGTTCCGCACATTCGCGCCGCCGGCGTTTGGCGTGACAGTTTGTGTACGAGCCCTGAGCGGTTCGCGTACCTGACGACTGACGCGGCGGTTTGCACGCATACTCGCGCGGCTCGAATAACTGACGTTTGATTGGGCGGCTTGCGCGCGTACGAGCGCCGTCGCTCGCGTTACTCCGGCTCGCGTACACCCGCAGCCACACGGCGCCGGGCCCGTTTCGACACACCATTCACCAGCGCCCAACGAATGACAGGCGCCACCAACCGCACACCCGGCCTCGCCATCGCACGGCGAAGCGCCGCGTAGCGCTGAAATCCCAACATCGCCTGTGCCCAATCGGGCAGCAGATCGACACCTGCGTTGAACATCAACACGCCGGCCGGTCGCATCGAAACGCTCGGGGCGGGCGCTGTCATCAGAACCCTCACGACTTCGCGCGTGCGTTCGCTGGCCACAAGCCCGGGCTTCATCGCGAGCAGGTAAGCGTCGATCTCGGCTCGCGAGCGCGGAATGTCCGACGCGCCGAGCATCTCGGCAATGCGCGCGGTCTCCGCGAAATACTGATCCTGCGCGGCAACGGGCAGCGACGGATTCACATAGCGCAAGTGCGCGGTCATGAAGCTCGACACTTCGGCGACATGCACCCACGTCAACAGCGCGGGTTCGCTTGCGCGATAGGGCTGGCCGTCAGGCGCGACGCCGCTGACACCGAGATGAATGCGCTTCACACGTTCGACCAGCGCTAGCGCGTCGTGCCGGCTGCCGTACGTCGTGCCCGCGATGAAAGTCGCGGTGCGGCGCAGGCGGCCGAGAATGTCGGTGCGAAACGTCGAATGGTCCCACACGCCGGCGAGCGCCAGCGGATGCAACGCTTGCAGCAATAGCGCGCTGATGCCGCCCGTCATCATCGACGTGAAATCGGCGTGGACTTTCCAGCACACCGAGTCCGGCCCGAACAGGCCGGGGTCGCCCGGAGGCGACAAGTAGTCGAGCGTGGGACCGCTGCCGCTTGTCAGATGCGTGACCCCGGCGGCCAGCTTTGAGCGAAGCCTGCGGGTGAGAAGCTGCAAGAGACTGCTGGAAGAGTTGGGTTGCCTGGTTTGGTCGGACATCCTGATTCGGTCTCGCGCGACGTGGTTCGGATCAGGTCGCGGCCGAATCCCACAGACCGGGCAGGCCGCTCGACGAGTCGGGCGCGGCGAGGCCGAAATGCCGGTAAGTCAGCATCGTGGCGACGCGGCCGCGCGGCGTGCGTTGCAGGAAGCCTTGCTGGATCAAATAAGGCTCAAGCACGTCTTCAATCGTGTCGCGTTCTTCGCCGATCGCCGCGGCCAGATTGTCGACGCCGACCGGGCCGCCGTCGAACTTGTGCAGGATCGCTTCGAGCAGCTTGCGGTCCATCAGGTCGAAGCCGACCGCATCCACGTCGAGCATCTTGAGCGCGGCGTCGGCCACTTGCGCGGTGATGTTGCCGTCGGCCTTCACTTCGGCGAAGTCGCGCACGCGCCGCAGCAAGCGGTTCGCGATCCGCGGCGTGCCGCGCGCGCGCTTGGCGATCTCGAACGCGCCGTCCGGATGGATCTGCGCATGGAGCAGCGACGCCGAACGCGTGACGATGCGCGCCAGTTCCTCGGCGTTATAAAACTCGAGCCGCGCCACGATGCCGAAGCGGTCGCGCAACGGGTTGGTCAGCATGCCCGCGCGCGTGGTTGCGCCGACCAGCGTGAACGGTTGCAGGTCCAGCTTCACGCTACGCGCGGCCGGACCTTCGCCGATCATGATGTCGATCTGATAATCCTCCAACGCCGGGTACAGAATTTCTTCGACTACCGGCGAGAGCCGGTGGATTTCGTCGATGAACAGCACGTCGTTGGCTTCGAGATTGGTGAGCAGCGCGGCGAGGTCGCCGGCGCGCTCGAGCACCGGTCCGGACGTTTGCCGCAGATTGACACCCATTTCCCGCGCGATGATGTGCGCGAGCGTGGTCTTGCCGAGGCCCGGCGGGCCGAACAGCAAGACATGGTCGAGCGATTCGGAACGGCGCTTGGCGGCCTCGATAAAGATTTCCAGCTGGCCGCGCACTTTTTCCTGCCCGACATATTCTTCGAGCTGGCGCGGACGCAACGCGCGCTCGAACGCTTCTTCGTTCGGCGAGACGGGCGTGGCCGCGATGATGCGCTCGGCGGCGAGTTTGTCGGTTTCGATCATGCGTTCATTGTACCGCGAGCCGCCCGCCGCGAAACTCGGCCGAATGGCCAGGGTGCGCGGCTCGCAGCCGTGTGCGAAGCTTCAGCCATCGCATGCACGTCGAAACGAGGGGTGAGCGTCAGCCCTTGGACAGCGCCTTCAACGCGAGCTTGATGCCCTCGGAAACGCCGGTTCCGGCCGGCACGTTTTTGACGGCGGCCAACGCTTCTTTTTCGGAGTAACCCAATGCGAGCAGTGCGTTCAGGATGTCGGAGGCGTGGTCGGATGCCGACGCCGCGCCCGCCATCGCGCCCAGATCGGCGCCGATCTTGCCCTTCAGTTCGAGGAGCAGGCGCTCCGCCGTCTTCTTGCCGATGCCCGGCACGCGCGTCAAACGCGCCGCGTCCTGCATCGTGACGGTCTGCGCGAGTTCGTGCACGCTCATGCCCGACAGCACCGCCAACGCCATGCGCGCGCCGATGCCGGAAATTTTCAGCAGTTCGCGGAAGGTCGAGCGTTCCTCGGCGGTGCCGAAGCCGTATAGCAGGTGCGCGTCTTCACGCACGATCATCTGCGTGAGCAACACGACGCGTTCGCCGGTGGAGGGCAGGTTGTAGAACGTGCTCATCGGCACATCGACTTCGTACCCGACGCCGTTGCAGTCGACGAGCAGATGCGGTGGGTTTTTTTCCAGCAGAACGCCGGCAATGCGACCGATCATGGCGAATTCAATCCTGAGAGAAAGGGCGAGTGTAGCGCAGCAAATGAGTGACGAGTGGCCCGCGAGTTACGCGTAATCGCGGTTGACCCGCGCGAGGCCGCCCCATAGACTGAGATCCCTTTTGGCGGGTTCTCATCCCACTCACCCAGAAGGAGCTTTCATGCTGAGCCTCACCACTCTCGCGCTGTTTGCCGGCGCGTGTCTTGCGTTGACCGCCATGCCCGGCCCCGACATGTTGCTGATTGCCTCGCGCAGTGTGAGCCAGGGGCGTTCCGCGGGCTTTGCGTCGCTGGCGGGCATTCTGGTCGGCACGTATTGTCATGCGTTGGCCGCGGCGTTCGGGTTGTCGCAACTCTTTCTGGCCGTGCCCATGGCATACGATGTGGTGCGTTTCGCCGGCGCCGCGTATCTGCTCTATCTCGCCTGGAAAACATTCCGCGCGCAGGGCACGGTGCTCGCGCCGAATGCGTCGATGAGCCGTTATCCGGTTGGCCGCATTTTCCGCCAGGGCCTCTTCACCAATCTGCTGAATCCGAAAGTCGCGCTGTTCGTGCTCGCGCTGTTTCCGCAATTCGTGCGGCCCGAAGTCGGGTCGGTCGCCTTCCAGATCATGGTGCTGGCCACCGTGCTGAACCTGATCGGCTTCTGCGTGAATGGCGCGGTGATCCTGATGGCGAGCAAGCTGAGCCGCAAGCTATCGGCGGGGCAGCGGCCGTCGCGGCTGCCGCAGTATCTGCTGGGGACGGTGTTCGCGGGATTGGCCTGCCGGCTTGCGCTTGCTGGTCGAAATTGATCGGGGCGGCTGCGCCGTTGCGTACCAGCTTGCGTGAGCCGTGAGCCACGAACCACGAACCACGAACCACGAACCACGAACCACGAACCACGAGTCGCGAGCCATGAGGCATGACACGCACGCGCGGCACAAAGGCGGCCAACGGGCCGCGTTTGCCACGCTATCCGACCAACCGTCCTCGCCTCACGCGTAGCCCCTTCTTCGCCAGCGAAGGCGCGATGCCGCCCAACGTACTCAGCGTCGTGCCGCCGTGCGCGTGGCAGATCGCCATGCCGAGCGCGTCGGCGGCGTCGGTGCTGGGTACGCCGGAGAGATTGAGCAGGCGCACCACCATCTGCTGCATCTGCTCCTTGGTTGCGCGACCGTAACCCACCACGGCCTGCTTCAATTGCAGGGCCGTATATTCGGCGACCGGCACGCCGCCCGCGACCAGTCCGCAAATTGCCGCCCCGCGTGCCTGGCCGAGCAGCAAGGTGGATTGTGGGTTGACGTTGACGAACACTTTTTCAATCGCCGACTGATCCGGCGAATGCTGGCGGATCAATGTGGAGATGCCTTCGAAGATGGTGCCGAGGCGCGACGGCAGATCGGCGTCGGCGGTCTTGATGACGCCGCTCGCGACATAGCTGAGCGTGTGACCGCTTTGGTCGATCACGCCGAAGCCGGTCACACGCAGGCCGGGGTCGATGCCGAGAATTCTCATGAGGTGCCGCAAATGCGGTAAAAACCAGGTGCTTGCGATACTACAACACACGCGCCGCGTGGCGGTCGGCGCGCAGCGCTGTCGGCGGAATAAAAACTGCTGCGTGTGCTGCAAGGAGGCAAGCACACATGGAGCGCTATCGGAATCTCAGCGGCGACTCAGGCGTCGAGGCTTATGAAATCGGCGACGATTTTGTCGCGGTCCGCTTCAGGCACGGCGTGGTGTATTGGTACACCGAGGCGAGCGTCGGCGCACGGCATGTCGCCGCGCTCAAGCGTCTTGCGCGACGCGGGCAGGGACTCAGTACTTATATCAGCCAGCACGCGGACGTGAGCGGTGGCTACGCGAGAAAGGAACCGGACGACTGAGCGGCGCGAAAAGCGTGGCGTGGGCACGGCACAACCGGCACAAGCTGCACAACTGGCACGAACGGCACGAACGGCACACGCGGAACAAGCGCGACACCAAAGAAAACGGCCCGACGGAAAATTCCGCCGGGCCGTTTCTGTAAAGCTCAAATCTCACCAGCAGCCCGGTTTCACCAGGAAACAGACGCCGCTATTGAAACCCAAACCCCAACTCAATGCCGGAAGTGCCGCACCCCAGTCAGCACCATCGCGATATTGTGCTCATCCGCCGCGCTGACCACTTCATCATCGCGCATCGAACCGCCCGGCTGAATCACGCAGGTCGCGCCTGCCGCCACCACCACGTCGAGGCCGTCGCGGAACGGGAAGAACGCATCCGACGCCACCGCCGAACCGGCCAGCGTCAAACCGGCGTTCTGCGCCTTGATGCTGGCGATGCGCGCCGAGTCCACGCGACTCATCTGACCCGCGCCTACGCCGAGCGTCATGCCGTTGCCGCAGAACACGATGGCGTTCGACTTCACGTACTTCGCCACGCGCCACGCGAACAGCAGATCGTTCATTTCCTTCGGCGTCGGATGACGCTTCGTGACCACGCGCAATTCGCGCGGCTGCACGTTCTTCGAGTCGAGCGACTGCACCAGCAGGCCGCCGCCCACGCGCTTCAGATCAAACGCGTTGTGGCCTTCGCCCAGCGCGATTTCCAGCAGACGCACATTCTGCTTCGCCGCGAACACCTTGCGCGCTTCGGCGCTGAACGACGGCGCGATCAGCACTTCAACGAACTGCTTGGCCACGGCTTGCGCCGCTGCTTCGTCCACTTCGCGGTTGAACGCGATGATGCCGCCGAACGCCGAGGTCGGGTCGGTCTGGAACGCCTTCGCGTACGCTTCGTTGACGTCCGCCCCGACTGCCACGCCGCACGGATTCGCGTGCTTGACGATCACGCAGGCCGGCACGTCGAAGGTTTTCACGCATTCCCACGCCGCATCGGAATCCGCGATGTTGTTGTACGACAGTTCCTTGCCTTGCAACTGGTTGTAGTTCGCCAGAGCGCCGGCCGGCACGCTCAGATCGCGGTAGAACGCGGCGCTCTGATGCGGGTTTTCGCCGTAGCGCAGATCCTGCACCTTGTCGAACGCGAGGTTGAACGTCGCCGGATAAGCGTTGCGCGACGCGTGCTGCAGTTCGTCGGTCAGGCTCGTCAGGTAGTTCGTGATCGCGCCGTCGTATTGCGCAGTGTGCGCGAACACCTTGGTGGCGAGGCGGAAGTTCGTCTTGTACGACACGGCATTGCTGTGCGCGCGCATCTCGTCGAGCACGACCGCGTAGTCGGCCGGATCGACCACCACCGTCACGTCGCGATGATTCTTCGCGGCCGAACGCAGCATGGTCGGCCCGCCGATGTCGATGTTCTCGATCGCGTCTTCCAGCGAGCATTCTTCCTTCGACACGGTCTGCACGAACGGGTACAGATTCACGACCAGCAGATCGATGGTCGGAATGTCGTGCTTTTCAAGCGCCGCCATATGTTCCGGCAGGTCGCGGCGCGCGAGGATGCCGCCGTGCACCTTCGGATGCAGCGTTTTCACGCGCCCGTCCAGCATTTCCGGGAAGCCCGTGTAATCGGCGACTTCGGTGACGGAGAGACCCGCGTCCGCGAGCAGTTTCGCGGTGCCGCCGGTCGACAGGATCTTGACGCCGAGGTCCGACAGCGACTTGGCGAAGTCGACGATGCCGGACTTGTCGGAAACGGAGATGAGCGCTTGCTTGATCATGATGAAGACGAAAAGCCGAAGGGAAACGTGGCAGGGCGCGAGAAACTACAACGAATTACAACGGGCTACAGCAAACCGTGCTGTTGCAGCTTCTTGCGCAGCGTATTGCGGTTGATGCCGAGATACTCGGCGGCCAGCGACTGATTGCCGCCGGCCTGCTCGAGCACCACTTCGAGCAGAGGTTTTTCTACGCAGGAAATCACCATGTCGTAGACGTCGTGCGGATTGGAGCCGTCGAGATCCTGGAAATACATCCCCAGGCTGTCGCGGACAGATTGTTCGATATTGTTCTTGCTCATGCTGCTAGTCGGTCGGTATGGTCCGGCTCGCCGTTATTGTTGAGCGTTTCGTCGACGTAGACGAGGCGGTCGGAGATCGCCTTTTGTGCGTCGAAGAACTCGTTGACGGCGAGGAGTTGTTCGCGCGTGGTGTCCAGCGTATTCATGCGATGCCGGAACACGTTGGCGCCAGAAAGGCCGCGAGTGTACCAGCCGATGTGCTTACGCGCAGTGCGGACACCCGTAAATTCGCCGTAGAAAGCGTAGTGGTCTTCCAGATGCTCGTTCATCACCTGCTGGATTTCGTCGATGCGCGGCGGCGGCAGCAACTCGCCCGTTTGCAGGAAATGCTCGATCTCGCGGAACAGCCACGGGCGCCCCTGCGCCGCGCGGCCGATCATGATGGCGTCGGCGCCGGTGGCGGCCAACACCTCGCGTGCTTTTTGCGGCGAGGTGATGTCGCCGTTGGCGACCACCGGAATGCGCACCGCCGCTTTCACCGCGGCGATGGTCTCGTATTCGGCGTCGCCGTGATACAGGTCGGCGCGCGTGCGGCCGTGCACGGTCAGCATCGAAATGCCGGCCAATTCGGCCAGACGCGCGACGTTCAGCGCATTCTTGTTCTCGCGATCCCAGCCCGTGCGGATCTTCAGCGTGACGGGCACCGCGTCGGGCCCGACGCCGACCGCGCCCACCACCGCCTCGACGATGCGCTGCACCAGTGGCTCGTTCTGCAACAGGGCTGAACCCGCCGCCACGTTGCACACCTTCTTGGCCGGGCAGCCCATGTTGATGTCGATGATCTGCGCGCCGTTCGCCACGTTGTAGCGGGCCGCTTCGGCCATCATGGCCGGATCGGCGCCGGCGATCTGCACGGCGATCGGCTCGACCTCGCCCGCGTGATTGGCGCGGCGCATGGTCTTCTCGCTTTTCCACAACTGCGCGTTCGAAGCGACCATTTCCGACACCGCATAGCCCGCGCCCAGCCGTTTGCACAGTTGCCGGAACGGCCGGTCGGTCACGCCGGCCATGGGCGCGACGAACAGGTTATTACGCAGATTGTGGGAGCCGAGAGTAGGCATAACGTGAGACGCGGTGGACGCGCGCGCGGCCGATTGGTCAATTTCTGTCAATCGGAGCGTTGGCGAAATGCGAGAGAAAACCGCTATTTTAGCGTTAACGGATAGCCGGCACCCGACATGTGCCTGTCGTAACCCATTAAATCTTCTATGAAAGTGCGCCGATTCATAGAACCGGCGCTGCTCGCGAGGCACCTTCCGCGTGAGGCAAAAAGTCCGTGCGGCGCGAGCGGGCGGCGCGCCTAGCGGCGCTGTCCGAACATCATTTGCCGTGCCAGCGCGGTTTTCACGGGCGGCAGGAATTCGAGCGCGGTGAGGGCGAGGCCGCGCATGATCGCGAGCGGCGCGAAGTCGATGGTGAAAAGGCGCGCGAGCGTGTCGGTGGCGCCGATCGTCATGCGCCGGTCGAGTGCGCGGCGTTGCGCGAAAGTGGCCAGCGCGAGCGGGGTCGGACCTTCCGCCGACAAGGCGTCGGCGAGCGCGTGGGCGTCGCGCAGACCCAGGTTCAGGCCCTGACCCGCCACCGGATGCAGCGTCTGCGCCGCGTTGCCGATCGCGACGACGTGGCCATTCACCAGCGTTTCCACGGCGTTCAGTCCCAACGGGAACGACGCGCGTCCCTTGATGTGCGTAAAGCGGCCCATGCGGTCGCCGAACGCGGCGCCGAGTTCGCGCAGGAAGTCTTCGTCGGAAAGTTGCGCGCGGCGCGCGGCTTCCTCGGGCGCGCAGCACCAGACCAGCGCGTAGTCGGCGCCGCGCACGCCGCCCATCGGCAGCAACGCGATCGGACCTTGCGACGTGAAGCGCTCCCACGCCACGTGCGGTTGCGGTGCGGATACAGTCACCGTGCCGACGAGTGCGGTCTGTCCATAGTCGCGCGTGCCGGTTTCGGCGACGCCTCTGCCAGCACGCCGTGCGGCGTCGCCGTCCCGGCCGGCTTGCCGATCGGCGCTTTTCGCCGCGCTGTCGGCGGCTTGGCTGTGGGCGTTGTCGGCGCCGTGGCCGACTTGTTTGTCCGCACTCGTGCTGGCGACTTTGACGGCGCGTTTGCCCGCCACTCGACCTGACGACTTCTGATCACCGAACAAACCGCCTTCGGCATTCACCAGAATGCGTGTGCGCAACTGACGCGTGACGCCCGCGGTTTCGATCGGCAGTGTGACGCCGTCGAGTTCCTGTGTCGGCGCCGCGGCGGACGTAGAGCGGAACCAGTGCACGGAGGTCGCGTGCACCGCCTCGGCGAGCCCATGCACGATCGAGCCGTAGCGCAGCACGTAGCCGAGCGCCGGCAATCCGTGCTCGCCGTGATCGATCAGCGTGCGGCCGAAGTGGCCGCGCTGCGAGACGTGAATGCGGTGGATCGCGGTGGCGTCGGCAGGCCAGCGCAGCGGTTCCAGGATCATCCGGCTGCCGTGCGACACGGCGATGGCGCGCGGATCGGCGATCGAATCTTCCGGCTCGCGCGCGTCGACGAGCGCGATCTTCAGCGCCCGCGTCGCGCTGCGGCGCGCCAGCCAGCCGGCCAGCGCCAGCCCGACCGGACCGGCGCCGACGATCGTCACGTCGAAATCGAAGGGTTGGCCGGCCTTGGCGGGCTTCAGGATCACCGTCGACTGGGAAACGTCGTTCATTACGTGTTACTTCCTTGCGAGTTACTTCGCTGCTTCGTGGGCCGCGCGGGCTTCCTGCATCAGCGCCTCGATCTCGTCGGCGGCGACCGGCACGTCGCGCGTCATCAGTTCGCAACCGGTCGGCGTGACAATCGCGTCGTCCTCGATGCGGATGCCGATGTTCCAGTAGCGCTCGGGCACGCCTTCGGTCGGCCGGATATACAGGCCGGGCTCGATGGTCAGTGTCATCGACGCCTGCAGCGTGCGCCACGGCAGCGCGCCCGCTTCGTCGCGCGGCGCGCCGCGTTCGCGGTAGTCGCCGACGTCGTGCACGTCCATGCCGAGCCAGTGGCCCGTGCGGTGCATATAGAAGGGCGCGTAGGCGCGCTCGGCGATTACGTCGTCGACCGAGGCGAACTTTGCGCGCTCGATGATGCCGGTGTCGAGCAAGCCCTGCGACAGCACGCGCACGGCGGCCTGGTGCGGGTCGTCGAAGGTGGCGCCGGCGCGGGTGGCGTCGATCGCGGCCTGCTGCGCGGCCAGCACGATGTCGTACAGCTCGCGCTGCGCCGGCGTGAAGCGGCCGCTCGCGGGGAAGGTGCGGGTGATGTCGGAGGCGTAGCCGTCGAGTTCGCAGGCCGCGTCGATCAGGATCAGGTCGCCGTCCTGAGCAATCGCGTTGCCGGCCGGGTAGTGCAGCACGCAGGCGTTCGCGCCGGCCGCGACGATCGACGTGTAAGCCGGCGCCTGCGCGCCGAACTTGCGGAATGTGTAGAGCAGTTCGGCTTCGAATTCGTACTCGCGCACGCCCGGACGGCAAGCGGCCATGGCGCGGCGATGCGCCTGGGCGGAAATCTGCCCGGCCCGGCGCATGATGGCGAGTTCGTGATCGTCCTTGATGAGCCGCATCTCGTCGAGCAACGGGATGAGATCGCACGCGGCCGCGGGCGCGGCGACACCGCCGCGGCTTTGCGCCCGCACCGCGTCGAGCCAGCCGCGCACCCGTTCGTCCAGTTGCGCCGAGGCGCCGAGCGCGTAATGCAGCGACGGCTTGTCGGCGAGCAAACGCGGCAGTTGCGTGTCGATTTCGCCGATGGCGAACGCGGCGTCGAACCCGAAGGCCGCGCGCGCGCCGTCCGGGCCGAAGCGGAAACCTTCCCACGTCTCGCGCTCGACGTTTTTCTCGCGGCAGAACAGCACCGAAGCCGGCTCGCCGGGCGCGGCGCTGGCGTCGAGCACCAGGAGTGCTTCAGGCTCGGTGAAACCGGTCAGGTAGTAAAAGTAGCTGTCGTGCCGGTAGGGATAGTCCGCGTCCCGGTTGCGCAACGCCTCCGGCGCGGTGGGGACGATGGCGACGCCGCCACCCGCTGCCCGCAGCGCGGCGAGTACGCGCTCACGGCGCGTGCGGTAGACGTCGATGGCGATGGTGGGTTCGGTCAGCTGGTTCATCGTGAGATTGTAGCGCCCATGCGCGGAGTTATTTTGCGCGGGATACTGGCGAAAGTGGCGGCAGACACGCGCGCGGCGCTGTTGCAATCCGTCCACAGCGAGTCCCCGTGCGGCTCGCGAAGCGTCGGCGTGACGCTTCTGAGCGCTCGTGAACGGCGCCAAGCACTTATACTTTCGCCGGATTCAGGAAAAGGCAGACGGTAATGATGAAACTCATCGGTTCGCTCGCCAGTCCCTTCGTGCGTAAAGCGCGAATCGTGCTGGCCGACAAGAAGATCGACTACGAACTGGTGCCCGAGAATGTCTGGGCGCCGGACACCCGTATTCACACCTTCAATCCGCTCGGCAAAGTGCCGTGCCTCGTAATGGAAGATGGCGAAGCGGTGTTCGACTCGCGGGTGATCTGTGAATACGTGGATACGCTGTCGCCGGTCGGCAAGCTGATTCCGCAGTCGGGACGCGAGCGCGTCGAGGTGCGCTGCTGGGAAGCGCTCGCCGACGGCGTGCTGGACGCGGCGGTGCTGATTCGCCTCGAAGGCACGCAGCGCGCGCCGGAGCAACGCGTGGACGCGTGGGTCGCGCGTCAGCAGCGCAAGATCGACGAAGCCCTGATCGCAATGGCGCAGGGATTGGGCAGCAAGCCGTGGTGCGCGGGCAATCACTACACGCTCGCGGATATCGCGATGGGTTGCGCATTGGGTTATCTGGATTTCCGCATGCCGGAATTGAACTGGCGCGAACCGTATCCGAATCTGGACAAACATTTCCAGAAGCTCTCACTGCGTCAGTCGTTCATCGATACGATGCCGGCCGACTGAATAAGCGGCTAATTGGCCGCGAGGTGATGATGTTTTGAATAGCGTGGTCAGTAATATCGGGCGGTTTGCAAAATTGTGTCATTAAAGCTTCCAGAAACATGAATTAAAGCTTACGTTGTGGTAAAAATGCGCCTGCCCGTCAGGCGCATTTTTTTGTCTGTCGCGTGGCGCAAATGTGTTCATGCAGGTTTATGCAATTTACATATCCGGCTTCTTTTGCCGACGGTATGAAACCGTTGCGAACGGGTGGTGCATTAAAAGCGCGCCGCTGAATTAATAACATCGCAGAGAGACTTCCACATGAAATCGTACCGCTTTGCCATTGCCGCTTCCGCCTGTGCTTTATTTGCGGCATGCTCGAATGTCAGCAACGTCGATCCGTCGGCGTTGATCAAGTCCGGCCAGATGGCCACTCAGGCTGCCACGCTGAGCGACGCCGACGTGCGCGCCCTGACCGACAAGTCGTGCGCGCAGCTGGACAGTGAAAACAAGATTGCCGCCGCGAACAGCAAGTACCAGAAGCGCCTGAACAAGATCGCCGCGCAACTGGGTGACAACATCAACGGCACGCCGGTGAATTACAAGGTGTACATGACCAAGGACGTCAACGCGTGGGCCATGGCCAACGGCTGCGTGCGCGTCTACAGCGGTCTGATGGACATGATGAACGACAACGAAGTGCGCGGCGTGGTCGGTCATGAAATGGGCCACGTGGCGCTCGGCCACACGAAGAAGGCGATGCAGGTCGCGTATGCGACTTCGGCGGCGCGTTCGGTGGCGTCGTCAGCCGGTGGCGTGGCGGGCGCGCTGTCCGGTTCGCAGCTCGGTGATTTTTCGGAGAAGCTGATTAACGCGCAATTCTCGCAAACGCAGGAAAGCGCAGCCGACGATTATTCGTTCGACCTGCAGAAAAAGAAGAATCTCGATCCGTCGGGATTGGTGACGGCATTCAACAAGCTCTCGGCATTGGATGGTGGTAAATCGAGCATGTTGAGTTCGCATCCGGCGTCGCCGGCGCGTGCGCAGCATATTCAGCAGCGTATTGCTTCGAACCAGTAAAGTTTGATAGGTACTAAAACGCGCGCTCGCCGTAATCCGCGGCGCGCGGTTTTTATTGCGGCGTTTTTTGTTGACTCGATTCACGCGCGCCGCTTTTCATATTGGCGACGCGCGATCGAGGCGGTTTAATCGCGGCTCATTGCTTGCCGTTGCGGCGCCGCGTAATGCCGGGGCCGAACGCAAAGCCGAACGCCAGCAGCAGCAAGGAAACCGCCAGCACGGTGTTATTGCCGCTCGTGATGTAAGGCGTCCTGCCCGCGGTGCCTTGCACGGTGACGTCGAGCGAGCCGATCGTGTACGGAGTGAGGCGTCCGAGCACCTTGCCGTTCGCATCGATCGCGGCCGTCATGCCGGTGTTGGTCGCGCGCAGCATCGGACGGCCGGTTTCCAGCGAACGCATGCGCGCGATCTGCAGATGCTGGTCGAGCGCAATCGTGTCGCCGAACCAGGCCAGATTGGTCGAATTGATCAGCACGCCGGCCGGCGTATCGCTTTCGCGGATGGTCCGCGCAATTTCTTCGCCGAAAATGTCCTCGTAGCAGATGTCCACGGCGACCGGCTGGTTATGCACGATGAACGGCTTCTGCACCGGCGCGCCACGGAAGAAATCGCCGAGCGGAATGCTCATCAGGTTGACGAACCAGCGGAAGCCCCACGGCACGAATTCGCCGAACGGCACGAGATGGTGTTTGTCGTAGCGGTACACATCGCGCGTGCCGGGCGTGACGCCGAACAGGCTGTTCGTATAGTCGATCACCTGGCCTTCCGGCGTGATGGTGCCCCCGATCGCGCCGAACAGGATCGCGCTGCCCGTCGAGTCCGAGAAGCTGCGCACCGCCGAGGCGAAGGGCGCCGGCAATTGCTGCGCAAGCACCGGTATGGCGGTTTCCGGCGTGACGATCAGATCGGCCGGCTTCGAGGTGATCATTTGCTGATACTGATCGATCGCGGCGCGCATGCCGGATTCCTCGAACTTCATTTCCTGTTTGACGTTCCCTTGCAGCAGGCGCACGGTCAGCGGCGCGTTGGCCGGCACGGTCCATTGCACGAGCGGCAGCAGCAGGCCGGCTGCGATCAGCGCCAGCGCGATCGCGCCCGGCACGACGACGCGTGCCACTCCGGGTTTCGCCCCGTTGCCGTTGCGGCTGGCATCGGCGCTCTGGTCAGGTTTGTGCGAGGACAGCAACGGCAGCACCGCTTGCACAACCAGCGCGGCCACCAGCGCCAACATCCAGCCGACGCCGTACACGCCCGCCACCGGCGCAAAACCGGCGAACGGGCCGTCCACTTGAGCGTAACCGCTCGCAAGCCACGGGAAGCCCGTGAACACCGTGCCGCGCAACCATTCGCCGATCGCCCACGCGCTCGCGAACGCCAGCGCGCCATGCCAGGTCGGCGAAAACGGCGTGTCGTCGGCGGCGGCGCCGTTGCGCGCGTGACCCGCGCAGAACGACCAGACGCCCGCCGCCAGCGCCGGATAAACCGCCAGATACAGCGAGAACAGCACGACGGCCGCGGCGGCGAGCGGCGCGGCCATGCCGCCGTAGAAATGCATGCTGACGTAGAGCCACCACACGCCGGTCACGAAATTGCCGAAGCCGAACGCGCCGCCCGTCAGCGCCGCGCTCTTCCAGCCGGTGGAGCGCGTGAGCCAGGCGAAAAAGAACGCGAAGATCGCGAGTTCGAGCCAGCCGCCGTGCGGCGTCGGCGCGAACGAGAGCGTATTGGCCGCGCCCGCGGCCAGCGCGACGAGATAATGCCAGCGAGGCAGCGTGCGGCCGCGGGTTTGCTCGGCGGCAGAAGCGTTCACGCCGCGGCGCGAACGGGAAGTCATCGGGTCGGCCATTGTTGCGCGGTCGGCGTGAGAGGTTGAAAAGCGGGTTGAAAAGCCAGTTGAAGAAGCGAAGAAAGCACCGGCCGGGACCGGTTCAGGTCTGCACGTGCTGCGCTTCGCGCTCACGCTGGCCGGCGAGCGGATCGCGGCGCACCAGCAGCATGTGAATCTGGCGGGCGTCGCCGCGCAGGATCTCGAAGATCAGATCGTCGAGGCGGACTTTTTCGCCACGATGCGGCACCCGTCCGAAGTGATGCGTGACGAGTCCGCCGATCGTGTCGACTTCATCGTCCGAGTAGTGGGTGCCGAAGGCCTCGTTGAACTGTTCGATTTCGGTCAGCGCGCGCACGCGGAAGCGTCCGTCGGGCGAGGCGATGATGTTGCCGCTTTCCTCGTCGAAATCGTATTCGTCTTCGATATCGCCGACGATCTGTTCCAGCACGTCTTCGATCGTGATCAGGCCGGCCACGCCGCCATATTCGTCGACCACCACCGCGAGGTGATTGCGATTCACACGGAAGTCGTGCAGCAGCACGTTCAGGCGCTTCGATTCGGGGATGAACACCGCGGGGCGCAACATGCCGCGCACGTCGAACTCTTCTTCGGCGTAGTAGCGCAGCAGATCTTTGGCCAACAGCACGCCGATGATGTTGTCGCGATTGCCCTCGTAGACCGGATAGCGCGAGTGCGCTTTTTCCAGCACGTAAGGGATGAATTCGGCGGGATTGTCGGCGATGTTGATCGCGTCCATTTGCGCACGCGGCACCATGATGTCGCGCGCGCTCAGTTCGGACACCTGGAATACGCCTTCGATCATCGACAGCGAGTCGGCGTCGATCAGGTTGCGCTCGTGCGCGTCCTGCAGAATTTCCAGAAGTTCGGCGCGCGAGTCGGGCTCAGGCGAGATGAAGTCGGTCAGACGCTCGAGGAGTGAGCGTTTTTCCTGCGGTTTGTCGGTTTGGCGTCGACTGGGATACGTGTCGTTCATGGTAGTGCGCCCGGCAAGACTGGGCGCGCTGTTGCAGAGCATTAAGGATACACCAGGCACATGGCAGGACCGTGTCCCGCCCGGCTGGGCGATGAGTGAAGCTGGGGTGAAGCGGCTCCGCCGTGAGGGCAGGCGTAGGTCAATCCTAACTGATTACGCGCGGAAAAGCGTTTCCAGGAAAAAAAGCGCCGTTCGTGACAGTTATTTCCGGTCTGCTTTCTGGGCTGCTTTTAAGTCTGCTTCACGCCTCTCCTCGCGACACCGTTCGAGCAGCGCTTCGAGCGCGCGGTCGGGCATGCCGCTCTCACGCAGCGCATGGACCGTGCGGCTGACGTAGTCGAGCGTGGTGCCGTAGCGCCCGCTCGCACAGCCGAACACGGTTTTAACGACGTCGTCGCGCAGCTTGCCGGTGTAGCTCGGCACGTCGCGGCGCATCACGAAGGCGAGCGCATCGACGCGCCGGCCGTCGGCGAGCACGCACGGCAGCCACGCCGGGCGGTATGAACCCATCGCCATTTCGCGACGCCAGAGTGCTTCGAGATGCGGCATCGAGCCTTCGGCCGCGAGCCGGAATGCGATGCCGGTGCACGAACCGCCGCGATCGAGCGCCAGCACGAGACCCGGCTGCTCGGGCGTGCCGCGATTCACGCGCGACCACAGGTAGAGCCCGCGGTGATAACCGTGGACCCTCGATCGGGTGGCTTCGACGGTGGGCAGGCCGGGATTCCAGATCAGCGAACCATAGCCGAACAGCCACAGGTCGCTCTTGCGGTCCCAGTCGCGCAAAGTGCATTCGAGCGACGCGCGCAGTTCCTCGTCCGTCAGGAGCCGCGATTCGCCGAGTGCCGGCGGATAGTCCGGGCAGGGCGTTCGGGTGTCGGCTTCGGGGGAAGAGGTGCTCACGATCGGTTTTGAACAGGTTGGACGTTTGCGACGTGCGGGTGATCGACGCCTACTGGTAGGGATCGGGAAAGCCGAGCTTGGCGAGGACTTCCGTTTCGATCGCTTCCATTTCCTCGGCTTCTTCCTCGACTTCGTGGTCGTAGCCCTGGGCGTGGAGCGTGCCGTGCACGAGCAGATGCGCGTAGTGCGCGATGAGCGGCTTGCCCTGGTCGGCGGCTTCTTTCTCGACCACCGGACAGCACAGGATCAGGTCGCCCGTCACCGGATCGTCTTCCGATTCGGCGTACGCGAAGGTCAGCACGTTGGTCGAATAATCCTTGCCGCGATAGGTGCGGTTCAGCGTGCGGCCTTCTTCGGCATCGACGAAACGCACCGTCAGTTCGCCGTCCGCGAAGAGCGCCGCCTTGATCCAGCCGGCCACCGTGGCGCGCGGCAGCAGCGCCTTGTGTTCCGGCCAGGTTTTGGCGGCGGGAAATTGCAGATTCAACGTCAGTTTCGGGGCGCGGCTCATGCGGTTTCGTTGTAGTGCGTTCGTTGCGGCTGCGGGCGATTAGCGCGAATCCGCCGGACTGGCGGTTTTCTGCGAATGCGCATCGTACGCCTCCACAATTCGCGCGACCAGCGGATGCCGCACCACGTCCGCGCTGGTAAAGCGCGTGAGCGCAATGCCGCGTACGTCGGCCAGCACCTGTTGCGCTTCGATCAGCCCGCTCTTGTGGCCGCGCGGCAAGTCGACCTGAGTCGTGTCGCCGGTGACCACCGCCTTCGAGCCGAAGCCGATCCGCGTGAGGAACATCTTCATCTGTTCGGGCGTGGTGTTCTGCGCCTCGTCGAGGATGATGAACGCGTGGTTCAGCGTGCGGCCGCGCATGTACGCGAGCGGCGCGATTTCGATCATCTGCCGCTCGAACATCTTGGCGGTCTTGTCGAAGCCGAGCAGGTCGTACAGCGCGTCGTACAAAGGACGCAGATACGGATCGACTTTTTGCGCCAGATCGCCCGGCAGAAAGCCGAGACGCTCGCCCGCTTCGACAGCCGGACGGGTCAGCACGATGCGCTTGACCTGGTCGCGCTCGAGCGCATCCACCGCGCACGCCACCGCGAGATAGGTCTTGCCGGTGCCGGCCGGACCGATGCCGAAGGTCACGTCGTGCGAGATGATCTGCTTCAGATACTCGCGCTGCGCCGGCGTGCGGCCGCGCAGGTCGGCGCGCCGCGTGTACAGCTTCGGGCCGAGTTCTTCGAGGTCGTCGTCGCCGGCGTCGGCGGGCTGGTCGAACGGATGATCCGGATTGCCGGGGAAACGCGCGTCGCCCACTGCGTCGCTATGACCATTGCCATTGCCGTTCGTGCGATGGCGCGCTGGGTGGCGCACTTCGACGAGCGCGAGCTGGATGTCGTCGACCGACAGCGGCTCGCGGGCATTGTTGTAGAAGTTCTCGAGCGCGGTGAGCGCGAGTTTCGCGCCGCGCCCGCGAATCGTGATGCGGTGGCCACGGCGTTGCAGCGTCACGTCGAGCGCCTGCTCGATCTGGCGCAAATTTTCGTCGAGCGGGCCGCAGAGGTTGGCGAGCCGCGCGTTGTCTTCGCGCGGTGCGGTGAATTCCAGATGCTGCTGAGTGGTCTTCAAGGCGGTGGGTCGATCCTGTCGGTTTCGCTACGCGCGTTGGCGTCGCTTTAATGGGTCGTGGCCGGAGCGTCGTCATGAACCAGCACGAGCTCGCCACGTAGCGAATGTGGGTACGCATGGACGATTTTCACGTCGACCATCTGGCCGATCAGCCTTGCGTGCGACGCCACCGGTGCCGGGAAATTCACCACCCGGTTGTTCTCGGTGCGGCCGGCGAGTTCGTTCGGATCCTTGCGCGCCGGGCGCTCGACCAGTATGCGCTCGATCTTGCCGACCATCGAATCGCTGATGCGCTGCACGTTTTCCTCGATGGTGGCCTGCAAATGTTGCAGACGCTTGAGCTTCACTTCACGCGGCGTGTCGTCGTGCAGATTCGCGGCCGGCGTGCCGGGGCGCGGGCTGTAGATGAACGAGAAGCTGGTGTCGTACTTCATCTCGTGCACGAGCGCCATCATCTTGTCGAAGTCTTCTTCCGTCTCGCCGGGGAAGCCGACGATCATGTCGGTGGAGAGCGACAGGTCAGGGCGGATCGCGCGCAGCTTGCGGATCACGGATTTGTATTCGAGCACCGTGTAGCCGCGCTTCATGGCCATCAGGATGCGGTCCGAGCCGTGCTGCACCGGCAGATGCAGGTGGCTGACGAGCTTGGGCACCTTCGCGTAGGTGTCGATCAGGCGCTGTGTGAATTCCTTCGGATGCGACGTGGTGTAGCGAATCCGTTCGATGCCCGGAATGTCCGCGACATATTCGATCAGCGTGGCGAAATCGGCGATGTCCGACGAACCCAGCGTGAGACCGGCGCGGTAGGCGTTCACGTTCTGGCCGAGCAGCGTGACTTCGCGCACGCCCTGGTCGGCGAGGCCGGCGATTTCGGTCAGCACGTCGTCGAGCGGCCGCGACACTTCTTCACCGCGTGTATACGGAACAACGCAATAGCTGCAGTACTTGCTGCAGCCTTCCATGATCGACACGAACGCGCTCGGGCCGTCGACGCGAGCCGGCGGCAGGTGATCGAACTTTTCGATTTCCGGGAACGAGATGTCGACTTGCGCGCGGCCGCTTTCGCGGCGCTTGTCGATCATTTGCGGCAGACGGTGCAGCGTTTGCGGACCGAACACCAGATCGACGTACGGTGCGCGCGCCACGATCGCCGCGCCTTCCTGACTCGCCACGCAACCGCCCACGCCGATGATCAGATTCGGATTCGCTTCCTTCAGCTCGCGCACGCGGCCGAGGTCGGAGAACACTTTTTCCTGCGCTTTTTCGCGCACCGAGCACGTGTTGAACAGAATGACGTCCGCGTCTTCCGGCGTGTCGGTCTTCACGAGCCCCTCAGCCGCGCCGAGTACGTCGACCATCTTGTCGGAGTCGTACTCGTTCATCTGGCAGCCAAAGGTCTTTACATAAACTTTCTTGGTCATCGAATTTCGCCGGTCGCAGTGGTTAACCTGGGGGCGTCGTTTAAAAGGTGAACAGGGCGAAACGTGCGAGCGGGCCGCGGGGCGGCGCTTCAGGCCACTATCGGGCAGCGTCGGGGCACGTTTGCAGCGTAGCTCATTATTATAGCCCTTCGCGCGACGCGGTTTCCCCGGTTGCCTGGCCGTGTGGCCCGTCCGGCGGCAAGCCCAGCAGACCTTCCAGTTCGTCCGACACCTGCGCGAAACGCTCGCTCAGGAAATCCAGCAGCACGCGTACGCGCGGCGCCATGAAGCGGTTGCGATGGTAGAGCGCGTGCAGCGGCGCGTCCGGATAACGCCATTCCGGCAGCAGGATCTTCAGGCCGTCGGCGCGTAGATCCGCCTCCACGTCCCACATCGACTTGATCGCGATGCCGTAACCGCGCAGCGCCCATTCGCGGGCGACGGCGCCGTCATTGGTCTCGCGGGCGGCTTCGAACGGCACGGTGTAGTGCTGCACCTCGTCGCCGCGCGTGAAGCGCCACTCGTTCGCCAGCCCGGAGGCGGTGCCCAGCACGATGCAGTCGAAATTGGCGAGATCGTGCGGATCCTTTGGTTCGCCCTTGCGAGCGATGTAGTCCGGCGACGCGCACAGCACGCGCCGGTTCGGCGCCAGCTTGCGGGCGACCAGCGAGCTGTCCTGCGGCACACCGAAGCGGATCGCCAGATCGATGTCCTCCTGCACCAGATTCGACAGCGAGTCCGACAACGTCAGCGCGAAGGTCACTTCCGGATACAGCGCGTTGAATTCGTCGAGCCAGTGCATCAGCAGATTGCGGCCGAAATCCGAGGTCGCCGAGACCCGCACCTTGCCACGCACCACGCCCTGGCCGGCTTGCAGGGCGGCTTCGGCGTCGTCGAGCGATTGCAGCGCCTGACGGCAGCAATTCAGGTAGAGACGGCCTTCGTCCGTGAGCCTGAGTTGGCGGGTGGTGCGCTCGAACAGACGCGCTTTGAGGCCGGCTTCGAGTTTGGCCAGGCGGGCACTGGCGGCGGCCGGTGTCAGGCCCATCTTGCGGCCCGCCGCAGACAGGCTGCCCTGCTGCGCGGCCTCAACAAACAGACGGATGTCACCGAGGTTGTCCATGGTGGATCTTTCAAAAGAGATTTGAAAATGCTTCAAATGCTACGCCAATTATCAAATCGACACTCAGCCTCGACAATTGCGGTCATGGAAAACCCTGATTCCGCCCAAGCCATGCAACTCGATCACGCGACGATCGTCACCGCCGAGCTCGACTCCGCCCGACGCTTTTTTGTCGATGTCGCCGGGCTGACCCAAGGCGCGCGTCCGCCGTTTTCGATCGACGGCTACTGGCTATACGCGAACGGCCGCCCGCTGATTCACCTGATCGACGCAACGGTGCCCGCCGTGACCGGTCGGACGGCGCCGCGTATCGACCACATCGCCTTCCGGCTGGAGAGCGCCGCCGAATGGCGGGCGCTGCTCGGTCGCCTGCATGCGCACGGCGTCGATTACCAAACCGCCTATGTGCCGCAGATGGGGCCGCAGGAGGCTCAGGCGCAACTATTCGTGGCGCTCGCGCCGGGCGTCGTCGTCGAATTCGTGACGGCGCTGCATCACGCTCAACCTTAAATCCTGGAGTAGAAAAATGCCCATTCCATTACTGGCGTTGGCGATCAGCGCCTTCGCGATCGGCACGACGGAATTCGTCATCATGGGCCTGCTGCCCGAGGTCGCGCACGATCTGGCGGTGTCGATTCCGTCGGCGGGCTTGCTGGTGAGCGGCTACGCGCTCGGCGTCGCGGTCGGCGCGCCGCTGCTCGCGGTGGTGACCAGCAAGATGCCGCGCAAGCTGGCGTTGCAGTTGCTGATGGGCGTGTTCATCGTCGGCAATACGCTGTGCGCGATTGCGTCCAGCTATTCCGTGCTGATGATCGCGCGCGTGGTGACGTCGTTCGCGCACGGGTCGTTCTTCGGCATCGGCGCGGTGGTGGCGGCTTCGCTCGTGCCGGCCGAAAAGCGCGCCAGCGCGATTGCGCTCATGTTCACCGGCCTGACACTGGCGAACGTGCTCGGCGTGCCGTTTGGCACGTTCGTCGGCCAGGAGTTCGGCTGGCGCGCGGCGTTCTGGATCGTCAGCGCGTTCGGCGTGCTGTCGCTCGTGGGCGTTACGGCGCTTGTGCCGAATCGTCATGACGCCGCTCCGGTCGGCCTCGGTCACGAAGTGCGTGTGTTGAAGGACCCGCAAGTCTGGACCGCGCTCGCGATGACGGTGCTCGGCTTCGGCGGCGTGTTCGTCGTGTTCACCTATATCGCGCCGATTCTGGAGCAGGTGAGCGGCTTCTCGCCGCGCGGCGTCACGCTGATTCTAGTGTTGTTCGGCGTGGGCCTGACGATCGGTAATACGGTGGGCGGCAAGCTGGCGGACCGCGCGCTGATGCCTTCGCTGATGGGCATTCTGGTCGCGCTCGCGGTGGTGATGGCGATCTTTGCGCGCACCAGCCATTCGCAGATTGCAGCGGCGGTCACTATCTTCGTGTGGGGCATTGCTGCGTTCGCCACCGTGCCGCCCTTGCAGATGCGTGTGGTCGAAAAAGCGGCTGCGGCGCCGAATCTGGCTTCGACGTTGAACATCGGTGCGTTCAACGTTGGCAATGCGGGCGGCGCGTGGCTCGGCGGTCTGGTGATCAATCACGGTCATTCGCTCGATACCTTGCCGTGGGTGGCGGCCGGAGTCAGCGTGGCGGCGTTGCTATTGACGTGGTTCGCTGCGCGTATGGATGCGCCGGCAGCGACGGTGGCGCAGCGGGCGTGAGGGCAAATGAGGCCGTGAATCGCCCGCGCCCGTGCCCTTATGAAAAATTCGCACAAGCATTGCGGAAAACGTCCTCCGCAATGCTGATAACAGTGTGAAGATAACTTCGTTGGGCGCGGCGGGGCGCGATGCTATCTTGCTTCCACTAACCGTTTGCCCGCCGTCCGGCGGCGCTCCTGGAGGCAATCATGCATTCCCCGCTTGCGCTGGTTCGCGATCCCACGGCTGACACCGATGCGTCGCCGCGTGCCGCTGAACCCTTCGATGCACTCGAACATCTCGTCGGCGTGAATCTCGCCCGTTTGCGCGCCGAGCGGCAACTGTCGCTCGACGCTTTGGCCCGCGCGTCAGGCGTGTCGCGCGCGATGCTCGCGCAGATCGAGTCGGCGCGCAGCGTGCCGTCCATCAAGGTGCTATGCAAAGTGGCGGCCGCGTTGAAGGTGTCGGTGGCGGCCTTTTTGCGGCGCCATGCCACCAACGGCTTCGAGCATTTGCCGGCGGAGCGCTCGTCGCGCGTCGTCAGTTCGAATGGACGCTATTCCGCCCGGCCGCTTTATCCTGACGCCGAGCCGACCGCCGCCGAGTTTCACGAGTTGCGGATCGCGCCGTTGCACACCGAAGCCGGGACGCGCCGCGCGCCGGGCACGACGGTGAATCTGGTGGTGAGCGAGGGCACGCTGGAAGTCAGCGTGCACGATCAACGCCAGTTGCTGGCCACCGGCGACGCGATCGTGTTCGACGCCGACCAGCCGCATAGCCTGCGCAATCCCGGCGACACGGAAGCGCGCGCGTTTCGCGTCACGCTGAAGGCGGAAACGCCGCCGCGCTGGGACGTGCCCGCGCACCACGAGCCGCAGCGCGAGGCCGCGCCGGTTTGACCGGCATCGTTTGCGGACCGATGTGGTCGGAGTCAGAGATTTCCGTCTGATCAGTAGGGTTGCGCTGCACGTGCGGCGCGACTGTTGTATGCTTTGCCAGCCGGTCGATCCGGCAATCAGTGCGTCTTCAGGGCGGGGTGAAATTCCCCACCGGCGGTAGGCCGGCAACGCGAAAGCGTGAGCCGGTGAGCCCGCGAGCGCCCACGTAGTGCGGTCTTCCGAACAGGAAAGACTGAAGTGGGGTCAGCAGATCTGGTGAGAAGCCAGAGCCGACGGTTAGAGTCCGGATGGAAGAAGATGTGCAGATAGTCATGTTCGTTTCCGTGGCGCCGCTTGCAGGTTGAGGCGGTGCGCGAGCGTCGCTTTGCGCGGCGTTCAACGGCGCGTCTTTGTCTGTTTGCAATGCCCTGAAACGTTTCTCGCCCAACTTTTGCGATGAGCGTTTCAATCATGACCTTTGCTACTTTTCCTGCTCCGTCGACGATTGCGGATAGCGCATTCCTCGATCTCCCGTTGCTCGACACCGAAGCCGTTCCGCCGCGTATCGCCGCCGCGTTGCAAGCCATGCGCGATGGCCGCGCCGTCGTTCTACAAGACGACCACGACCGTGAGAACGAAGCCGATCTGATCGTTTCCGCCGAGCGTCTGTCCGTCGAAACCATGGCGTTGTTGATCCGCGAATGCAGCGGCATCGTGTGCCTGTGTTTGCCCGACGAGAAAATCCGCGCGCTCGAACTGCCGCCGATGGCCGTCAATAACGAAAGCCGTCACGGCACCGCGTTCACGGTTTCGATCGAAGCACGCGACGGCGTGACCACCGGCGTGTCCGCGCTCGATCGCGTGACGACGATTCGCGCCGCGATCGCCGACACGGCGAAGCCCGCCGACATCGTGCGCCCTGGCCATGTGTTCCCGTTGCGTGCGCAACCCGGCGGCGTGCTGGCGCGTCGCGGCCATACCGAAGGCACGGTCGACCTCGCGATTCTCGCGGGTCTGAAGCCGGCTGGCGTGCTGTGCGAACTAATGAACCCGGACGGCACGATGACGCGCGGCGCTGATGTGGAGCGCTTCGCCGCGCAACACAATCTGCCGATGCTGACCATCGCCGAACTGGTGGAGTTTCGTCAGGCGCTGGCGCAGGCGCGCGAATGCGTGGCTGACGAGGCTTGATGGGCGAGGCGTGCGCGCGTGTGAAATGAGGCGCGCACTCGCTTGCAGCGCTGATGCGAAAAAGCCGGCTGTTTTCAGCCGGCTTTTCTGTTGCCGCAAGCCGTTGGTGCGAACGGTTACGACTGCACGTCGCCGAACTCGCCGCGTACGCCCGCTTTGACCAGCGCGGGCAATTCATCCATATGCTGCATGATGCGCGTCATGCCCATCTTGCGCAGCGCGTCCGCGTAGCCATCGGGAATATGGCTCGCGCCGACGAAAGCGATCGTCTTCATCCCCGCCGCGCGCGCGGCATTCAAACCGGCCACGCTGTCTTCCACCACGACGCATCGTGACGGTTCCACGTCCAGCGTCTTCGCGGCGAACAGATAGACATCGGGATAGGGCTTCGGCCGCGCCACCTGTTCCGCGCTGAAAATGCGTTCGCCGAAAATCTGCTGCAGACCGGCGCGCCGCACCGACGCATTCACGCGCGCCATGCGGCTGTTCGATACGACGGCGGCCGGCAACGTGACGCGTTGCAGCGCATCGCGCACGCCGTTGATCGGGCTGAGCGAAGCCGCGAGTTCGAGCTCGACGTTGTGCTCGATAGTGTCGAAAAAATTCGCGGGCAGCGTGATATCGAACGACTTCTCGATGCTTTCGAGAAAGCGCGACGTTTGCTGGCCAAAGGCCATCTTGACGATGGGTTGGAAGTCGAGGCCCGGGAAGGTGGCGGTCAGCGTTTCGAGCATCACTCGGTCAGCGATGATTTCGCTGTCGACGAGCACGCCGTCGCAGTCACAGATGAGGTGGTCGATCATGCCTGGAAACGGAAAGCGAAGCGCACGGGCAAGGCAATTGCAAGCTCATGCGCGGAGAGTGAAAGCGTCATGATACGTGCTTTGGCGCCGCGTGAGCGGCGCCGCCGCTTTCCGTCGATGCTCAGGCGCGTTTTATCTGCGCGCCCAGCTCAATGCACATGCAGGTACAGATACAGACACGCTGCCGCCGCACCGCCCAGCAACGGACCGCAAACCGGAATCCACGCATAGTGCCAGTCGCTGTCGCGCTTGCCCGGAATCGGCAGCAGCGCGTGCATCAAACGCGGCGACAGGTCACGAGCGGGGCTCATCGCGTAACCGGTCGGGCCGCCGAGCGAGATGCCTATGCCGAGAACCAGCAGGCCGACCGGCAGCGCGTCGAGCGCGCCGAGACCGACTTGCGGCGAAGCCAGATACAGCACACCCAGAATCAGCACGAAGGTGGCGATCATTTCGGTGAGCAGGTTGTGCGGCACGCTGCGAATCGCGGGCGAGGTGCAGAACACGCCGAGCTTCACGTCGGCGTCGCCTTCTTTCGCGAAGTGCTGGCGATACGCCATCCACACGAGCAGCGCGCCGGCCATGCCGCCGAGCATCTGCGCCGCGATATAGCCGGGCACCTTGGCCCACGCGAACTTGCCGGCCAGTGCGAGGCTGATGGTCACGACGGGATTCAGGTGAGCGCCGCTGAAGGACGCGGTGACGTAGACGGCGATGAACACGGCCATCGCCCAGCCCATGACGATCACGATCAGGTCGGCGCCTTTGCCTTTGGTGCGCGCGAGCAGCACGTTGGCGACGGCGCCGTCGCCGAGCAGCACCACAAGTGCCGTGCCGATGAATTCAGCAATGTAAGGAGACATCGTTGGTTATCCGAAATATAGTTGTTAGGGAAGCCGCCGGATAAGCGGCTTCTTTATTGTCGAAAGAGAAGGGGTAAAAGACGCGCTCAGGGCGTATCGGCCCAGGCCTTCGCGGCGCGGATCGCGCGCTTCCAGCCGTCGAGGCATTCCTTGACGTCGGCGTGCGGCAGGGCCGGTGTGAAGCGGCGGTCGAGCTTCCATTGGTTTTGCAGTTCGTCGACGTCTTTCCAATAACCCACCGCGAGACCGGCCAGATAAGCCGCGCCCAACGCGGTCGTTTCCGATACCTGCGGGCGCACCGCATCGACGCCGAGAATGTCGGCCTGGAACTGCATTAGCAGATTGTTCGCGCACGCGCCACCGTCCACGCGCAATTCGCCGATGCGAATGCCGGAGTCGGCTTCCATCGCCTTCAACACGTCGAGCGACTGATAGGCGATCGAGTCGAGCGCGGCGCGCGCGATATGCGCGGAGGTCGTGCCGCGCGTCACGCCGAACAGCGTGCCGCGAGCACGCGCATTCCAGTGCGGCGCGCCGAGTCCGGCGAAGGCGGGCACCAGATACACGCCGTCGCAATGCGGCACGCTGCGCGCCAGCGTTTCGATCTCAGCGGCGTTCTTGATGATGCCGAGGCCGTCGCGCAGCCATTGCACCACGGCGCCGCCGATGAAGATGCTGCCTTCGAGCGCGTAATTGATCTGGTCGCCGATCTGCCAGGCAATCGTGGTGACGAGATTGTTCTTCGATTCGATCGGCTTGTCGCCAGTGTTCATTACGAGGAAGCAGCCCGTGCCGTAGGTGTTCTTCACCATGCCCGACTCCGTGCACATCTGGCCGAAGAGGGCGGCGTGCTGGTCGCCGGCGATGCCCGCGAGCGGAATCTTCGAAGCGAACACGGTGGTCTTGGTCGGCCCGTACACTTCCGACGAAGCCCGCACTTCCGGCAGCATGCTGCGCGGAATGTCGAGCGCCTCGAGCAGTTCGTCGTCCCACTTCAGCGAGTGGATGTTGAAGAGCATCGTGCGCGACGCGTTGGTGACGTCGGTGACGTGCAAACCGCCCTTGGTGAAATTCCAGACCAGCCAACTGTCGACCGTGCCGAACGCGAGGCGGCCCTGTTTGGCTTTTTCGCGCGCGCCTTCGACGTTATCGAGAATCCAGCGGATCTTGGTCGCCGAGAAGTACGAGTCGATCGGCAGGCCGGTTTTGGCGCGGACTTTCTCTTCGAGGCCCTGTTCCTTCAGCTGGTCGCAAAAGTCGGCGGTGCGACGGTCCTGCCAGACGATCGCGTTGTAGATCGGATGGCCGGTTTCTCGATCCCACACGATGGTGGTTTCGCGCTGATTGGTGATGCCGATCGCGGCGATCGATGTGCCGTTCATGCCGGCGCGCGTCACGGCTTCGGCGGCGACGCCGGCCTGGGTCGACCAGATTTCCTGCGGATCGTGTTCGACCCAGCCCGGACGCGGATAGATTTGCTGGAATTCCTTTTGAGCGGTCGACACGATATTGCCGAGCCGGTCGAACAGCATCGCGCGCGAGCTGGTGGTGCCTTGGTCAAGCGCGAGGATGTACTGGTCCTGCATTGTCTCTTCTCCATGCGTTTTATGAATCGCCGGACGGATAGCCGGCGACGGGAACGGCTTGTTGTTTTAAGCGGGCAGCAACACGTGATGGTGCGGCCCCGCCTGGTCCAGCCGAGGGGTGAATCGATCCGGTTTGTTTAGATGCAGCGAGCGCGTCGCGTGGGCGATGTCTGACTATGCGCTCTGTCGCTCGGGTTCGCGAGCGAACCACGCGTCGATATCGCGTGTGATCGAATCGAGCGTGCCGGGTTCGACGTGCAAGCCGAGTTTCGAACGGCGCCATAGCACGTCCTGCGCGCTGCGCGCCCATTCGGTATCGCGCAGGTACGTCAGTTCCGCTTCGTAGAGGCCCGGCGCGAAGGCCCGGCCGAGATCGGCCACGGAACGCGCATTGCCGACCACATGCTTGACGCGTGTGCCGTAGGCGCGGGCGAGGCGATGCGCCAGATCGGCCGGCAGCCAGGCATGCTGCTGCTTGAATTCGCTGAGAAAGCGCTCGAAGTTGGCGTTCGGAATATCGCCGCCGGGCAACGGCGCGCCGGCCGTCCACGAAGACGCACCGTGCTGCAGCGCGTCCGCGAGTTTGTCGACGGCTTCTTCCGCCAGTTTGCGGAAGGTGGTGATCTTGCCGCCGAACACCGACAGCAGCGGCGCTTCGCCGGCCGGCGCGTCGAGTTCGAGCGAGTAGTCGCGCGTGACTGCCGACGGGTTGTCCGCGCCTTCTTCCTCGAGCAGCGGACGAACGCCCGAATAGGTCCAGCGCACGTCGGCCGGCGAAATCTTCTGCTTGAAGTAGCGGTTGATCGACTCGCACAGGTACTGCGTTTCTTCAGCGTTGATCGCCACTTGCGACGGGTCGCCACGATATTCGAGATCCGTCGTGCCGATGAGCGTGTAGTCGTGTTCGTACGGAATCGCGAAGATGATGCGCTTGTCCGGATTCTGGAAGATATACGCGTGGTCGTGTTCGAACAGGCGCCGCGTGACGATATGGCTGCCTTTCACGAGCCGCACGCTGTGCGTCGCGGCGCGGCCGAGCGCGCCTTGCAGCAGTTCGCCGACCCACGGGCCCGCGGCGTTCGCAATCGATCCGGCACGCACGTCCAGAATCGTGCCGTCCGGGCGCTTGAGTTGCGCGCGCCATTCGCCGCCCGCGCGCACAGCGCTCAGCAGTTTCGTGCGCGTGAGAATTTTCGCGCCGTGTTCCTGGGCGTCCAGCGCGTTCAGCACGACGAGGCGCGCGTCGTTGACCCAGCCGTCCGAGTACACGAAACCGCGCTTGATCGAATCGACCAGCGGTGCGCCCGCCGGATGGTTGCGCATCACGATGCCGCGCGAGCCAGGCAGCAGCTCGCGTTTGGCGAGATGGTCGTACAGAAAGAGACCGGCGCGGATCAGCCAGGCCGGGCGCAGATCGGGCATGTGCGGCATCACGAAGCGCAGCGGCCACATGATGTGCGGCGCGGCGCGCAGCAACGTTTCGCGCTCCTGCAGCGCTTTGCGCACCAGCCCGAACTCGCGGTATTCGAGGTAGCGCAGGCCGCCGTGGATCAGCTTTGTACTGGCCGACGACGTATGCGCCGCCAGATCGTCCTGTTCGCAGAGCAGCACGGACAGGCCGCGGCCCGCCGCATCGCGAGCGATGCCTGCGCCGTTGATCCCGCCGCCCACGACGAGCAAATCGTATCTCGAGCCTTGCGTCACCTGCTGTGTCCCCTGCGTCGTATCCAGAAAATCGTTTGGAAAAACTATCGAACTGATCGTGTTCGTTTTCGAACTTTAATGAACATATTCGAAAAAGTAAAGTTCGGTTTGTTTGGGCGCTCCTCTAACGGCTGTCCGGGTAGTGGCGCAACGCGCGGCCACGGACGATACTCTTGGGAGCAGCCATTTCGAGGTGAATTCATGCGTGGACTTTTGATGATCGGCGCGGCTACGCTTCTCGCGGGGTGTGTCAGTTCGCCGAGCCTGAGCGGAACGAGGGGCGCGCCGTCGTTCGTGTCGTTGCAGCAGATGTGCAGTGCCCAGCCGGTCGACTACGGCAACGACGCGCAAGGCGTCTACGCGGCGATGTTCGACGCGTACGTGGCGAACCGGGGCGGCAAGCTGTCGAAGGACGATTTCTGCGCGTTCCAGACGTCGATCGCGCAGCGTTACGCGAGCCAGGGCGCGAGCACCGATCCGCAACTGCGTAACCAGTGGGTGACGTTCTTTACCGACCAGCGCGCCAAGGCATTGAGTTGGCGCGCGGCCGTCGATCCGACTTTGCGCAATGGTTGAGGCCTAAGCGCGAGCGCCGTCGTTCAATTCGCTTGTCGCTATTCGTTGAACCGGTCCGCTTCGCGCGCAGTAAGCGCTAGCCGCGCTGCGGCTGCGCACCGCGCCACAACATGCGGCGAATCTGCGCGAACACGGCTTCGCGCGTCGGCGTATTGTCGGCGCCGGCAGGTTGCTGCGCCTGTGGCAATGGCAACTGATTGGCCAGCGCCAGCATGGTGAAGCCATGAAGACTCGCCCAATACGCGTAGCCGATGAGTTGCGGATCGCCTTCCAGAATGCCCGCTTCGACCAGCCGTTCGAAGTGCGTGCCGAGCATGCGCCACGCGCGCTGCGAGGCGGTGGCGAGTTCCGGGTAGTCGCTTGCCTGTTGAGCCAGATCGAACATCAACCGATAGGCGTGCGGTTCGTCGAGCGCAAACGCTACGTACGCTTCGCTCACCACGGAGTGATCCGTTTCGGTGGCGGTCTTCGCGGCCGCTTCGAGGCGCGCCGCGAAGCGGTTGAACGCCGCGGCGCGCACCATCGCGAGAATCTCGTCCTTATCGCGGAAGTAGCGATAGGGCGTCATGGCGCTGCAACCCAGTTCTCTCGCCAGTTCACGCATCGTCACGCCCTCGCCGCCGCGTGTGGCGAACGCGTTCTCGGCCACGCGCCGCATGGCCTCGCGGAATTGCTGGATATCGTCGGGAGAGAGGGTTTTGGGCATGCGCGAGGGCAAAAAGTCCGTCGCGTCAATTTACTGTGTAAATGATTTGGGCACAATAAAGCGGACGCCGGGTGGCGTCCTGCTTTTTTCACGAAGAGAAAGATTTCAAAGCAGCAAGAGCACGCGCCGTCACAGCGCCGGACGCCAACTGTGCCGTCCGGCCGCAAGACGCGCTGAAACCAGCACAACTAGGAAAGACGCTTGATGGCCCGCAATGCGTTATCGCCGCTTTCAGTCACGCGCCATTGTTCGTTGCCCGACGCGAGTCGTTCGAGTTGAACCAACTGGCGTTCCAGAAGGGCGTCGAGTTCTTCTCGCTCCATGTCGACTTGATTGGGAGCGTCCTTGACGAGTAATAACGTGGCGAATTCATGCGGACTCAGCATCGTTTCTCTCCATGTCAAGCAAACGCGGACGGCCTTGCCGGCGACTGGCTCATGCCAGTGAGGTCCGCAAAGGATCAGGCGGGAGGTACGGATTCACACGACAGCTTCACGTACCGGCGTTACGCAGAATGCGGAACGTACGCCGGGGAACCTGGAGTGTAGTCAACCGCACGTTAAACACCAAATCCGCCCCAGTAAATTCTCCCTTTGACAATTCGGCGCGTCAGCGGCGGTTGGGAGTCGCGGCCAGATCCTTGATTTCACTCGAAGTTTTGCGTGCGCTGCAGCATGGCGGAGAACGCCTGGCGTCAGTCGGCGATATACACCTGGCAGTTGGCGGCTGCGAGCGTCTCAATCATTTCGGCGGGCGGCGCGACGTCGGTGAACAAGGCGTCGATCTGATCGAGATGGCCTTGGCGAACCAGCGCCGGGCGGCCGAATTTCGAGTTGTCGGCGGCGAGAAAAACGGTGCGCGCATGCTGGATGATCGCCTCGGCCACACGCACTTCGCGCGTGTCGAAATCGCGCAGCGTGCCGTCCGTTTCGATGCTCGACGTGCCGATGATCGCGAAGTCGACCTTGAACTGCCGGATGAAATCGATCGCCAGTTCGCCGACGATCCCTTTGTCCCACGGCCGCACGATGCCGCCCGTCACCAGCACCTCGCAATCCGGATAGCCGCTCATCATGCTCGCGACGTTCAGATTGTTGGTGATCACGCGCAAGCCGCGGTGCCGATTGAGCGCGCGAGCCACTTCTTCGGTGGTGGTGCCGAGGTTGATGAAGAGCGAGGCCTGATCGGGAATGTGAGTGGCCACTAGCGCCGCGATACGCCGCTTCTCGTCATGGAACATGCGCTGACGCGCCGTATAGGAGACGTTTTCGGAGCTGGTAGGCAGACTCGCGCCGCCGTGATAGCGGCGCAGCAGGTTCATGTCGGCGAGCCAGTTGACGTCGCGGCGGATCGTCTGCGGCGTCACGTCGAAGTGGGCCGCGAGGTCGTCCACGGTCACGAAGCCGTCGCGTTGCACCCACTCCAGCAGTTCCTGTTGCCGGGCATTGAGAGTCAGGCGGGGGTCTCGGGTCATGTGTCTCGGTTCGTGGGTTTCTTGTCTGCGTTGCCCGCCGCCGGCCCGCCAAGCTGAGCCGGTAAGCGAGTGAAGCGTGAACGGGGGTGAGCGTATTGTAAGACCATCGCGCGCCTTGTCTGCCAACTCGTGCGACATGCATAGGATACGAGACGACCGCGCGTCGATCTATTCAGGCAGATTACGCATTTATTCATTTGATAAATGAATTTGTTTTTTGAGCCGGATCACGATGCAATCCAAGGTTCCGCGGTTGATTCGCGCTTCACCCCGTCTCATCCCCGCGTTCGATCTGTTTTCCAATGGTTTCCGGCGTTTTCCACAAGCCGGGCCGCGCTTTCGAGAGTGTTCGACATGACTGGCTTCAACTGGCAAAACCCTTACCCGACGCCGCGTCTGCCTGTATTCGCGCGCAACATCGTTTCGACTTCGCATCCGCTCGCCGCGCAAGCTGGACTGCGCATGCTGTGGAAAGGCGGCAATGCCGTCGATGCGGCGATCGCGGCAGCAGCCGCCATCACGGTGGTCGAGCCGGTATCGTGCGGGCTGGGCGGCGACGCGTTCGCGCTGGTGTGGGACGGTAAGAAGCTGCATGGCCTGAACGCTTCGGGCGTGTCGCCGGCGGCGTGGAACGTCGACTACTTCAAGCGCAAATATGGCGAGGAAAACGGACTCGCGAAGCAGCCCAAGCGCGGCTGGGACGCGGTGACTGTGCCCGGCGTGATCGCCGGCTGGGAAGCGCTGCATCAGAAGTTCGGCACGCTGCCGTTCGCCGACCTGATGGAGCCGGCCATCGAAATCGCCGAGCGCGGCCATGCGGTGGCGAGCATCGTCGCCTATAAGTGGGCGGCCGCCGTGCCTGAACTGAAGGACCTGCCGGGCTTCGCGCAAACCTTCATGCCGCGCGGCCGCGCGCCGGAAGTGAGCGAACTGGTGCGCTTCCCCGGCCACGCGAAGACGCTGCGCAAGCTCGCCGAGCAGGGCCCGCGCGCGTATTACGAAGGCGAGATCGCCGAGCAGATCGCCGCGTTCGCCCGCGAAGGTGGCGGCGCGCTGACCGCCGACGATCTGCGTAACTACCGCGCGGATTGGGTCGAGCCGATCGGCAAGGACTATCGCGGCTACACCGTACACGAGATTCCGCCGAACGGGCAGGGCATCGCGGCGCTGATCGCACTGGGCATCCTCGAAAAATTCGATGTGAAGGAACTGGCGGTCGACAACGTCGAATCGCAGCACTTGCAGATCGAGGCCATGAAGCTGGCCTTCGCCGACGTCTACCGCTACGTCGCCGATCCGCGTTCCATGGACGTCACGCCCGAGCAGATGCTCGACGACGCGTACCTCACCTCGCGCGCCAAACTGATCGATCACAAGCGCGCCACGCAGTTCGATTTCGGCATGCCGAAGGCCGGCGGCACCATCTACATGTCGGTGGCGGACGAGCGCGGCATGATGGTCAGCTTCATCCAGTCGAACTACATGGGCTTCGGCTCGGGCATCGTGGTGCCGGATAGCGGCATCGCCATGCAGAACCGCGGCTGTGGTTTCTCGATGGACCCGAAATCGCCGAACGTAGTGGAAGGCGGCAAGCGGCCGTTCCACACGATCATCCCGTCGTTCCTCACGCAGCAGGTGAACGGCCAGCAGGAAGCGGTGATGAGCTTCGGCGTGATGGGCGGCGACATGCAGCCACAAGGCCATCTGCAATCCATCGTGCGGATGCTCGACTACGGTCAGCAGCCGCAGGCCGCGTGCGACGCACCGCGCTGGAAGGTCAATCGCGACTTCACTATCGACATCGAATCGACGCTCGATCCGAAGACCGCCGAGGCCTTGCAGAAGCTCGGCCATACGATCAAGTCGGTCGACGATCCGTACATGGACTTCGGCTCCGGCCAGTACATCTGGAAGCTCGATCGCAATGATCCGGAGCGCGGCTATGTGGCGGCCAGCGACAGCCGCCGTGACGGGTTGGCTGCGGGGTTCTAGGAAAGCCATCCACGCGCGACGCGCCGTGCCGCCTGAGGCGGCGCTTCGCCGCGTGCGGAGGCGATACAGCGGCCATCGCACTCGGCGCGCTTTCTCGACTGCCCTCGCAAAGGCATCGCGCGAATCAAATACACCGGTTGCCGGCGGCGCTTCCCGCACGCCAGGCAGCAGGCATCGAGCATCAGACAGAGCAGGAGACATCATGCAGACCCACGCGTCGCCCTCGGCGACAGCTTCCCCTCATTCCGCGTCCGCGCCGCTTTCCAAAGCGATGGTGCGGCGGATCGTGTTTTCGTCGTCGGTCGGCAATGCGCTCGAGTGGTTCGACTTCCTGGTCTACGGCTACTTCGCGACCATCATCGCCAAACAGTTTTTCCCGACGCAGGACGAGTGGCTCTCCACGCTGCTCGCCATCGCCACTTTCGGCATTTCGTTCCTGATGCGGCCGCTGGGTGCGGTTGTGCTGGGCATTTACGGCGACCGCAAGGGCCGCAAGGCGGCGCTGACGTTCGCCATCGCGCTGATGATGGTCGGCACCTTCACGATGGCGGTGATGCCGCCGTATGCGTCGATTGGTATCGCTGCACCGATCCTGATTCTGCTCGCGCGGCTCGTGCAAGGCTTCGCGGTGGGCGGCGAGTTCGGCAGCGCGACCGCCTTCATGGTCGAGCATAGCGCGTCGCGCCGCGGCTACTACGCCAGTTGGCAGTTCGCGAGCCAGGGGCTCGCCGCGATCACCGCAGCCGCGTTTGGCTCGCTGCTGACGGCGTGGCTGCCGCCCGCGCAACTGAATGACTGGGGCTGGCGCATGCCGTTCGTGTTCGGTTTGCTGGTCGGTCCGGTGGGCTATTACATCCGCTCCCATCTCGACGAGACGCCGGAGTTCCTCGCGCTGCGCGAGGCGCGCGAAGCGGCCGGCGCTCGCTCGACGGTGAGCGAAGACAAGGACGCGTCGTTCGCCAGCCAGTGGGTCAATTTGCTGCTCGCGGTGGGCATCGTCGCGCAATCCACGGTGGGCGTGTATGTGCTGCAGCTCTACATGCCGATGTACGCCGTCAAGCAGTTGCACATGCCTGCAGCGGCATCGTTCGGCGTGGTGGTGCTCAACGGCGGCCTGCAATTCCTGCTCTCGCCGGTGATGGGCGCGTTGTCCGATCGCATCGGCCAGATTCGCATCATGCTAACCACGTCGATTCTGATGGGGACGCTGATCTATCCGATGTTCGCGTTGCTGCAGTCTCATCCGACCATCGGGTGGTTGCTGTTGTTGCAGGGCACGGCGGGCATTTTCAAGGCGGCGTATTCCGGCCCGATGCCTGCATTGATGTCCGAGATCTTTCCGACGCAGGTGCGCTCGACGGGCCTTTCAATCGGTTACAGCATCGGCGTGACGATTTTCGGCGGCTTCGCGCCCACGATCGTCGAGACGTTCATTCATTTGACCGGCGACAAACTTGCGCCAAGTTACTACGTGTTAATCGCCGCGGTGCTGTCGGGCCTCTCGCTCGTAGCCGTTGCCTGGCGCATGCGTCGCGTACGACTGATGCAAGGCGTTCAGATCGCCTGATCGCGAGCCTCGCGCCGCTTGATCAAAGCGCCGCCGTGCCCGCCAAACCTGCTTGACGAGGCATCGTCACAGACTCAAGCCAGCTCTTCGAGCTGGCTTTTTTTGTGCCTTGCGCGCCGCGCTTTTGTCCGACCGAATGTTTGGACTATCCCGCAATTGGAACTGCGGCGGCTCGGCATGGTCTGTGCTGGGTTATCTGCAGAGTTGCGAAACACCGACTAAGATGCAAGATACAAGGGGTTAACTCTAATTCAAGGCGCTGTATCAGACACGGCGGACCGGCCCGGCCGAGAGCGGGCGGTTTCGAGCATGCTCCGCGAGTCGATACAGCTTTCGGAGCAAGACACGATGCACACAGAGCTGAACCATGTCATGCCCTGGCGGATCGAGGACATCGACCTCACCCGCATTGATCGGCAAAAGGCCGTCGCCAACGAAGATTTGCTGCTGCTGCTGTGCGCGTCCTCGTTTATCGAAAGCGGCTCCGATCTGTACACCAGCAATCTCAGCACGTTTTTCAACGGCGATCCTGAAGTCTCGGCCTGGCTCAACCAGGAGTGGGAGCCGGAAGAATTGCAGCATGGCCGCGCGCTCAAGACGTATATCGCTTACGTGTGGCCCGAATTCGACTGGGACACGGCCTTTCGTAATTTCATGGAAGAGTATTCGCTGACCTGTTCAGTGGAGGACTTCGAAAAGACCCGCGCGCTCGAGATGGTCGCGCGCTGCGTGGTGGAAACCGGCACGGCGACCTTGTATCGCGCGATCGGCGAATGCTCGGACGAGCCGGTCCTCAAGCAGATCACCGACAACATCCGCACCGACGAAGTGCGTCACTACAAACACTTTTTCAAGTACTTCAAGAAGTACAACAAGATCGAAGGCAACGGCCGGCTTGCGGTGCTGGGTGCGCTGATGCGCCGCGTCATGGAGATCAAGAACGAAGACTCGGAGATTGCCTTGCGCCACGTCTTCGCGACTCGTTATCCGGAGCGTGTGCACGATTCAACTTATAACCGCGAGCGCGCGGCGCGGATCAATGCGCTGGTGCGGCGCAATCTGTCGGCCGACATGTGTGTGAAGATGCTGCTCAAGCCGCTCGATCTGCCCGCGCGGATTCAGCCAGGCGTGCATTACCCGCTTGCCAAGATCACGCAGCACGTGTTCTTTCGCTGATCGCCTGGCGAAATGCCTGGTGTTGCAAATGGCCCGCTCATGCGGGCCATTTGCTTTTCAAGGCATGATGCAGGCTGGCTCACTTCTCACCGGATCGACATCATGAGCGATTCCCCCGCACCCGAACGTCCGCTCGAACAGAACGTGTTCGATGAATGGCCCGATGCCGTGCGCGCGTTGTTCGACGGTTCGTCGCTCGCCAGCAAGACGGGTTTCACCGCGTCGCTGCTGAGCGTCGATTCGAATGGCCATGTGCGCACGTCGCTGCTCGGCGTCGGCGAGTTGTATGCGCCCGATTCGCGCACGCTGTGCATCGCGTTGTGGCCGCAAGCCAGGGCGACGCGCGCCATCGCGCAGAGCGGCCGCGCAGCGCTCACCTTTGTTTGCGACGAGGCGTTCTATCAGGTGCAGTTGCTCATGACGCCGCTAGCGAGCGTCGCTGGCGACGCCAGTGGGCTCGTCTATCTGCATGGTTCGATCGACACGGCGGACGCGCAAAGCGTCCGTTATGCGCGCCTGACGAGCGGCATTACGTTCGAGCTGGAAGAGGAGGGAGAGGCGGTGCTCGACCGATGGGAACAGCAGATCGAGCACCTGAAGCAAGCCGCAGCCGGTGCCGGCCGGTAGTCCTCAAACGCAAGGACTACGGCGAACAAGCGTGCGGTTTCGACGCTTAGCGGCCGCGCTGGCCGCTGCGCGTGGGATGGCCACCGCGCGGCGCGTCGTTGCGCGGCTTCGCGCCGCCCAACAACGCACCCGGATTGCCGCCTTGCGGTTTCGCGCCCTGCGGCTTGCGCGGTGCGTGCTGCGCGGCGCTGCCTTCGTGCGCGACGGCGCGCGGCCGGTCGTCGTGACGCTGACCGTCACGACGCGGCTGGCCGCCGTTGCCGGCCGGCTTCGCGCCTTGCGGCTTCGGCTGCTGTTGACCGTTTGTGGGGCGTTGACCTGAGCGCTGCGCCGGTTTCGCGGAACCCGCGCCGTCACGCCGACCGTCGTCACGCTTCGGTGCGCCTTGACCCTGACGCGGCGAACGACCACCACCACCGCCGCCGCCACCCTGGCCGCGACGCAGAATCGGTTCCGGCTTTGCGGTCGGGTCCGGTTCGAAACCGGCGATCACTTCCTGCGGCACCGGACGCTTGATCAGCTTCTCGATGTCCTTCAGCAATTGCAGTTCGTCGACGCACACCAGCGAGATCGCTTCGCCCGTCGCGCCCGCGCGGCCCGTGCGGCCGATGCGGTGCACGTAGTCTTCCGGCACGTTCGGCAGATCGTAGTTGACCACGTGAGGCAACTGATCGATATCGATGCCACGCGCGGCGATGTCGGTCGCGACCAGTACCTGCAGCGTGCCGTCCTTGAATTCGGCGAGCGCGCGAGTACGGGCCGACTGGCTCTTGTTGCCGTGAATCGCCAGGGAGTTGATGCCGTCCTTGGTCAGTTGTTCGGCAAGACGGTTGGCGCCGTGCTTGGTGCGCGTGAACACCAGCACCTGGAACCAGTTGTGTTGCTTGATCAGATGCGTGAGCAGTTCGCGCTTCTTGTCGCGATCCACCGGGTGAATCTTCTGCGCGACCGTTTCCGCTGTCGTATTGCGGCGCGCGACTTCGATCAGCGCCGGCGAGTCGAGCAGATTGTCGGCGAGCGTCTTGATCTCGTCGGAGAAGGTGGCCGAGAACAGCAGGTTCTGGCGCTTCGGCGGCAGCTTCGCCAGCACGCGCTTGATGTCGTGGATGAAGCCCATGTCGAGCATGCGATCGGCTTCGTCGAGCACGAGAATCTCGAGATGCGACAGGTCGATGGTCTTCTGCTGCATGTGATCGAGCAAACGGCCCGGCGTCGCGACGACGATATCCACGCCGCTGCGCAGTGCGCCGATCTGCGGATTGATGCCGACGCCGCCGAACATCACGGTCGACTTCAGCTTCAGATACTTGCCGTAGGCTCGCACGCTTTCTTCGACCTGCGCGGCCAGTTCACGCGTGGGCGTGAGGATCAGCGCGCGCACCGCGCGCTTGCCCGAGCCGGTTGCAACGGCGGGCATGGAGTTCAGACGTTGCAGGATCGGCAACGTGAAGCCGGCGGTCTTGCCGGTGCCGGTTTGCGCGCCGGCCAGCAGGTCGCCGCCGTTGAGCACGGCGGGAATCGCTTGCGTCTGGATCGGAGTCGGAGTGGTGTAGCCGAGTTCGTGTACAGCGCGGACCAACGGTTCGGACAAGCCGAGGGAATCAAAAGACATAAAAGATCTTTGCAATGCAGTTTTGCGAACGGCACACATGGGCCCGGCAGGCATAAATGCCGCATGAACACACCCGCTTGGCGTGTTCGAGGCCGAAGCCAGTTCCGTTCGCAGAGAAATCGGCGGCACGCGGGAAACGCGTGCCGAATGCTTCAACGCGCTATGCAGACACGTTGACTGGCCTTAAGTTGCATTTCGCCGCCGTGGGGTGTCACGCGACGTAGCGCGCGACACTGACGAATTGACACAGACTGCCCGCCAGTACGAACAGGTGCCAGATACCATGTCCGTGCCGGATGCGCTCGTCGTTGATGAAGAAGTAGATGCCGGCGCTGTAGATGACTCCGCCGGCCACGAGCCAGGCGGTACCCGCTGCCGGTAAGGCTTGTACCAGCGGGCGGACGGCAACGAGCGCGAGCCATCCCATCAAGACATACAGCACCATCGAAACGCTGCGGGTGCGTCGCCCCAGCGTCAATTCCTGCACGATGCCGAGAGCGGCAAGCCCCCAGCTTACGCCGAATAGCGACCAGCCCCACGGTCCGCGCAATGTGACGAGCGTGAACGGGGTGTAGCTGCCGGCGATCAGCAGGTAGATCGCCGAATGGTCGCATTTCTGCAGAACCGCTTTCACGCGCGGATTGCGCACGCTGTGGTAAAGCGTCGAGATAGCATACAGCACGAACAGCATCGCACCGTACACGCTGAAGCTGACCACCTTGTACGCGTCACCGTCGAGCGCGCCCATCGTCACGAGCGTTGCAAGACCCGCCACCGACAGCACGGCGCCGACGAGGTGGGTAATGCTGTTGAAACGCTCCCCGACATGCACGATTCTTCTCTCCTGCGCGATTTCATAAGGCTTAATCATGCCCCATGATACCGGTCCTGAAAAAGCGAAGGGCGCCGCCCCCCCAATAACCCGCCCCCCCCCCCCGCCGAACCACCCC